>NZ_JBIWNS010000005.1:0-469548 GCF_044767325.1 Herbaspirillum sp. NPDC101397
CCCCGCGCAGCGGGGCGGCGAATCGCGGTCGCCTTCTTTGGCTTACTTTTCTTGGCGAGACAAGAAAAGTGAGTAGCTGCCGGGCTACCCCCGGCAAGGGTTGATCGAAGAGAAAACAGAATCAGCTACAGGCAAAGGCCAGTCGGAACAAAACACAGCACACGACCACACGAACCCAACCCGCTAAAAAAGCCCATTTCCATCTACAATACCCCCACCATGCCCACCCGCCCCAACCCCGACGACCTCCTCGACCGCGTCATGCGCGACGAAGACCGTCAGGCGCGCGGCCGGCTCAAGATCTTCTTCGGCTCTTCCGCCGGCGTGGGCAAAACCTACGCCATGCTGGCCGCCGCCAGAAACCTGCAGGAACAAGGCGAGCAAGTCCTCGCCGGCATCGTCGAAACCCACGGCCGCGCCGATACCGAAGCCATGCTCGAAGGGATCGAACGCCTGCCCCTGCGCAGCACCCAATACCGCGACCGCACGCTGTACGAATTCGACCTCGACGCCGCGCTCGAACGCAAACCGACCTTCATCCTGGTCGACGAACTGGCGCATTCGAATGTCCCCGGCTCGCGCCACGCCAAACGCTGGCAAGACATCGAAGAGCTGCTGCACGCCGGCATCCATGTCTACACCACCGTCAACGTCCAGCACATCGAAAGCCTCAACGACGTGGTCGGCCAGATCACCGGCATCCGTGTGCACGAGACGATTCCCGACCATGTCTTTGACGAGGCCGACGACGTCACGCTGGTGGACTTGCCGCCCGACGAACTGCTGCAGCGCCTCAAGGAAGGCAAGGTCTACCTGCCGCAACAGGCCGAGAAAGCCGGGCGTAATTTTTTCCGCAAGGGCAATCTGCTGGCGCTGCGCGAAATCGCCCTGCGCCGCACCGCCGATCGCGTCGACGCCGACATGCGCGAGTACCGCGCCGATCGTTCCATCGTCCAGCTGTGGCAAACCAAGGAACGCATCGTGGTGGCCATCGGTGCGCGCGCCGACGAAGACAAACTGGTGCGCGCCGCCGCACGGCTGGCGGCCAAGCTGCAGGCAGACTGGCTGGCGGTGCACGTGGATGCGCCGAGCTGGCCGCGGGTGACGCTGGCCGGGCGCGAACGCATATTGAAGAACCTCAAGCTGGCGCAATCATTGGGCGCGGAAACCGCCAGCATCACCGGCGAAGACGTGGCGCAGGCGCTGGTGCAGTTCGCGCGCAGCCGCAATGCAGGCAAGCTGGTGATCGGCCAGTCGCACGGCGGCGGCTGGACGCAGTGGAAACGATGGTGGCGCAAGAATCTGGCCGAACGCATCGCCGCAAACGGACAGGACATCGACGTCTATACCGTGGCGCGTCCGGTGGAATCGAAGCGCGACGACAGCGTCAGGCCTCCGGTGGAAGAAGCACGCGACGACAGCGGCCGTCTGCGCCGCCGCCGCGGCTATCTGTGGGCCACCGTCAGCTGCGCCGTGACCACGGGGCTGGCGTGGTGGCTGATCGCCTACCTGCATCCGGCCAACGTGATCATGCTGTACCTGGTCGGCGTGATGATCGTCGCGGTGCGCTACGGGCGCTCGGCGTCGGCACTGGCGTCGATCATGAGCGTGCTGGCGTTCGATTTCTTTTTCGTGGCGCCGCGCTTTTCCATCAGCGTCTCGGACGCGCAATATCTGATTACCCTGCTGGTGATGCTGGCGGTGTCGCTGTTCATCAGTTCATTGGCCTCGCGCATGCGGCATCAGGCCAACGTCGCCATGTTGCGCGAGGCGCGCGCCGGCAACTTGTACATGCTCGGCAAGGAACTGGCGGCGGTGCTGACGCTGGAGCAGATCCTGGAAATCGGCCGCCGCCACCTGGGCGCGGTGTTCGGCGCCAAGACGGCGTTCTGTTTGCCCGACAGCGGCGAAAACGTGCGCGTGGCCGCGCCGGAAGAACACGACGCCCATGCCCTGCAAGATGTCGACCTGGGCGTGGCGCAATGGGTCTACGACAACGACCAGGCGGCGGGGCGCGGCACCGCCACCTTGCCGGCGGCGCAGGCGCTGTACCTGCCGCTGAACGCGACCATGCGCACGCGCGGCGTGCTGGCGTTCGTGGCCGAAGATCCGCTTCAGCTGGCCTTGCCGGAGAATCGGCAAATGCTGGAAATCTTCTGCTCGCAGATCGCCATGGCGATCGAGCGCCTGCACTACGCCGAGGTGGCGCAGGATGCGCTGGTGACGATGGAGTCGGAGCGCCTGCGCAATTCACTGCTGTCGGCCATCTCGCATGACCTGCGTACGCCCCTGACCTCGCTGGTGGGCAGCGCCGAAGCGCTGGCGCGGCAGCCGTCGCTGGGCGCCGACGAGCGCGAGATGGCCGTCACCATCAGCGAGCAATCGCAACGCATGTCGGGACTGGTGGAAAACCTGCTCGACATGGCGCGCCTGCAATCGGGCGGCATTACGCTCAACCGCCAATGGAATTCGATCGAAGAAGTGGTCGGCACCGCCTTGCGCCTGCTCAACAAGACGCTCGGCGAACGCCGCGTGGAGACGCATCTGCCGGCCGACTTGCCGCTGGTGCGTTTCGACGCGGTGCTGATCGAGCGCGTGTTCGCCAATCTGATCGAGAACGCCGTCAAGTACGCACCGGCCGGCGAGATCATCATGGTCGATGCAAGAGCCAATGCAGGCATGATGGAAATCAGCGTGATCGACCGCGGTCCGGGCTTCCCGCAAGGGATGGAAGAGCGCGCGTTTGAAAAATTCACACGCGGCGATACGGAATCAAGCACGCCAGGGGTCGGCCTTGGATTGGCGATTTGCCGCGCGATTATTGATGCCCACGGTGGTGCGATACGCGCGCTGCCCGGCGACGGCGGTCGCGGCGCGCGCGTCTGCTTCACTTTGCCTTTGGACAAACCTCCGGCCCTGCCGGAAGAGGAATAACGATCATGTTGGATCACGCAGGCAATATCGTGTTCGTCGAGGACGACGCCCACATCCGCAAGCTGGTGCGTAGCGCGCTTGAACAGGAAGGCTTCATCGTGCACGAGGCGCGCACCGCGCGTGAAGGCATGGTGGAAGCGGGCACCCGCAAACCGGATCTGGTCATCGTCGATCTCGGCCTGCCCGACCAGGACGGCAAGCAGGTCATCGCCGACATCCGCTCGTGGAGTGACGTGCCGATCGTGATCCTGTCGGCACGTACGCAAGAGGCGGAAAAAGTCGCCGCTCTCGATGCCGGCGCCGACGATTACCTGACCAAGCCCTTCGGCGTGCCGGAATTGCTGGCGCGCATCCGTGCCCAGTTGCGCCGGCGCAGCCAGGCCAGCGCGGCGACCGGACGTTTTCGTCTCGGCGATCTGCTGATCGACCTGCCGGCGCGCACGGCCAGCAAAGGCGGCGAGGCGGTGCACCTGACCCAGATCGAACATCGCCTGATCGCCACGCTGCTGCGCGACGCCGGCCGCGTGATCACGCACCGCACCTTGCTGGCGGCGGGATGGGGACCGTCGCATACCGAAGATCATCACTACCTGCGCATCTACATGCAGCGCCTGCGCCAGAAGCTGGAAGACGACCCGGCACAGCCCAAGCACATCGTCACCGAAATCGGCGTCGGCTATCGCATCGTCAACGCTGAACCGGCCTGATACCGCTGTTTTCAGTGACGCAAAATTACCCTGATTTACACTGATTCGGCTCGCACGCTCCCGATTCCTCCTGATTTGATAGACTGTCCCGCTAATAAAAAAACGGGAGGGTTTCATGACGCGGTTCTTGCAGCGTTTCAAGCTGTGGCAACGCATGGGGTTGTTGGGCGTATTGGGAGTATTGCTGGTGGGGCCGCCGCTTTATCTGTATGTGGATGGCGCTGACAAAAGCATCGCTGTGTCGCGCCTCGAACAGAGAGGCCTTGAGCCCGGTGTCAAAACGCTCAAGGCGCTGCAGCTGGTGCAGAGCCATCGCGGTTTGTCGACGGCCTTCCTCACTTCCGGCCAAATGGTTGATCAGCTCGGTGAAAGCACGCGCCTGGGCACGCTCGCGATGGACGCGCTGGCGCAGTCTCTGCAAGCCGGCAGTCCTGCTGAAGCGGCGCTGCTGCAGAAAATCCGTACGGAATGGGACGACCTGTCCAAAGCCGTGAGCCGGCGCGGTGTAACCTTGTCCGACAGTTTCGAGCGTCACAGCCAGCTATGCCTGAGCCTGCTGCTGCTCAGCGAAAAAATCGCCGACCGCTATCACCTCAGCCTGGATTCCGATCCGGGCGTGTACTACCTCGTGCATGCGGTGTATTTCGACTTGCCGCAACTGGCTGAATACCTGGGCCAGGTGCGCGGCGCCGGCGTGCGCTACCTGATCGCCGGCCAGATCGACGATGATGCGCGCGTGAACCTGCACAGCCTGATTGCCGGCACGCGCCAGCACGGACGCACCTCACTGCGCTATTTCGAAAAAGTCTATGGCGCCGTGCCGGCGCTGAAGGCGGAACTCGGCGCCAGCTCGGAGGCGTCGACCGTCGCCAGCCGCAGTTCGCTGAACCTGTCGCGCGATGAGATCGCTGCCGCCGACACCTTGACGATGACGCCGGCCGCCTACTACGACGCGATGAGCGTTGCAGTCGATCAGCAATATCGCACCGCCTTCCTGGCGTCCGACCGCCTGCAGAAAATGATCGCCGACCGCATCGCTGCACAGGAGCGGCAACGCGACCAACTGACCGGCGGCGTGCTGCTGATCGCCTTGCTGGCGGCGTTGTCGGGCTGGCTGATCTGCCGCAGCCTGGTGCGCCAGCTGGGCGGCGAGCCGGCCGATGTGATCGAGGTGTTGAGCAAGGTGGCGCAGGGCGATTTCACGCAGTGCATCGAGGTCGCGCGCAATGACGATTTCAGCTTGGTGTTTCACATGAAGGATATGGTCGACACCTTGTCGGCGGTGGTGGCCGACGTATCGGAAGGCGCCGGCGTGCTGGCCGATGCCTCGCGCGAGATCAGCAGTACTGCGCAAGCCTTGTCGCAGGGCGCCAGTGAACAGGCCGCCGGCATCGAGATGACCAGCGCCTCGCTGGAAGAAATGTCGACGTCGATTTCGCGCAATGCCGCCAATGCACGCGTCACCGATGCGCTCGCGGGCAAAACCGCCGACGGCGCCGGCGATGGCGGCAATGCGGTGTTGTCGACCGTTTCGGCCATGAAGCGCATCGCAAAGATGGTGGAAGTGATCGACGACATTGCTTATCAAACCAATCTGTTGTCGCTTAACGCAGCGATCGAAGCGGCCAGCAGCGGCGGCCAGAGCCGCGGCTTTGCGGTGGTGTCGGCGGAGATCCGGAAGCTGGCCGAACGCAGCCAGGATGCGGCGCAGGAAATCGGCGACGTTGCGGGAACCAGCGTCGCGCTGGCCGAACAAGCCAGCCGTCTGCTGGAAAACCTGGTGCCGGAAATTCGCCGCGCATCGGAACTGGTGCAAGAGATTTCCCATTCCTGCACCGAGCAGTCGGCCGGCGTCAGCCAGATCAATTCCGCCGTGGTGCAACTGAGCATGACGGTGCAGCAGAATGCAGCCGGGTCGGAGCAACTGGCGGCGACCGCCGAAGAGATGAGCGCGCAGGCCGAGAAGCTGAGCAGGTCGATTGCCTTTTTCAAGCTACCGCATGACGAAGCTATGGTCGCTGAACAAACCTAAAGATCCCCCCAGATATCGATCTGGCGGCGGATCGTGCCGGCATGGCCGTCGCAGATGATCAGCACTTCCTTGCTGCCGTTGCGCATGACGAAGCGGAAATACTCTGCCTCGTTGCGCTGCACGAAACTTTCACTCTCAATCTTGCCGGCGCCGGCCATGACTTCCATGGCGGCGCGCCGGCATGCCGGCAATTGCTTCCTTGCTTCGATGGACGGGCCGTAGTCTTCCGGCGAGCGGTACGGCACCACCGCATGCGCGGCGGGCAGCAGCGCTGAACTTAAGAGCAATACGCCCAAGGCCGTTGAAATTTTCCCGTCCATGTCAGCCTCAGAAGGTGCGCGACACCGACAGCACCAGCTGGTCGCGGCCGAGGTTCTTGCCCTTGACCGTGTAGCCGGCGTCCTTGGCGTTGGTGCCGGTGTAGTAGGCCGCCAGCACGTAGCCGGAGAAGTCGCGGTTCAGGCCCAGCTTCCAGTCGGTGTACGACAGGTTGGAGGAGTTCGGGCCGGTATAGCGCTGATGGCCGACATGCGCAACGCCGTTGATGCCGGCGACCAGCTCGTGCGTCAGTCCCAGGTCGATGTAGCTGGAGCCGCGCGTGTCGGCGCTGCCGAACGTGTTGCCGACGGCGTAGGAATAACGCAGCGTGATCCACTTGGCGTCAAGGCCGAGATACAGCTCATTGGTGTCGGCCTTGGTGAAGCCGTTGGGGAAGCTGCCCGGATAGGCGTAATGGAGGAAGCCGATGTCGCCGGTCAGGGTGTCGTTGAAGCCATATTTGAAGCCGCCGTAGATGTCGGCTTCCAGGCTGGCCGATGCGCCGGGCGTGGCGTCGCTGATCCAGCTGATGTTGGACGCCCAGATGCCGGCGTACAGGCCGCTCTCGTGCGAGAGGTCGAAGCCGCCTTGCACGGCAGGCTTTTCATTGGTCTGGGTCAGACCGCGGAAAACGTATTGGCTGTAGAGGCCGATGTTCGCGGTGGAGGTGAAAGCAGGTGCAGTTGCAGTTGCAGTTGCGTCGCCATTCTCTGCCGCGGCGGCGGGCAGCACGTGCAGCAGGGCAGTTGCCGCCACGGCGATGGAAACGAAACGGAACGGCGCAAATCGGGATGTCATTTTCTTGTACTCCACAAATCAGGTTGATGTGGGCTACAAGATAAGAAATGCGGCGTCTAATTCTTATAAAACTTTATGCTGCGCGGATAAACGCACCATAAAAATCGCCGGAATTACATCGCGCTCAGCACCGCTTCCAGGTCGTCGTCTTCGGCCGGCGGCGTCGACATGTCGAGAACCGCTTCGATGTGATTCAGATGCTCGATCATCGCCGCCACTGCTTTCTCGACCTTGCCGGCGGCGATGGCGTCGATGATGTCGCCGTGCTCGTCATGGGTACACGCCGGCACGGTAGGAGAGTCGTACAGCACGATGATCAGGCAGGTCAGAGACGCCAGCTCGCGCATCATCTTGCTCATGACCGGGTTCTCGACCATGTCGGCGATGCGGATGTGGAACTCGCCCGACAGCCGGATGATGGCGCGGCGGTCGTTGGCTTCGCGCGCCTGCGCCTCCAGCGCGACGTGGGCGCGCAGTTGGGCGATATGGTCGGGCCGGGTGTGTTCGCACAAATGGCGCAGCAGCGCCGGCTCGATCAGGCGGCGCGCCGAAAAGATTGCGCGCGCTTCGCTCGGCGTCGGGCTGGCGATGAAGGCACCGCGATTCGGGATCGTGGTGATCAGTCCTTCGTGGCTCAGCCGCGCCAGCACTTCGCGCACGCGCGTACGGTTGACGTTGAAGATGCCGGCCAGCTTTTCTTCCACCAGCTTGGTGCCCGGCGTGAGGCGATGCTCCATGATCGAAGTGAGGATGCGCTCATAGATGACGTCGCCGGCCATCGGCCGCGCGCTCACGGCTTGGGCGGGCAGGGGGCTGTTGTCCGCGCTCTTGTTCAGTTTGCTTGCGGTCTTCTTGCGGCCGGGTCTGATGGCGGCGGTGTTGGTGGTGCTGGTCATTGCATTGTCCTGAGGCGATGTATTTTGTGGGGGTATATTGTCACAATTAATAAAAACTTTCCCGACATTTATAAAATAATTTGTCGCACCGGTTTGGTTCGATTTCTCCCGTTTTGCACCAGCCTGGATTTTATTTCCTGCTTCCATGCGGTGAATAAAGGCTACTTCACTCTGAAATTCAATTGAAACTGTCCTGGCACAGGTATTGCATTGTTTGTCGCAATCGGTATTTTAAATTGTCACAATCTTAATTGCGGTCCATGCTCATTGCTTCGATGAGTTCCATCTTTGAGTTACTTACGGGAGAGTCACCATGCACTATCAAGTATCCGGCGCACAAAAAAGCCTGCCGCGTTCGTCCGTCATGCGCGCCGCCGTCGTGGCCGCCGGGCTGGCCTTCAGCCTGGCTTTCGCCGGCGCAGCCCAAGCCCAGGCCAAGCCGAAGTTCAAGCTGGCCTACGCCAAGTGTGCGCACTGCATGTCGATGGCCTTAGTGCCTGAACTGGCGAAAAACGTCGACATCGAAGGCATCAACTTCACCGCCGGCAGCGACGCACTGACCGCACTGGTGTCCAAGAGCGTGGACATCGCCCAGGTGACTTACCTGTCCTTCGTCAGCGGCCTCGACAAGGGCTTCGACCTGGTGGCGGTGTCGGGCCAGGTCAACGGCGGCTCCGAAATGCTGGTCGGCAAGGACATGGCGCTGGCGTCCGACGACTGGGCCGGCCTGAAGAAGCTGATCGCCGACTACAAGGCGCAGGGCAAACCGTTCCGCATCGCAGCTTCGCGCGGCAATGCGCAGGACCTGCACATGCGCGGCGAGCTGGCCCTGAACGGCATCAATCCGAGCAAGGACGTGCAGTTCGTCAACATCCCGAATCCGTCCGACCACGCCGCAGCCCTGCAGCGCGGTGAGGTCGAGCTGATCTGCTCGGTCGAACCGTTCGCTTCGCAAATCCGCATGACCGGGGTCGGCAAGCATTTTGCATTTCCCTACAAGCAGGCCGCCGGCCGCCTGACCAACCTGATCGTGACGCGCTCGGACGTGATCAAGGAACATCCGGCCGAAGTGAAGGAAACCGTCGCCGCCGTGGTGCGCCTGGTGGACAACCTGCAAAAGGACAAGGGCGCCTGGGTTGCCAGCATCGTCAAGGGCACCGGTCTGGACAAGACCGTCGCCACCGAAGCGCTGAAGAACTCCTATCCCGACTTCAAGATGTACCGCGCGCAGACGCAAGCCATCGGCGCGATGATGAAAGACCTCAAGTACATCTCCACCGACGTCTCGGCGCAGATCGACAAGAACATGGACTACAGCTTCCTGATGGAAGTCACCAAGAAGCCCAAGTCCGAACTGGGCTATTGATTCAGGCGCAAGGCTGGTTTAACCGGATAGAAAGCAGGTGATCACAATGAATGGTTTGATGCGCTCCTTGTCGGAGGCGAAGTGGCGGTTCGCCGTACCGATTTTTCTGGTGTTGTTCTGGGAAGCGTTTTCCCGTTCGGGAGCGATCCCTGCTTCCTTGCTGCCGGCGCCGTCGCGGGTGTTCGCGACCTGGATGGACTGGATCTTCGGTTATAGCGAAGCAGCCCAGGACAGCAGCGGCCGCTGGATCTTCGACGCCATGGCCAGCTGCATGCGGGTCACGGCCGGCTATCTGATCGCGGCGATTTCCGGCATTGCGCTGGGCGTGGCGATCGGCTGGTGGCGCTGGGTGGAGAAAGCCATCGAGCCGACCGTGCAGATGCTGCGGCCGATTCCGCCGGTGTCGTGGATTCCGCTGGCGATCATCTGGTTCGGCATTGCCAACAAGCCGGCGATTTTCCTGGTGTTCCTGGGCGCGTTCTTTCCCATCCTGATGAACACCGTGCACGGCGTCAAAACCTCCGACCGCAACCTGCTGCGCGCGGCGGCGATGGCCGGCGCTAACCAGAGCCAGTTGCTGCGTTTCGTGATCCTGCCGGCGGCGATGCCGAGCATCTTCGCGGGTCTGCGCATCGGCATCGGCAGCGCCTGGATGCTGACGGTGACGGCGGAGATGGTGGCGGTCAAGAGCGGTCTCGGTTACGCGCTGTGGGATTCGTATTACTTCCTGCGCTACGACCTGGTGATCGCGGCCATGATCAGCATCGGTTTGCTCGGCTACCTGGCCGACCTGATCCTGAAACTGATCATGAATTCGGTACTGCGCTGGCAGCACGTGGCGACGGTGCAGGGCAAGGCATAAGACTGAGCAAGGAGAACAACATGGCATTCATCGAACTGAACAATATCGTCAAGGTCTTCAAGGACAAGAAGCGCGGCACCGACATGCTCGCCATCGACAACGTCACGCTGAGCCTGGAGAAGAAGGAATTCCTCTGCCTGCTCGGCCCGTCCGGTTGCGGCAAGTCGACGCTGCTGAACATGATCGCCGGCTTCGAGCATCCGACCTCGGGCAGCGTGATCGTGGACGGCAAGCCGATCAGCGCTCCCGGCGCCGACCGCGGCATGGTGTTCCAGCAGGCCAACCTGATGCCGTGGCTGCCGGTGTGGGACAACATCGCGTTCTCGCTCAAGCTGCAAGGCAAGAGCGCCGCCGAACGCCGCGCCGCCGCTCAGCCATTTATCGAAACGGTGAAGCTCAAGGGCTTTGAAAATCACTTCCCGGCCGAGCTATCGGGCGGCATGGCGCAGCGTGTCGGCATCGCCCGCGCGCTGTTGCAGAATCCGTCGGTGATCCTGATGGACGAGCCGTTCGCTGCGCTCGATGCGCAGACCAAGATGGAAATGCAGGAAGAGCTGGTCACGCTGTGGCAGCGTTATGAGGGTACGATCGTGTTCGTCACGCACAGCGTCGATGAAGCGCTGGTGCTGGCGACCAAGGTGGCCGTCATGACGCATCGCCCTGGCCGCATCCGCGACCTCATCGACATCGACCTGGCGCGGCCGCGCGACACCACGAGCGCCGAGTTCAACCAATACAAACGCCATGTGCTGAGCCTGATCCGAGAAGAATCCGCGCTCGCCCATGCCGACGCAGTCAAAATCGCCGCATAGAATTTCAAGGAAATCATCATGACTCAACGTACTCTGCTCGGCATGCTGACGCCGTCCTCCAACACCACGCTGGAGCCGGTCACCACCGCAATGATCGCCGACATCCCGGAAGCCAGCGCGCACTTCGGCCGCTTCCGCGTGACCGAGATCGCCCTGTCGAACCAGGCGCTGGCGCAATTCGACGACAGCGAAATCCTGCGTGCGGCCGAACTGCTGTCGCACGCCAAGGTGCAAAGCATAGGCTGGAACGGCACCTCGTCGGGCTGGCTCGGTTTCGACGCCGACGAACGCCTGTGCAAGCGCATCACCGAAGCGACCGGCATTCCGGCCTGCACCTCGGTGCTGGCATTGAATGAGATTTTCGACATCACCGGCGTCAAGCGCTTCGGCCTGGTGACGCCTTACCTGGACGACGTGCAGGCGGCGATCATCAAGAACTATGCGGCATCCGGCATGGAATGCATCGCCGAGCGTCATCTGCGGAAGCAGGACAATTTCTCTTTCTCCGAAGTCGGCGCCGACGAGCTGCGCGCCATGGTGCGCGAGGTCGCCAAGGAAAAGCCGCAGGCCATCACCATCTTCTGCACCAACCTGCGCGGCGCGCCGCTGGTCGAAGAGCTGGAACGCGAAGTCGGCATCCCGATCTACGACACTATCTCCACCGTGGTGTGGAAGTCGCTCAAACAGGCCGGGTCAGACCCGTCGCGCATCCGCAATTGGGGCAGTTTGTTCCGCGATGTTGTTTAGGGCGGAGCCGAACATGGAAGACTTTGATCTGGTAATCCGCAACGGCACCGTCGCCACCGCATCCGACATCATGCAATGCGATGTCGGCGTCGTCGGCGGCAAGGTTGTGGCGCTGGGGCGTAATCTTGCGCCCGGCAAGAAAGAAATCGATGCCGCCGGCAAGCTGGTGCTGCCGGGCGGCGTCGACAGTCATTGCCATCTCGACCAGCCAATGGAAGAGGGGCTGGAGATGGCCGACGATTTTCGCAGCGGCACGATCTCGGCGGCATGCGGCGGCACCACGACGGTGATTCCGTTTGCGGCACAAGCCAAGGGCCAGTCGTTGCGTGCGGCAGTGGAGGATTACCATCGCCGCGCCGAAGGCAAGGCCGTGATCGACTACGCCTTTCACATGATCGTCAGCGACCCGACCGAAAAGGTCCTGAAGGAAGAGTTGCCGCAACTGATCAGCGAAGGCTATACCTCGTTCAAGATCTACATGACCTATGACGATCTCAAATTGAATGATCGTCAGATCATCGACGTGCTGGCCATCGCGCGGCGTGAAGGCGCCATGGTGATGATCCATGCCGAAAACGCCGACTGCATTGCGTGGCTCACCGAGCAACTGGAAGACGCCGGATTGACCGCGCCCAAGTATCACGCGACCTCACGGCCGATGCTGGTCGAGCGCGAAGCGACGCATCGTGCGATCGCGCTGTCCGAACTGGTCGACGTGCCGATCCTGATTGTGCACGTCTCGGGCAAGGAAGCCATCGAGCAGATCCGCTGGGCGCATGGTCACGGCCTGCGCATCTATGCCGAGACTTGCCCGCAGTATTTCATGCTGACTGCCGACGATCTCGATCAGGAGGGCTATCACGGCGCCAAATGCATCTGCAGCCCGCCGCCGCGCGACAAGGAAAACCAGCAGCACATCTGGGACGGCCTGGCCAACGGCTTGTTCACGGTGTTCTCGTCGGACCATGCGCCGTTCCGCTACGCCGATCCCAAGGGCAAGATGCCGGGTGGGAAGGAAGTGCCGTTCCGCTATATCCCGAACGGCACGCCGGGACTGGAGACGCGTCTGCCCTTGCTGTTCTCGGAGGGCGTCGGCAAGGGCCGCATCGACCTCAACCGCTTCGTCGCACTGACGGCGACCGACCCGGCCAAGATGTATGGCTTGTATCCGCAGAAGGGCACCATCGCCATCGGCGGCGATGCCGACATCGCCATCTGGGATCCGCACAAGGAAGTCGTGATCGCCAATGCCGACCTGCATCACAACGTCGACTACACGCCATATGAAGGCGTGGCGGTGACCGGCTGGCCGGTGACCACGCTGTCGCGCGGCGAGGTGGTGTATGACGGCAAGGAGCCGCAGGGCGCCATCGGTCGCGGCGAGTTTCTCAAGTGCGGTTTGCCGGATCCGGCGCGTCCGCGCAAGCGCTGAGCGGGTGCCGCAGGGCAATCGTTGCTCGTAAACGATAAGCACTCTCAATTCAGTATTTCTTCGACGTGCTGGTCGCACTTCCGTGTATGGACAGTGTGACCAGCGCATGTCTTTGTGGTTATTCTGCCCACGTATTTCGAAATCTCCGGCTCGCATTCGTTTTCCGATTGCTCGCGCCGGAAGCATGGTGCTAGCATCACGCCGGACGCAACGTCTTCCTGATTGCGTCAGATTTTTGAAGACGGGTAATCCATGAAAAAACAAATCATCATTGCAGCCGTGGCCGTCCACGGATTGCTGGGGATGCAGTCGGCGTTCGCCGCCGGCGCAATGAATGTCGACGACGCGCAAGTGCTCGGCGCCGACAAATGCCAGCTCGAAGCCTGGGGCAAATTCAATCGCGACGGCACCGAGCGCTGGCTCAATCCGTCGTGCAACCTGACCGGCAACCTGGAAGTCTCGTGGGGTAATTCCTGGCAGCGCGACGGTACCGGCATGTACCTGGCCAATAGCCAGTTGCAAGGCAAGACCGTGTTCCGCGAAATGTCGCCGGACAGCTATGGCGTCGGCATGCTGGCCGGCGTGGTGCGCCAGACCGACAGCGGCGACGATGGGCGCAAGCGTTCGTGGAATGTCTATTCCAAGCTGCTGACTTCGTTCTCGTTCAAGGACGACGCGTTCCTGTTGCACACCAACCTGGGCGCGATTCGCAAAGGCAAGGAGCAGACCACGCGCCTGACCTGGGGTCTCGGCAATGAGACGAAGCTGATCGACCGGCTCTCGTTCATCGGCGAAGTGTTCGGCGAGAACAAGGGCAAGCCGTCCTACCAGGCCGGCGTGCGGGCGGCGCTGGTGCCGGAACACGTCGAACTCGACCTCACCTATGGCAATACCTTCGGCGCCGACACGCGCGGCCGCTATGTCGTGCTCGGACTGCGTTTCATCGCGCCTGAACTGAAACGCTGAGGCGCTTTTTCTTTTGCCGGATTGACATGGTTTCCTGACAAGAGCTCTTGTCGCGCGTCGTCTCGTGGTAAATTACGTCTTGTGCTTGCAGCAACATGCAAGAGCAGCTAACAAAACCTTCGCAGTTTTCCCCGCTTGCGATTTCTTCATTGCGCTTCCGCGGCCCGGCCCGTCGGACTTCGCGCTGTTTTGTTAGCTGTTCTTCGGCAGGCGCACTTTCTTTACTACTCAATAGGTACCCTCGTTGGAAAACATATTGCTGATCGTCGCGGCCCTCTTTCTGGTCGCGCTGAACGGTTTTTTCGTCGCAGCAGAATTCGGTCTGGTCAAACTGCGCCAGACCCGCATCAGAGCCATCGTCAAGACGCAAGGTTTGCGCGGACGCATACTGGCGACTGTCCATAATCAACTCGACGCTTACCTGTCGGCCTGCCAGCTCGGCATCACGCTGGCCTCGCTGGGCCTCGGCTGGATCGGCGAACCCGCCTTCGCCAGCCTGCTCGAACCCTTGTTCGCCTTGCTCGGCGTGAGTTCGCCCGAACTGATCCACGGCGTCTCCTTCGTGTTCGCCTTCGTGATCATTTCCTTCCTTCATATCGTGGTCGGCGAGCTGGCGCCGAAGTCGATGGCGATCCGCAACCCGGAGCGCATCGGCCTGTGGTGTGCGATGCCGCTGTACGGCTTTTACTGGACCATGTATCCGGCGATCTGGCTGCTCAACCTGAGCGCCAACTGGGTACTGCGCATTACCGGCCTGGGCGGCGTGCACGGGCATGATTCGCATTATTCCTCGGACGAACTCAAGCTGATCCTGCGCTCCGGCGGCAAGACCGGCAAGTTCACGCCGCAGGAGTGGAGCGTGCTGGCGCAGTCGCTCGATTTCGGCGACCTCAAGGTGATGGACCTGATGCGTCCGGCCAACGAGATCGTCGCGCTGAGCGCGGCGAATACGCATGAAGAAAACATGCAGATCATTTATCGCAACCGTTTCAGCCGCTATCCGTTTTTCGATGCCGAGCAGCAGGAGGTGCTGGGCCTGCTGCATCTGAAGGACGTCTTCATCGCGCAGCAGGACGGCAAGGCCATCGTCGACCTGCGCCAGTACCTGCGTCCGGTCCAATACATTTCACCGAGCCTGTCGGCGCAAGAGCTGCTGCGCCGCTTCCGCACCGGTTCGCCGCACTTCGCGATCATCGGCCGCAAGGGGCAGACACCCTTGGGCTTCGTCACGCTCGACAATCTGCTGAGCGTGCTGGTGGGCGAGATTCGCGACGAGTTTCGTCATACTTCCAATGAGTGGACGCGGCAGGATGACGGGACTTTGCTGGGCAAGGGCAGTCTGCCTATCGTGACGCTGGAGCACATGCTGGGCATTGACCTCGAATACGACGAGACGGTCGATTCGGTCGGCGGACTGGTCATGGAGAAGCTGGGCGAGGTGCCGAAAGAAGGGCAGAAGGTCGAGTTTCATGCTTTTGACATTGTGGTCAAGAAGATGAAGGGGCCGAAGATTTTGTTGGTGAAGGTTTATCCGAAGATGCAGGATGGGGAGTGGGTGGGGGAGATGGAGGGATAGGTTTTTCTCTCTGTGTTTTGTTCCGACTTGCTTGCTGTGCGTTTCTGATGCTGTTCTTTCTTCGATCAACGCTTGCCGGGGGTAGCCCGGCGGCTACTCACTTTCTTTGCTTCGCCAAAGAAAGTAAGCAAAGAAAGGCGACCGCGATTCGCCGCCCCGCTGCGCGGGGTTCCCGTTGGCGCCGCACTCAAATCGGGAAGGGAAACAAACTCGCTGCGCTCAGACAAGTTTCCCTTCTTTTTCCGATTTGAGCACGTCACCAACGGCGACTCATAAGCGGAATTCTTTTTTCGGCTCGCTTCGCATTGCCTTGGGGGGCTCGCCTTCGGCATCGTGATTCTCATTCTTGGTTTTATTGGTAGCGGAGAACTACGACCGTCGCTTTATCTCTGTCCCCTGGCGATGCGCAGCGAGCCAGTCTGGAATTCCCGCTTGCGAGCAGCCGGTGGCGGCAGGCATAAATCGGATAAAGAGGGGAAACTTGTCTGAGCGCAGCGAGTTTGTTTCCTCTCCCGATTTGTGCCTGACGACGCCGGGAACCCCGAAGGGGCTGCGAACTTGCGGTCGCCTTCTTTTGCTTACTTTTCTTGGCGAAGCAAGAAAAGTGAGTAGCTGCCGGGCTACCCCCGGCGAAGGGTTGATCGAAGAAAGAACAACATTCATCAACGCACAGCAGGCTAGTCGGAACAACAGAACAAAAAAAGCCGCCAATAAAGGCGGCCTCTTCATCATCCAGTAAGCGAATCAGCTTACTGCATAAACCACCCATGGCTAACCACCACCGACTGCCCGGTAAGCGCATTGGTAGGAAACGCCGCGAGGAATACCGCCGTCTGCGCCACATCCGCCGTCGTGGTGAATTCACCGTCCACGGTATCTTTCAACATCACCTTCTTGATCACGTCGTCTTCGCTGATATTCAGTTCCTTGGCCTGCTCGGGAATCTGCTTTTCCACCAGCGGCGTACGGACGAAGCCCGGGCAGATCACGTTCGAGCGGATCTTGTCCTTCGCGCCTTCCTTGGCGACCACTTTGGCCAGGCCGATCAGGCCGTGCTTGGCGGTGACGTACGGCGCCTTCAGCGGCGAGGCTTCGTGCGAATGCACCGAACCCATGTAGATGATCGAGCCACCCTTGCCGGCCTTGATCATCGCGCGCATTGCGGCGCGGGTGGTCAGGTAGGCGCCGTCGAGGTGGATCGCCAGCATCTTGCGCCAGTTTTCCAGCGTGCTGTCGACGATCGGAGCGATGATCTGGATGCCGGCGTTGCTGATCAGGATGTCGAGCGTGCCGTAGGCAGCCACCGCGTCGGCGATACCCTTGTCGACCTGCGCTTCGTCGACCACGTTCATGGCGACGGCCATTGCGGTGCCGCCGCTCTTGTTGATCTCGTCGGCAGCGGCCTTGGCAGCGTCCAGCGCCAGATCGGCAATGACGACCTTGGCGCCGGCCTTGGCGTATTCGATGGCGATTTCTTTGCCGATACCGCTGGCTGCGCCTGTGATCAGAGCGACTTTATCTTTGAGTACCATGACGTTCCTTTTTGTTAAGCAAAAATATTAAACAAAATACTAAAAAACTATTTAGCAAGATAATCGTAAGCGACCGTGCCCAGCGGCAAAGTCAGGTCAGACAAGATGTGCACCGCGGAGATGACTTCCAGCACCGGCAGGTCGGCAATCGGCGCCAGTGCATGCGAATGCAGGTCGAGCGCGCCGGGACCGGTCCAGGCGCCCTTGATGGTGATGTCGGACAGACTGTACTGTACCAGTTCGCAGATGCGCGGTGTGCCGTCGACGTGGGGAATGATCTTCAGCAGGAAACTGGGTGACCCCAGCGTCTTCGCCACCGCCTCATGATCGAGCGCGCGATGCTTGAATCCCATGGTGCCGGTGGCGATGCGGAAGTCGCTGTAGTCGAGCGTGCCGACCAGCGTGTCGGTGTGCACCCGCAGCTCGGGCGTGCCGAGTTTTTTCGGGAAACCCCACAGCTCGCGTCCGCCCGCAATCGGCGGATGGTCGTTGAGGTACATGCTGTGCACATAACCGCCGGCGACGCCGTTGAGCGTGACCGGAATCACCTGTCCCGACTCGCAATAATGACCGAAGCCGGTTGAGTCGGGCATGTTGATGAATTCGAACTTGACGATCGGCTCGACGAATTGCAATGGCGCGGGAATGATCTTCCTGAGCGCATCCGGATCGGTGCGGTAGGTGATGATCAGGAACTCGCGATCGACGAAGCGATAAGGCCCGCGCGGGAACGCCGGGTTGTGGAGGGGCATGGCGAAAGCATTGCGACGGATTTCGTCTTCAGTCATGGCGTCTTTCTCTGCGGGGGATGGAAGTGAAGCGAGGCGGTAATTCGCTCTTGCCAGTTCGAGGGAAACGATTGCATAAAGTTCACCTCTTTACCGACTCTTGTCGCCCTGTAAAGCTTGCTGGAGGCTGACAGCCGCACTGGTGTTGCTATCGCGCCATGCTGTGTTCAGGTGTCATTGGCCTGAAATAATCGGCAGTTACGCTCTGCACCGTTGTCAACTGAAAAAGGACGATGCATGAGACTGCTTTCCACCCCGGCAGATGCTAACCCCAGTTCTTCCAAACTGTCCCTGAGTCTGGCCACCACGCCGGAAGAAGTTCGCGAAGTACAGCGTCTGCGCTACAAGGTCTTCATCGAAACGATGAACCTGTCCGCGCTGGCCAATGCAGAAGGTCTCGACAAGGACGAATTCGACGACTACTGCGACCATCTGATCGTGCGCGACAACAAGACCCTGAGCGTGGTCGGCACCTACCGCGTGATGAGCCCGCATGCCGCACGCCGCATGGGCAAGTTCTACTCGGAACAGGAATTTGACCTGAGCCGCCTCGACAATATCCGCAACGTCATCTGCGAAGCCGGCCGCGCCTGCATCCATCCGGATTACCGCAGTGGCGCCGTCATCATGCTGCTGTGGGCCGGCATCGCCGACTTCATGCGCAAAGAGCGCTGCGATTACCTGATGGGTTGCGCCAGCGTCAGCCTGGCCGACGGCGGCCACAATGCGGCGGCGCTGTATCACGCCTTCCGTGAAAACAACATGGCGCCGCAAGAGTACAGCGTCACGCCGCACACCGCCTTCCCGATCGAAGAGCGCGAAGCCGGCCACCAGCCGCAAGTGCCGCCGCTGTTGCGCGGCTACTTGCGCAGCGGCGCATGGGTCTGCGGCGAACCGGCCTGGGATCCTGATTTCCATTCGGCTGATTTCTTCCTGCTGCTGCCGTTGGCCAAGCTGGATGGCCGCTACGCCCGCCATTACCTGAAAGAATCGAGAGCCGCATGAAATCACGCGATCAATTTCTGGATGCCAACGGTATAGACGCCGCTCTGGGAACGAAACGCGATCCTCTCCATTTCCGCACCATCTGGATCTCGGACGTGCATCTCGGCACGCCGGGATGCCAGGCGCAACGACTGCTGGAATTCCTGCGCGCCACCGAGTCCGAGACGCTGTACCTGGTCGGCGACATCATCGACGGCTGGCAGCTAAAACGCCGCTGGTACTGGGAACAAAGCCACAACAACGTGGTGCAGACGGTGCTCAAGAAAGCCAAGAAGGGCACCAATGTCATTTTCGTGCCGGGCAATCACGACGAAGTCATCCGTCAATTCATCGACCTCGACTTCGGCGGCATCAAGATCCGCGACGAACTGGTGCACACCACGGCGAATGGCAAGCGCATGCTGGTGATCCATGGCGACCGCTTCGACGGCGTCATCGCCTGCGCCAAGTGGCTTGCCTACGTCGGCGACAATCTGTACACCATGATCCTCAAGTTCAACCAGTGGTTCAACAGCTGGCGCGCACGTGCCGGCTTGCCGTACTGGTCGCTGTCGCAATACCTCAAGGGCAAGGTCAAGAACGCGGTCAACTACATCACCTCGTTTGAAGATGCGCTGGCTGCCGAAGCCTCCAAGAAAGGCCTCGACGGCGTCATCTGCGGCCACATCCACAAACCGGAAATCCGCGACATCAACGGCATCACCTACTGCAACGACGGCGACTGGGTGGAAAGCCTGTCGGCCTTGGTGGAAGATGAAGCCGGCGAATTGCGCCTGGTGACCTGGGGCGAAATCATGCAATTGAAGAAGAGTTCGAAATTAGCCGGAGTAGAAGATTTATGCGCATTGCCATCGTAAGCGACGCGGGCGAACCGCAAGTCAATGGCGTAGTCAACACTCTGCGGGCAACGCAACAATGCCTGCGCAACAAAGGCCACGAAGTACTGATGCTGGCACCGCGCGATTTCCGCACGTTCGCCTGCCCGACTTATCCCGAAATACGGCTGGCCTACAAGCCGTATGCCAAGATCGCCGCCGCGCTGGACGCTTTCAAGCCGGACTGCATCCACATCTCCACTGAAGGTCCGATGGGTCTGGCGGCACGCCGCTATTGCCTCAGGAACAAGCTCGATTTCACCACCGCGTATCACACGCGTTTCCCGGAATACCTGAGCGCACGCAAGCTGTTGCCAAAGGCGCTGACCTATCGGTTGATGCGCTGGTTCCACGGTCCGTCCAAAGCGATCATGGTGCCGACGCCGAAGATGAAGGAATCGTTGGAAAAGAATGGTTTCCGCAACGTCGCCCTGTGGGGCCGCGGCGTCGACACCGAGCATTTCAGGCCGGCGGCGGAAGACCATGCCTGCATCGTGCGACCGCTGTTCCTGTATGTCGGACGCGTCGCCGTCGAAAAGAACATCGAAGCCTTCCTCAAGCTCGATCTGCCCGGTTCCAAATGGGTGATCGGCGACGGTCCGCAACGCGAGGAGCTCGAACAGCGTTATCCGGAGGTGCGCTTCCTCGGTGCCAAAGGCCATGACGAATTGCCGGCGTATTACAACTGCGCCGACGTGTTCGTGTTCCCCAGCCGCACCGACACCTTCGGACTGGTGCTGGCCGAAGCCATGGCTTGCGGCGTACCGGTCGCGGCGTATCCGGTCGAGGGACCGATCGATGTCGTGGCCAACGGATTCTCCGGCGCTTTGAACGAAGAACTCGACGTCGCCTGCATGGACGCCATGCAGCTGTCGCGCGACGACGTGCGTGCGCATGCAATGACGTATTCGTGGGATGCTGCCACCCAGCAATTTCTGCAGCATCTGCACTATGCCCGCAGCGCGACCCCGGTGGAGTTGGGCGATGCCGTCCTGCATGATTCCCGATAAGTCCGCTCCGGATTTCCCCCTCGGCATGCGCTGATCCTCAGTAACGCCATCTCCGCCATGGGGCTGGCGTTGCTGTTTCGATACGCCCGAACAAGCGGGCTTTTCACGATCTCCTTTCCTCATGCTCCCCTGCAGCCCCCACCGGCGCGGTCCGGTATGTTTTTTGCGTACCGGCTGGCGGGTCAAGTTGCTTGCAATACGGCCGTTTCCATATAAAACACATAAAGTGCGCAAGATGAAGTCCGCTTCATTGTCCTGTTGTCCGATGTAGTCATTTGCCGGCGATGCTTTACGGAAACATCATTGGGGGGAGTCATGAAAAATCTGTTTGCCAGATTGCAGCTGTGGAAAAAATTCGCTCTGCTTGGCGTTATCGGTCTCGCCTTGTTCGGCGTGCCGACCACGTTGTACATCATCAGCGCAGAAGGCGTGATCGCTCACAAGACCCTGGAAATGAAAGGCGTGGTGCCGGCGCGCGCCTTGCTGCGTTCCATGCAGCTGATGCAGCAGCATCGCGGCATGTCGGCGGTCCTGTTGGGCGGCAATGCCACGGTCGCCGCGCAACGGCAGGCCAAGGCGCAGGAAGTCGGCCAGGCGCTACAGAACCTGCAGACGCAACTCAAGGACGGCGGTGCGCGCAATCCGGCAATCGGACAGAGTCTCGCCACCGTCGTGACAGCGTGGAATGCCTTGCGCGACGGCGTCGCTGCGGGGCAGGTGACCGGGCCGCAGAGTTTCAGCGGACATAGCGATAACATCGCGAAGCTGTTTGAGATCAACGACCTCATCCTCGACGACTTCAGGCTCAGTCTCGATCCCGACCTCGACAGTTCGAAGCTGATCACCGGCGGTTTCGTGGCGCTTCCGCTGTTGACCGAGGAGCTTGGGAAGATGCGCGCGCGGGGTTCCGCCATACTCGGAAAAAAGGTCGCCACAGCCGACGACAAACTGGCGATCATCAGCCCTCGCCAGGGTGCCGTCGAGCGCCTGAGGCAAGCCGATCAGTTGTTCCAGCAAGCCTTCCTGATCAACGCCTCGCTCAAGAGCGTGCTCGGCGCGACAGTGGACGACGCCAGGAAGCAGGCTGCCGCCGTCATCGCCCTGGCCGATGAAAAGGTCCTGAAGACGGAGAACCTGGAGTTTCCACCGCAGGAATATTTCGGCAAATTCACCGAAGCCATTGACGCCCAGTTCAAGGTCGTCGACGCAGTCATCGGCAGCCTCGAAAACACACTCGGCCAGCAGACCGCGCAATTGCGCCGCATGGAAATCTGGCTGCTCG
Organism: Herbaspirillum sp. NPDC101397; assembly: GCF_044767325.1. Classification (NCBI taxonomy): domain Bacteria; kingdom Pseudomonadati; phylum Pseudomonadota; class Betaproteobacteria; order Burkholderiales; family Oxalobacteraceae; genus Herbaspirillum; species Herbaspirillum sp. NPDC101397. Next base: position 21,939 of record NZ_JBIWNS010000005.1, read on the forward strand.
GCGGCATCGGCGCGCTGGCCCTGTTTGCCGCCTGGGTCGGCTACATGCTGTCGCGTTCGATCACCGTGCCGATGTCGGAATCGGTGGCGATGGCGCAGCGTGTGGCTTCCTGCGACCTCACTTCGCGTGCAGTGGTGACGGGCAGCGATGAGTCGGCGCAGCTGCTGCACGCGCTCAACGACATGACCGGCAGCCTGGTGCACATCGTCAGCGACGTACGCACCAGCATCGACGTGATTCATGTGGCGTCGAAAGAAATCGCCACGGGCAACGCCGACTTGTCCAGCCGCACCGAATCGCAGGCCTCGAGCCTGGAGGAAACCGCCAGTTCGATGGAAGAACTGACGTCCACCGTACGCCAGAATGCCGACAACGCGCGCCAGGCCAATTCGCTGGTGACCTCGGCTTCCGAGCTGGCGGTCAAAGGTGGCAAGGTGGTCGGCGACGTGGTGCAGACCATGGGTTCGATCAAGGAGAGTTCAAGCAAGATCGTCGACATCATCAGCGTGATCGACGGCATCGCTTTCCAGACCAACATCCTGGCATTGAACGCGGCGGTGGAAGCGGCGCGCGCCGGCGAGCAGGGACGCGGCTTCGCCGTGGTGGCGTCGGAAGTGCGCAGTCTCGCGCAACGGTCGGCGTCCGCGGCGAAGGAGATCAAGGAACTGATCAGCGACTCGGTCGGCAAGGTCGACGCCGGCGGCAAGCTGGTCGATGAAGCCGGCGCAACGATGGGCGAGATCGTGACCTCGGTCAAACACGTTGCCGACATCATGGGCGAGATCACGGCGGCCAGCCAGGAGCAGAGCACCGGTATCGAAGAAGTCAATCGCGCCATCACGCAGATGGATGAAATCACGCAGCAGAACGCCGCGCTGGTGGAGCAGGCCGCTGCTGCCGCCGAGAGTTTGCAGGAACAGGCTGACGTGCTGGCCAAGGCAGTCAGCGTGTTCCGCATCACGCCCGCGGAAGCGCAGCATAAGCCGGTGATTTCCTTGCCGGCGCCCTCGCGTCCGCCTTCGTCCTCCGCCCCGGCGAAGTTGCCGGCAGCGGCAAAAACCTCGGCGCTGAAAGCCACCGGCAAGCCTGCGCCGCGAACGGTGTCCAAACCGGTGGAAGCCGGCGGCGCCAATGAATGGGAAGAATTCTAAACGCTGTTGCAAGCGCAGCATGTTGCGCTGACCAAGGAAAAACGAATGAGCTCGCAAGGTCCGCCGTGCGGGCTTTTTTCATGCATTTTTGCCCGCGTGATGCGCCGCTTTCGTGCGTCCTGATTGCGTTTAAGACAACTATGCGATAAAGGTATAGTTGCATGCGCACAAAGCATTAGCCTTGTTTTCGGCGCTTATCTAAGATGCGGCACAGTACAAAGGACAATGAAACGCCGGAACAGACCACGCGCGCAGACGCGGCATTCACGACGATACGGGGCAGCCGAGGCAGAGATATCTCGCCTTGGCGCACCGCGTTTTCCCGATCAATAAATATTGCTTCACGCCAAGAAAAATCGGGATGAAACCCGTACAATAAAAAATATGCAGGCAGGCATGAATCCTGCTGACGAAACAAGGTAGACCGTGCGCCGGTGCAACCGGGTTCGATCTGCCGACGACAGCAAGTAGTGGATATATCCAGCGATTTGCATCTTCAGGGACGGCAGTTTTTTATCAGGGGAAGTTGAGCGTTATGATTTCAAATATCAAAATTGGTGCACGTCTTGCACTGGGATTCTGTCTCGTTTTGCTCTGCGCAGCGGCGATCCTGCTCAACGGCCTGTGGCGCATGACCGAGATGGAACGCAGCAGCGCCTACATCATCGACCAGAAGGTCGCCAGCATGACCGCAGCGATGAGCATGCGCGAATCCGGCAGCGCCTTGGCGCTGGCATTGCGCAAGGTGGTGACGCCTACCGACGCCGCCGAAGGCCAGCAGGAAAACCAGCGCCTGGCCAAGATCCTGCAAGCCTATGCGGGCTATGAAGGCCAGCTCACCAAACTGACTTCCACCGACAAGGGCAAGACGCTGCTGACGGCGTCCGCCGCTGAACGCAAGGTGCTGTTCCCGATCGTCGAGAAAATTCGTGAAATGGTCGGCGGCGGCAATTACTTCGACGCCGCCCAACTCCTCAAGAGCGATTTCCTGCCGTCCTACGACAAGTGGATGGCCAGCGTGGCCGCACTCGCCGCGTATCAGCAGGAAGACATGTCGGCAGCTTATGTCGACTTCCAAAGCAGCTATCGCAGCGGCCAGATCGGCATGATCGTGATCGGACTGGTGACGCTGTTGCTGGGCGCCTTCTTCACCTGGTCGATTACCCGCACCATCACGGCGCCGCTGCTACGCGCCGGCAAGATCACCGAAACCATCGCCAGCGGCGACCTGACCCAGACCGTGGAAGAAAAGAGCCACGACGAAGCGGGCCAGCTGGTGCATTCGCTCAATACGATGCAGACCAAGTTGGCGGCGACCGTCAATGAAATCAAGCAGAGTGCGGCCATCATCGCAGTGGCGTCGCAAGAGATCGCCACCGGCAACGCCGACCTGTCGAACCGTACTGAATCGCAGGCATCCAGCCTGGAAGAAACCGCCAGCTCGATGGAGCAACTGACCTCGACAGTCAAGCAGAACGCCGAGAATGCACACCAGGCCAACCAGCTGGTGATGTCGGCCTCCGACTATGCAGTCAAGGGCGGCAAGGTGGTCGGCGACGTGGTGCAGACCATGGGTTCGATCAAGGAAAGCTCGCGCAAGATCGTCGACATCATCGGGGTCATCGATGGTATCGCGTTTCAGACCAATATTCTCGCGTTGAATGCTGCGGTTGAAGCCGCGCGCGCCGGTGAGCAAGGTCGCGGCTTTGCCGTGGTCGCGTCCGAAGTTCGCAGCCTGGCGCAACGTTCGGCTTCGGCCGCCAAGGAAATCAAGACCCTGATCGGCGACTCGGTCAGCAAGGTCGACGCCGGCGGCAAGCTGGTCGATGAAGCTGGCGTGACCATGAGCGAGATCGTGACGTCGGTCAAGCACGTGGCCGACATCATGGGCGAGATCACCGCCGCCAGCAAGGAACAGAGCGCGGGCATTGCCGAAGTCAACGGCGCCATCGCGCAGATCGATGAAATCACGCAGCAGAATGCGGCGCTGGTCGAACAAGCTGCTGCGGCGGCCGAGAGTCTGCAGGAGCAGGCCGATCTGTTGGCGCGCGCGGTTGGTGTCTTCAAGATCGACAACGCTGTCTTCGCTGCGCAGGCCGCGAATACCCCGTCGATGCTGAAGACCGTCAATCCGCCGTTGGAACTGGCAACCGAGACCGCAACGCATGCAGCTCCGGCGATCAAGCCGGCGGCAGCGCGCAAGACCACCCTGGCGCCGACGCCGAAGCGTCCTGCCGTGCCGCAGGACGAAGGCAGCTGGGAAGAGTTCTGATCAGTTCTGATGGGTTCCAACCTGAATGCTCAGGTCGGTCGTAAAAAAAGGCTGCTCGATGAGCAGCCTTTTTTATTTGGCCTATCTGGCTTATTTGAGCTATTTGACCTATTTGGAAATCAGGTCCGGCGCCATCACTGCACGTAAGTAATTAGTGGTGATGTCGCCGCGTTCGCGCTGGGCGATCCACCACACGTTGGCCTTGCGGATCGACCATTCCTGCGGTTGGCCGCCGATCAGTTGCGCGGCCACCAGGCCCAGCGTCGGTTGATGCCCGATGATCAGAACCGGTTCGCGGCTGTCGGGCCAGTTGGCGGCGACGAGCAGGTCCTGCGGACTCTTGTCGGGCGCCAGGTCGGGATGGATTTTGAATTTGCGGCCCAATGCTTCTGCGGTCTGCAAGGTACGCGTGGCCGGGCTGACCAGGATGCGGCAGCTTTCCGGCAGGTTGCGGTCGAGCCAGTCGGCAACCTTCCAGGCCTGCTTGTGTCCCTTGCCGGTGAGGGCGCGGCCTTCATCGGGTTCGCCGAGTTCCGCTTCGGCATGACGCCATAAGATCAGTTCCATGGGGATTCACCTCCGGGTAATCGGCTGAAAAACAAAACTGGTCGCTTCATTCCTCGCCTGGCGCGGCAACGCCGAGCGTATGCATCAGGTACGCCTGGGCGCTGAACGCGGCCTGGCGCGTGCGCGCCTTCTTCTGCACATACACGCCGTCGCAGTTCAGGTGCCACGCATTGGTGTTGTCCTTCAGGTAAGGATCCAGACCTTCCGCAATGACGCGCTTCTTGAGTGCCTTGTCCAGCACCGGGAAGGCCACTTCGATACGGCGGAACAGGTTGCGGTTCATCCAGTCGGCGCTCGACAGGTAAACGTCATGCGCCAGGTCGTTGCGGAAATAATAGATGCGCGAGTGTTCCAGGTAGCGCCCGATTACCGAGCGCACGCGGATGTTCTCCGACAGGCCTGCGACGCCCGGACGCAGCGCGCAGGCGCCGCGTACGATCAGGTCGATCTTGACGCCGTCGGCCGAGGCCGCATACAAGGCGCGGATGACCGACTCGTCCAGCAGCGCGTTCATCTTGGCGATGATGCGCGCCGGCCGTCCTTCACGGGCGATCTGGGCTTCGTTGCGGATGGCCCGGATGATTTCCTTTTGCAGCGAAAACGGCGCCAGCCACAAGTGATTGAGGGTGCGCGGCTTGGTCAGCGTGGTCAGGTGGATGAACACTTCGTTGACCTCGGCGGTCAATTCGCGGTGTGAGGTCAGCAGGCCGAAATCGGTATAGAACTTGGTGGTGGTCGGGTGATAGTTGCCGGTGCCGAGGTGGGCGTAGAAGTGCAGGGCGTTGTCTTCGCGGCGGATCACCAGCGCAATCTTGGCGTGCGTCTTGAGGCCGACCACGCCGTAGACGACTTGCGCGCCGGCCTGTTCCAGCTTGACCGCCCAGTTGATGTTGGCTTCTTCGTCGAAGCGCGCCATCAGTTCCACGATGACGGTGACTTCCTTGCCGCGCTGGGCGGCGTGGATCAGCGCCTCCATCAGGTCGGAGTTCATGCCGGTGCGGTAAATCGTTTGCTTGATCGCCATCACGTTGGGGTCTTGCGCCGCCGTGCGGATGAAATCCACCACCGGCTGGAACGACTGGAACGGATGATGCAGCAGCACGTCGCGTTTCTTCAGCACGGCGAAGATGTTTTCATTCTGCAAATGCGGTGGCAGCGTCTGCGCAAACGGCGGGAAGCGCAGCGCCGGCTCCGACACCAGGTCGACCAGTTCCGACAACCGCACCAGGTTCACCGGACCCTTGACGGCGTACAGGCGATTGCGTTCGATCGAGAACTGTTCGAGCAGGAATTGCGCAAGGTGTTCGGGGCAGTTGCTGGCGACTTCGAGACGCACGCCGACACCGAACTGGCGGCTTTGCAATTCGGTCTGTAAGGCCTGGCGCAGGTTTTTGACTTCTTCTTCGTCGACCCACAGGTCGCTGTTGCGGGTGACGCGGAATTGCGAATAAGCAGTGATTTCGCGTCCGGTAAACAATTCCGCAATATGCGCATGGATGACGGAGGACAACAGGCAGAACGACACGCCTTTCTTGTCCGACAGTTCGTCCGGCAGGCGGATCACGCGCGGCAGCACGCGCGGCGCCTTGACGATGGCGATCGCCGTGCCGCGGCCGAAGGCGTCCTTGCCGGACAGCTCGATGATGAAATTCAGACTCTTGTTCAACACCTGCGGGAACGGGTGGGCCGGATCGAGGCCGATGGGCGTCAGCAGGGGCCGCACGTTATGTTCGAAGTACTGCTTGACCCAGGCGCGCTGCGCCTCGTTGCGGTCTTCGTGGCGCAGCAGGTGGATGCCCTTGTGCGCCAGCTGCGGCAGGATGTCCTTGTTCAGCAATTCGTACTGGCGCGCCACGATCTGGTGGCATTCGATGCTGGTGCGTTCCAGCGCCGCGCTCAGTTCGGGCGGGTCGATGTGTTCGCCTTCGATGCGGTTGGCCAGCAAGCTGGCGATGCGCACTTCAAAAAATTCATCGAGGTTGCTGCTGCAGATGCACAGATAGCGCAGACGCTCGAGCAGCGGAATCTGCTTGTTCTCGGCTTGCGCCAGCACCCGGCGGTTGAACGCCAGTTGGGACAATTCGCGGTTGAGGTAAATGGCGGTCGGATTGATCTCCGTGTGAGCGTTATCGTCCGGTTTTACTTTTCTGGTCATGCGCCGTTCCCATTGGTGTTCATAGCAATTTTTCGCAGTGTAGGGCGGGCGTATGACAAGTTAATGACAAGGCCGGGGAGCCTTGTCACAAATGGTGTGTCCCCTATGCATCTGCATTTCTGCCGGGAAATTGTCTCCTGAGTCCTGATTCTAACCCCGTCTGCGGGGCGGCTTCCTTGTTGTCGATCAAGCAATGCCTTCTTTTCCTTTCATGACAAGGGCGGGTCATAAACTCGTCACATTTGCTGGTTAAAGTTCACCCCGTCCCAGGAACGCATTCCATCAGTTCCGCAGGTTTCTTCGTGAAGGTCGTCGGGTAATGCAGGTAAGACGGCAATTCATGAAATGGGTTCTTCGACAAACTATCTCGTCAAACAAAGGAGCAAGACATGGGGTTCAATCACATTCTTAAATCTGTTGCAGTGGCAGTGTGCGGCACGGTCGCGTTTTCCGCCGCAGTGCACGCAGCAGAAATCACCGGCGCAGGCGCATCGTTCCCATACCCGATCTACGCCAAATGGGCGGAGTCGTATAAGGCGGCAACCGGCAACAGCCTGAACTACCAATCCATCGGTTCCGGCGGCGGCATCAAGCAAATCAAGGCCAAGACTGTTGACTTCGGCGCATCCGATGCACCGCTGTCGCAGGCGGAACTGGAAGCTGACGGCCTGACGCAATTCCCGGCAGTGGTCGGCGGCGTAGTTCCGGTCATCAACCTGGACGGTACGACTCCAGGCCAGGTCAAGCTGTCCGGCCAAGTGCTGGGCGACATCTACTCGGGCAAGATCACCAAGTGGAATGCTCCTGAGATCGCTGCCCTGAACGCAGGCGTCAAGCTGCCGGCAGAAGACATCACCGTGGTCTACCGTTCCGACGGTTCGGGCACATCGTTCGTGTTCACCAGCTACCTGTCGAAGGCCAACGCAGACTTCAAGTCGAAGATCGGTGCAGGCACTGCAGTGAAATGGCCGGTCGGCGTGGGCGGCAAGGGTAACGAAGGCGTCGCCGCCAACGTGCAAAAGGTCAAGGGCGCAATCGGCTACGTCGAATACGCTTACGTCAAGAAGAACAAGCTGAACTACACCCAGCTGAAGAACAAGGACGGCACCTTCGTGTCGCCGGACGACGCGACATTCAAGGCAGCGACTGCTGCTGCCGACTGGGCCAAGACTCCGGGCTTCGCAGTTGACTTCACTGATGCAGCCGGCAAGAACAGCTGGCCTATCAGCAGCGCAACTTTCATCCTGCTGCACAAGGCGCAAGCTGCCGACGGCGCCAAGGGCAAGGAAGTCCTGAAGTTCTTCGACTGGGCTTACAAGAATGGCGGTACAGCTGCTGCCGATCTGGACTACGTGCCGCTGCCGGCCGCAGTCGTCAAGCTGGTTGAAGATTCCTGGAAAGCCAATGTCAAAGACAGCTCCGGCAAGGCAATCTGGTAATCACGGATCGAAAGATTCAATAAGTCAGAACTTGTTTTCGGTAGTGCATTGAATGATGTATAGCGGATTGCGGCGGCGTTCACCATCGCCGCAATCCGCACCAAATGGTGAAAATAATGAGCTCAAACATCTCTGCCACGACCATGTCGAACACCGATTTAGGTAAGCCTCCCGCAGATAGCGCCATGCAACAAGCTCAGCAAGCGCACGCAGCGCTGTTGGCGACCATGCGCAAGCAGCGCATCCAGGATTTTCTCTTTCATAAAGTCACGCTGATCTTCGCCTTGTCGGTACTGGTGATGCTCGGCGGGATTATCGTTTCCCTCTTCATCGGCGCCTGGCCGGCCTTCCATGAGTTCGGCCCCGGCTTCATCACGCGCGTCGAGTGGGACCCGGTCAACGACCAGTACGGCGCCGCAATCGCCATCGTCGGTACGCTGACGACGTCGCTGATCGCGCTGCTGATCGCGTTCCCGGTCAGCTTCGGCATCGCCCTGTTCCTCACCGAAATCTGCCCGAGCCGCCTGCGTCGTCCGCTCGGCACGGCGGTCGAATTGCTGGCCGGCGTGCCCAGCATCATCTACGGCATGTGGGGTTTGTTCGTGTTTGCGCCGCTGTTCGCCGAATACGTCCAGCCGGCCCTGAAAGCCACGCTCGGCCAACTGCCCGTGATCGGCGCCTTGTTCCAGGGGCCGACCATGGGCATCGGCATTTTGACCGCCGGCCTGATCCTGTCGGTCATGATCATTCCGTTCATCGCCTCGGTGATGCGCGATGTGTTTGAAGTGGTGCCGGCCGTGCTGAAGGAATCCGCCTACGGCCTCGGCTGTACGCGTTGGGAGGTGGTACGCAAGGTGGTGCTGCCTTACACCAAGACCGGTGTGGTGGGCGGCGTCATGCTCGGCCTCGGCCGGGCGCTTGGCGAAACCATGGCGGTCACTTTCGTGATCGGCAATTCGCATCGTCTCTCGTGGTCGCTGTTCGCCGCTGGCAATAGCATCGCTTCCACGCTCGCCAATGAAATCGCAGAAGCGTCGTCGAAGCTGCACGTGTCGTCGCTGTTCGCACTCGGTCTGATCCTGTTCGTGATCACTTTCATCGTGCTGGCCGTGGCGAAGGTGATGTTGATGGGCATGACCCGCAAGGAAGGCGCCAAATAATGAACCAACAAGTCACTCCACAAGCCGGCCCGAACAAAAACGAGGCCGCCATACCGCTGAACTCGCCGATGAACCCGGTGTATCGCCGTCGCCTGCTGCAGCATCGTATCGGCATGCTGTTCTCGTTCCTGGCGATGGCCGCCGGCTTGATCGTGCTGGCCTGGATCCTGCTGACGCTGTTGATCAAGGGCTTCGGCGCACTCAACATCGGCATGCTTACGCAAAATACGCCTTCGCCGGGCGGCGATGGCGGCGGTCTGCTCAACCCTATCGTCGGCAGCCTCATGATGGTCGGTCTCGGTACGCTGATCAGCACGCCGATCGGTATCCTGGCCGGCATTTACCTGGCTGAATACGGCGAGGAGAGCAAGCTGGCCCAGACCACGCGTTTCGTCACCGACATCATGCTGTCGGCGCCGTCGATCGTCATCGGTCTGTTCGTCTACGCGATCTATGTCGCCAACGTCGGTCACTTCTCCGGCTGGGCCGGCACCTTCGCGATCTCGCTGATTGCGATTCCGGTGATCGTGCGTACGACCGACAACATGCTGAAACTGGTGCCGAGCAGCCTGCGCGAAGCAGCGTTCTCGCTCGGCGCGCCGCGCTGGAAAGTGGCGATGATGGTGCGCCTGCGCGCCGTCAAGGCCGGCGTCGTGACCGGCGTGCTGCTGGCGGTGGCGCGTATCTCGGGTGAAACGGCGCCGCTGCTGTTCACCGCGCTCAACAATCAGTTCTTCAGCACCAACATGAACAGTCCGATCGCCAACCTGCCGGTGGTGATCAACCAGTTCGCCATGAGTCCTTACGACAACTGGGTAGCACTTGCATGGGGTGGCGCCTTGCTGATCACCGTCAGCGTGCTCGCACTGAATATTCTGTCCCGCACCATGTTCAGCCAACGCGTCCCTGGTTAATACCGGACAACCGATAAGCGAATCGACAAGTGAATACTATGACTACGCAAACATCCGCAACAGCAGACAAGAAATCGACCATTGAAATTTCGCAGCTGAATTTCTACTACGGCGGTTTCCAGGGCCTCAAGAACATCAACCTCAACATCTTCGAAGGCAAGGTCACCGCCTTCATCGGCCCGTCGGGCTGCGGCAAGTCGACCCTGCTGCGCACCTTCAACCGCATGTATGACCTGTACCCCGGTCAACGCGCCGAAGGCAAGATCATGTACGCCGGCAACAACATCCTCGAACCAGGCCAGGATCTGAACATGCTGCGCGCCAAGGTCGGCATGGTGTTCCAGAAGCCGACGCCGTTCCCGATGTCGGTCTACGACAACATCGCCTTCGGCATCCGCCTGTACGAAAACTTGCCCAAGGGCGAAATGGACGAGCGCGTCGAATGGGCCCTGAACAAGGCCGCGCTGTGGGGTGAAGTCAAGGACAAGCTGAACAAGAGCGGTCTGTCCCTGTCGGGCGGTCAGCAACAACGCCTGTGCATCGCCCGCGGCGTCGCGGTCAAGCCGGAAGTGCTGCTGCTGGATGAACCGACTTCTGCGCTGGACCCGATCTCGACCGCCAAGGTGGAAGAGCTGATCGGCGAACTGAAAAAGGACTACACCATCGCCATCGTCACGCACAACATGCAGCAAGCGGCGCGCTGTTCGGACTACACCGCCTACATGTACCTGGGCGAGTTGATGGAATTTGGCGAGACCGACCAGATTTTCATGAATCCGGCACGCAAGGAAACCCAAGACTACATAACAGGCCGTTTTGGATAAGGTACGGCATAAGCTACTGCGCGGCCCGATGTCCGCGCTGTGATGCTCGCCGTACCCCAGTACGGCTGCGCTTCTCGCGCAGACCTCGGGCCGCTCGCTACGCTTCTGCCGCACCTCTTGAGGTCAGTTATTTTTTAATTATTTTTTAAGGACGTGACATGACAGGCGATCACTCTTCCAAGCAATACGATGCCGATCTGGAAACCATTCGTTCCAAAGTGCTGGCCATGGGCGGCATGGTGGAACGTCAGTTCCAGGATGCGATTTCGGCTTTCCGTAACGGCAATCTTGAGCTGGCCGCACGCGTGATGAAGGACGACGAGGCGGTCAATCGTCTGGAAGTCGAACTGGACGATGCCTGCAGCCACCTGATCGTGCGTCGCCAGCCGACCGCCAATGACCTGCGCACCGTGATGGCGACCATCAAGATCATCACCGACCTGGAACGCGTTGGCGACGAAGCCACCAAGATCGCCCGTAATGCGATCCATCTGCACAAGCGCGGTATCGGCCCGATCAACCACTATGAAACCGTGCGCGTCATCGCCGAAGAAGCGTCGGAAATGCTGCGCAGCGCGCTTGATTCGTTCGCCCGTCTGGACACCGATCAGGCTACCGCGCTGATTGCCCAGGACGCCAGCATCGACCACGGCTTCCGTTCGATCACGCGCAGCCTTGCGACCTTCATGATGGAGGATCCGCGCACGATCTCGGCCTCGATCGACACGCTGTGGGTGGCCAAGGCCATCGAGCGTATCGGCGACCACGCCAAGAACATCGGCGAATACGTGATCTACGTTGTCGGCGGCAAGGATATTCGTCATACCGATTTCGGTTCGGCGCAGATTTCCGTGTCAGACGAAGATTGAACCGGCGTTTCCCTTGACCTATTCAAATAGCGCAATTCCATGACTACCATCCTGATCGTTGAAGACGAGCCTTCGATTGCCGAGCTGATTGCCTTCACGCTCAAGGAGGCGGGGTGGTCGAGTTTCGTGGTGTCCAACACGGCCGCAGCGTGGGAGTTTGTCCAGCGCCGCGCGCCGCAGCTGGTGCTGCTTGACTGGATGCTGCCGGACCGCAGCGGCCTGCATCTGCTGTCGCGCATCCGCGGCGACCGCCAGTTGCAGCAGTTGTCGGTGATCATGCTGACTGCCAAGAGCATGGAAGAGGACAAGATCGCCGGGCTCGACAACGGCGCCGACGACTACATCACCAAGCCGTTCTCGCCGCGTGAACTGACGGCGCGCATCAAGGCGCTGCTGCGTCGCAAGAGCCCGGAGTTCGCCCAGGAAGAAATGACGGTCGGTCCCGTCACGCTCGACCCGGCCAGCTGCTCGGTGGCGCTTGGCGGCGACAAGATCGACATCGGTCACGCCGAGTACAAGCTGCTGAAATTCTTCATGGCGCATCCGGATCGCGTGTTTTCACGCAGCCAGTTGCTGGACCGCGTCTGGGGCGACCATGTCGTCATCGAAGAACGCACTGTCGACGTCCATGTCCTGCGCCTGCGCAAAGCCTTGCGTGAAGCCGAGCACCTGATCAAGACGGTGCGCAGCGTCGGCTACATGCTGTCGGCAAAATAACAAAAACAAGCGGGGCGGTTCCGCAGGAGACGCGGGAACCCGAAAGACCTCTATACTGGACCCTGTTCCAGTCCTGTAACTAACGAGCACTACATGAGTCCACAACTGCTGTTTTGGGTTCCGGCGGCCTTGCGCTTCCTGATCTGCCTGATTGGCGTTTGCGTCGTCTGGTTTTTCTTCGGCGCCACCGCCGGGCTGATCGTCGCATTGGCCGGCATGGGCGCGCTGGCGTTCACCCAATTGCATTATCTCTTCCGCCTCGGCAGTTGGCTCGACAATCCCAGCCACGCCAAGCTGCCGGATGGTTGGGGCGCCTGGACCGATATCTTTGCGCGCCTGTACCGCATGCGCCGCGACGATGAAAAAAACCAGATCGAGCTGGCCGAATGGCTGGCGCGTTTCCGCCAGGCGATGAGCCTGCTGCCGGACGGCGTGGTGATCATGGACGACGTGCTGTTCCTTGAATGGTGCAATCCGGCGGCGCAGCAGCACCTGGGCCTGCAACTGGAGCGCGACAAGGGCATGCGCGTCACCAACCTGATCCGCAACCCCGCCTTCATCGACTACATCATCCTCGGCCGCTATGAGCAGCCGCTGATCCTGAGTGTGCAGGAGCGCAAGCTGATCGTGCAGATCATTCCGTTCGAAAACCGCCGCCAGATCCTGGTCACCCACGATGCCACCGAATCGGAGCGTATCGACATGATGCGCCGCGACTTCATCGCCAACGCCTCGCATGAATTGCGCACGCCGCTGACCGTGATCAACGGTTTTCTCGAAATCGCACTGGCGCAACCGAACCTCGATACCGATGTGCGCACCTCGCATCTCAAGCTGATGACCGAGCAGGGCCAGCGCATGCAGAACCTGATCGGCGACATGCTGACGCTGACGCGCCTGGAGTCGGTCGACTATCCGTTGCGTTCAGAGCGCGTGCACGTACGGCCGCTGCTGGAAGGCATTCTGGAAGAAGCCAAGGCGCTGTCGTCAGGCAAGCACCAGATCACGCTGGAAGCCGACGGCCCCGATTTGCAGGGCAACGTCGATGAACTGCGCAGCGCTTTCAGCAACCTGGTTTCGAACGCGGTGCGCTACACCCCGCAAGACGGCGCCATCAAGTTGTACTGGGAGCGCAAGCCGGGTGGTGGCGCACAATTCGTCGTCAAGGACAACGGCATCGGCATCAGCCAGGAACACATCTCGCGCCTGACCGAGCGCTTCTACCGCGTCGACAAGAGCCGCTCGCGCGAGACGCAAGGCACCGGCCTGGGTCTTGCCATCGTGCGTCACGTACTGCTGCGCCACCGCGCCATTCTCGGCGTGGAGTCGGTGCCGGACAAGGGCAGCACCTTTACGGTGAGCTTCCCGGCGAACGTACTGATTGAGGAATTTGTACCGGTGGAGAGCCACTGAGTCCAACTGAATTGCGGTCACCGATGTTGCGGAAGGAAGAGTCGAAGGTCGCCTGATTGAGGGCGACCTCCGGAGAAATTCAGCAAGTAGCCGAGTCGGTGCAGTTTGCCGGCATTGGTTGCACAACTGGCTGCGAGACTGATTGAGTCACCGGTTGTGTCATGGGCTGCTGCATCGGTTGCGGCGCTGGCTGGGAAGCTGGCTGGGGCGCTTGCCTCGGCTCGGGTTTGACAGTCCTTCCGGTATAACTCAGCTTGCGCAGCTCCGGCTCGCCGACGGATTCATCCATCAGGGTGAAGGCGATGCTGCCGGGCATGATGCCCATCAAAGCAATGACCAGTTCGGTACGTACGTATTTTGTTTCGCCAGGGTAAAGGTCAAAAGTAAGCGTGCTGGTGACCGAGGTGGAAGTCCGCGCCTGGTAAGGACCGGCCGGCCGGTCGACAAAGAAAAAGCCGCGCGCACGCGACCGTCCGACGACCTGGTTGTTGAGCAGGATTTCCGGCTGGACCGGAGAGCCGAAGAACGCCGATGAGCGCAGGAAATAGATGCGGCCATAACCAGGCTTGAGCGCCGGCATGGCAACCTCCAGGTCTGCCGGTTTGGGACCGGAGGCGCAACCAGCCAGCACGGCGGCCAGCATCAATAAGGCCAGCAACGGGCGTATCATTTTCATCACAGCTTTTCTTTCTTGTCGTCGCTTGATTGTGTGGGGCGTCGTGTGCCCCATCCCCGGATCTGTCCGTTTTACCCCTATTTTGGTCTTGCTGACGGACAGGGTATAAATATTAGCAAACAAAACCGGCGGGCCGTCATTTTCCCGGACAAATTCACCCGCGCATGCGCCCAAACCACAGACAGCAGCCGTGGAATAGGCCGCTTGCGCTGCTTCCCGGCATCATCACATCGCATCAAGCCCGCCCGCAGACATGAAGTTACAAGCTGTTTCGAACTTTGCAATTACGGTCACAAATGCCGGGTGATATCCCGCGCATAATGGGAGCCCAAGCCGTCTGACGGCAGCCGCATATTGAAATATTCATCGTTGTGCATCATGTACTACCTATGTACTACTCAGGCCGGGAGCCCAGCATCATGAGTCCTCAAGAAACGCAAGCGCTTCAAGATTTTCTTCACCAATTGACGCAGGTGCGCGGCATCGGCAAAGACGCCCAGGCTGACGCGATGATTGCCGCTGCGGTTGCGCAGCAGCCTGATGCAGCCTACTTGCTGGTGCAGCGGGCGCTGTTGATGGATCAGGCGCTCGCGACGTCCAAGGCCCAGATTGCCGCATTGCAAAATCAGGTGCAGGCGTTACAGGCAGGCGCCGCTTCGGCGCAGAGTTTCCTCGACAGCAATGCCTGGGGCAATGCGCCTGCGGCGTCCGTGCGTGCCGCTCCGCCTGTTTCTGCTCCTGCTTACGTCCCTCCCTATACTCCGGCCTCGGCGCCAGCCCAGACGGCGCCCCAATATCAGGCTGCTCCGGCGCCGTCCACCGGATTTTTCGGCGGCGGCATGGGCAGCATGCTGGGGACCGTCGCTGCCACCGCCGCCGGCGTGGCCGGCGGCGCTTTCCTGTTTCAGGGAATCGAACACCTGATGAACAGCGGCAGCGGCTCGGGCTCGACGCATCAGAACGGATTGAGCGCCCCCACGGAAAACGTCGAGAACACCACCGTCAATAATTACTATGGCAGCGACGCCGACAAGGAACGTAGTGCGGGGCGTAGCGACAGCGCCGGCGAAACGACCTCCGGCAATGACCTGGCGGACCTGGGAAACATCGATCTTGACGATATGAGCGACAGCGGCAGTTACGACGACTCAACAGCGTAAGCACTGCCAGCGCCGGCATGGCAGGACCCGAGAATCGCGCACGGATGAACAAAAAACGCCGCCCCAGGGGCGGCGTTTTTTTGTGCTACAGGGTATGCAGCCCAATGCGGAAAGCTGACTATTCCCGGCTTACGTCTTTGACGCCAGCCGGTCTTTGTGCGCCTGCACCATCGCTCCCAGCATCTGCTCGCCGAATCCTTCTTGTGCGCTTTGCTGCAGGGTGGCGGCAACGTGCGGACCGATCATCGATGGATTGGTGAACGCCGCGGTCATGTTGTTGTAATAACCCAGGTCCTTGCCGGCGTTGGCGATGCTGAACTTCATGCCGTCCGAGCGGCCTTCGAGGATGCCGCCGGCGATCATCTGGAAGATGCCGCTGTTGGCGCCGCCCTTGCTGATCACATCGAAGAACTTGCGCTTATCTACGCCGACGGCGTCGCACATCGCCAGCGCTTCGGTCGCCAGAGTGGCGGTGCCGATCGCGATGAAGTTGTTGAGCAGCTTGAGCTTTTGCGCGCTGGTGATGCCGCCGATGTGGAAGATGTTTTCGCAGAAGGCTTCGAGGATGGGCTTGACCTTGGAGAAGGTGGCGTCGTCGGCGCCGACCATGGTGTTGAGGCGACCTTGCATGGCTTCGACCGGCGTGCGCGCCAGCGGCGCATCGACAAAGCTGACGCCCTTGGTCGCCAGTTGTTCGGCAATGCGCGCGCTCGACATCGGCTCGCTGGTGGAGCAGTCGATCAGGATCTGGCCGCTGCGGCAGTTTTCCAGGATGCCGCCGGCGCGGAAGATCAGGTCTTCCACCTGCGGCGAGCCGGTCACGCACAGGATGATGGCGTCGACGTTCGCCACCAGGTCTTGCAGGCTGGCCGCTTCGCGCGCGCCTTCGGCGACCAGTTCTTCCACCGGTTTGCGATTGCGGTTGCCCATCACGGTGACGTTGAAACCCTTGATGACGAGGTTGTGCGCCATGCCCTGGCCCATCATGCCGACGCCTATGAATCCGATATTTTTCATGACTGGAGAAATGCTTTCGTGAAAAGTGAAAAAAGCCGGCGCGGCTGTTTTTGCAACAGCTGCGCCGACGCCGAACGGTGTTGTCTTTTTATTTAGGCATGTATTGCGACAGGTCTGGCAATGGCGCGCCGGCCGCAGCTTCATACGACTTCGCCAGGTTGCCGTTCTTCATGTTGGCGACCACCCAGGTGTTGATCCAGGCCAGCAGCGCGGTGTCTTCCTTGCGCACGCCGATGCCGTGCGGCACCACCTTGACCGAGAACTTGGTTTCGATATTGCGGCCCGGATTCTTGCGCGCCGTGGTGGTCACCAGTTCCTTGGCAGTACCGATGGCGTCGACCTGGCCCGACAGCAGCGCGGCGGCGTTGGTCGAGTCATCGTCGTAGCGCACCAGGATCGTGCCTTTGGGGACCAGCGGCGTCAACAGCGTGTCCTGCAGGTTACCCCGGACTACGCCGACACGCTTGCCGACCAGATCGGCCAGACTCTTGATCTGCATGGTCTTTTCCGCGCCGACCACCGATTCCGATGCGCTGTAAGGTACGCTGAAGTTGATCACCTTGGCGCGTTCCGGCGTGATGCTGAACGACGCAATCACGATGTCGGCCTTGTTGGTCAGCAGGAAAGGCACGCGGTTGGGGCCGGTGACCTGGATGATTTCCATCTCGACGCCGAGGTCCTTGGCCAGCATCTTGGCGGCGCTGACGTCGGAGCCGTAAGGTTGCAGCTTGTCGTCGGTCATGCCGAACGGCGGCGAGCCGAGGTCGATGGCGATGACGATCTTTTTGCGCTGGCGAATGTCACTGAGCGTATCGGCGCTGACCGACTGGGCCAGGCAGACCAGGCCGAGGACGGCCGCGGCGGCATATTTGATGCTGGATTTGAGGGTGTTCATGCAATCTCCTGGTGTAAGAATTGTTGTTTCACTGCTTGTTTTGCTTGTAAAGCACTACTGGAAAACGAATTCAATTCGGAAATTCGGTCGCAGGAAATTGCGGGCGCAAGGGAGCCTTCGCGGCGGACGCAATGCGCCGCCGGCGTGGAAGTCGTTCTCGCGAGAAAAATCCTGTGTGGTCTCCGCCTGAAACGTGACGTCCCGAAGCTGCTGCCCCGAGTGCGTCCGTCGGCTTTTATGGTTCTTGATTCTGTCGCCGGATCTCTTTTAAATACGAGCTTCCGGTTGGAGAGCGACACTACGCCCGGCCCCCGGCACTGTCCAATGAAACTAATTCATCGCGTGATAACCGATCGTGATGGCGCGGCTTGCAGGGTTGTCTCATCCATTTTTTTTGGCGCGTTGCAGCATGCTGTCGGCGGCGATGTTCCGGCGCGCCAGGCCGCCGTATTGGCTGGGTGTTTTGCCGAGCACGCTGCGGAACATGCTGGTGAAGGCGCTGGCGCTTTTGTAGCCGAGCCGTTCGGCGATACGTTCGACCGCTTCGCCTTGCGACAGTCGCAGCAGCGCTTCGGTGATGTGGACCTGCTGCACCCAGTGGCGGAAATGCAGGCCGGTTTCTTTCGGGAACAGACGGATCAGCGTGCGCGCACTGGCCCCCGCGAACCCGGCCCAGTATTCCAGCGAGTTGGCGTTGCCGGGATCGGCAAGAATGGCTTCGCACACGGCCAGCACGCGTCGGTCGGCCGGCCAGGGAATCACCACCGGAATAGCAGTGGCGCCATCGATTTCCGACAGGATCAGTTGCGCCAGGTGCCCGCCGCGGCAGCGGGTGTCGTAATCCGATTCTTCCTCGAGCAGCGCCAGGATCAGCTCGCGCAGCAATGCGCTGACTTCCAGCAGGCGGCACTCGGCGCCGATCAGTTCCGATTCGTGCGGGCGGATGTAGAGCGTGCGCAGGCGCACCGCGCTGAGCATGCGGATTTCATGCGCCAGGCCGCAGGGCACCCACAGTGCGCGCTGTGGCGGGATCACCCAGAGGCCGTGCGCGGTGCGTACCTGCATCACGCCTTCCGCGGCATACAGCAACTGGCCGCGCGGATGCGAGTGCATGGCGAGCAACTGGTCATGGCTGAAATCGCGGCTGAAGGCGACCACCGCATGCGGCAAGTGCTGCAACTGCGCTGCCTTGGGGCTGGAGTGGACCGTGTGGATCATGGCAAAAAGAAGGTTGTCACTTAATCGACGGAAAATGTCATTCCGGTTTTTAAGTGTCACTATACCATTCGCCTATCGTCCCACCATTCCTGCCATTTCACCTTTCATCGCCATGACAACACAAACATCTTCTCCCGTCGCCTTGTCCGGCACGCCGGCTGCAAGCCCACCGGTGCCGGCCGGCGCGCAGCAAGGCAGCTCGCCGCTGGTGCTGCGCATCGTGCTCGCGGTCGGCTTCGCCCACCTGATCAACGACCTGATCCAGGCGCTGCTGCCATCGATCTATCCCATGCTCAAGCAAAGCTACGGACTGACGTTCACCCAAGTCGGCCTGATCACGCTGACCTTCCAGGTCACGGCTTCGCTGATACAGCCGTGGATCGGCATGTACACCGACAAGCATCCCCAGCCTTTGCTGCTGCCGTGCGGCGCGCTGTTCACCTTGCTCGGCATCGTGCTGCTGTCGATGGCCGGCGGCTTCGGCTGGTTCTTGCTGGCGGCGGCGCTGATCGGCGTCGGTTCATCAACCTTCCATCCGGAAGCGTCGCGCATCGCGCGCATGGCGTCGGGCGGTCGCTTTGGATTCGCGCAATCAACCTTTCAGGTTGGCGGCAATGCCGGCTCGGCGCTCGGCCCCTTGCTGGCGGCGGCGATTGTGGTGCCGTTCGGCCAACCCAACATCGCGTGGTTCTGCATCTTCGCGGTGGTGGCGATCGTGGTGTTGTCGCGCGTGAGCAATTGGTATCGCCATCATCTGGCCGCAGGGGCCAAGAAGGCCAGGGCGACGGTGCATCATCACCTGTCTCCCGCTGCCGTCAAAAAGGCCCTGCTGGTGCTGGCCTTGCTGGTGTTTTCCAAATACTTTTACATGGCGAGTTTCACCAGCTATTTCACCTTCTACCTGATCGACCGGTTCCATCTGGCCGTCGGCGATTCGCAGATCCTGCTGTTCTTGTTCCTCGGCGCAGTGGCTGCCGGCACTTTCTTCGGCGGACCGATCGGCGACCGCATCGGACGCAAGCGCGTGATCTGGTTTTCGATCCTCGGCGCAGCGCCGTTCGCCTTGCTGCTGCCGCACGCCAACCTGTTCTGGACCGGCGTGCTGTGCGTGTGCGTCGGCTTCGTCCTGGCGTCGGCGTTCTCGGCCATCGTGGTGTATGCGCAGGAGCTGGTGCCGGGCAAGGTGGGTTTGATTTCGGGCGTGTTCTTCGGCTTGATGTTCGGCTTCGGCGGCATCGGCGCGGCGTTGCTCGGGCATCTGGCCGACCTGTACGGCATCGCTTACGTTTACCTTCTGTGTTCCTTGTTGCCGCTGGCGGGGGTATTGACGGTATTCCTGCCTGACCTGAACGAATAAGCCAGGCGCGCAATGACAAAAATGCCATCCGTTTGCGCGGATGGCATTTTTTTCGGCCCAAGGAATTTACAGCTTCGTCACCGCGAGCACGGCATTGGCGAATTCCTGCGGGGCTTCCTGCGGCAGGTTGTGGCCGATGCCGCCGGTGAGGTTGCGGTGCTCATACTTGCCCGCAAACTTGTTGCGATACGCAGCCGGCGGCAGGAACGGCGCACCGTTGGCGTCGCCTTCCATCGTGATGGTCGGGATGCCGATCACAGGGAGGTCGGCAAGACGGCGTTCCAGCGCGTCGTACTTGCGTTCACCTTCGGCCAGGCCGAGACGCCAGCGGTAGTTGTGGACGACGATGGCGACGTAGTCGGGATTGTCGAACGAGGCGGCGCTGCGGTTGAAGGTGGCGGCGTCGAAATTCCATTTCGGCGAGGCCGTCTTCCAGATCAGCTCGGCGAATTCGCGACGGTACTGCGTGTAGCCGGTCACGCCGCGTTCGGTGGTGAGGTAGAACTGATACCACCAGTCGAACTCGGCCTTGGGCGGCAGCGGCTTCTTGGCGGTCGCCAGGTTGGTCATCAGATAGCCGCTCACGGAGACCAGCGCCTGGCATCGTTCCGGCCACAGTGCGGCCATGATGCAGGCGGTGCGCGCCCCCCAGTCGAAGCCGGCGATGACCGCCGACGGAATGCGCAGTGCATCCATCAGCGCGATGATGTCCTGCGCCACTGCCGATTGCTGCGCATTGCGCATCGCGTCGGCCGACAGGAAGCGGGTGCTGCCGTGGCCGCGCAGGTGCGGCACGATCACGCGATGGCCGGCGGCGGCCAGCAGCGGCGCGACCTCGACGAAGCTGTGGATGTCATACGGCCAGCCGTGCAGCAGGATGACCGGCTTGCCGTTGGCCGGGCCGAGCTCGGCGTAACCGACGTTGAGCACGCCGGCGTCGATCTGCCTGATCGAGGTGAAGCCGGCAGCCGCTGCTGACGAGGTGCCCGCTGTAATGGTCTGTGCGTTGGCGAGTGCGCTGAAGCTCAGTTGCGCGGTGGCGACGGTGGCTGCTGCTGCGCCGAAGAAACGGCGGCGGCGTTGATCGATCTGGTCGGACATTTTTTCTCCTTGGTCTAAGTACGATGGTTGAACTGCGTTTGGGTTGCGTTACTGCGGTTGCGCCAGCAGGTTCTTGATGGCGGCTTCGGTCTGCGCGTACTGGCCTTCGCCGAAATGCGTGTAGACCACCTGGCCCTTCTTGTCGATCAGGTAGAAGGCGGGCCAGTACTGGTTGTTGTAGGCGCTCCAGGTGGCGTAGCGGTTGTCCTGCGCGACCGGGTAAGTGATGCCGAAGCGCTTGATGGCGGTCTTGACGTTGTCGGTGCTGCGCTCGAACGGATATTCCGGCGTGTGCACGCCAACCACCACCAGGCCCTGGTCCTTGTACTTCTGGTGCCAGGATTTGACGTAGGGCAGGGTGTTGATGCAATTGATGCAGGTGTAGGTCCAGAAGTCGACCAGCACCACCTTGCCGCGCAGTTGCTGCATGGTCAGCGGTTCGCTGTTGAGCCATTTGTCGACGCCGGTGAATTCAGGTGCGGCGACGCTCTTGCTGAGCGCGCCGGCTGAGGCGGCGGTGGAAGTAGCGGCGGCGAATACAGTCAGGGCGGCGAAGGTCTTGAGTCGGGAGAGCATGGTGGATCCTTTCAATTGAAAGAGGAAAATCAGGAAGAAAACAGGGAAGACAAGGCGGCGGTAATCAGCACGTCGTATTGCAGGTAGATCGCCAGCGCGGTCAGCATCACCAGTACGCCGAACAACTGTTGCAGGCGCTGGGTGTGGCGCGACACCATGCGGACATGGCGGCTGATGTACTGGCCGCCGTAGAGAATGGCGAGCATGGGGATGGCGGCGCCGATGGCGTACATCAGCAACAGCAGGGCCGACCAGCCGAGGTCCTGGGCCTTCACGACCAGCACCAGGATCGAGGCCAGCACCGGACCGGCGCAGGGCGTCCAGACTGCGCCCAGCGACATGCCGAGTACAAAGCCGCCGGTGTTGCCGGCGTGTTCTCTCGGCGCTTTCGGAGTAGCGCCGTGCATGCGTTGCAGCGGCGCCTGCAAGTGCGCCACCAGCCATTCGTAGGGACGCGGCCACAGGCGCAGCAAGCCGGACAGCGCCAGCAGCGCGATGGCGGTATTGCGCAAGGCTTCCTGGGCTACGTGGACGGTGCTGGACACTGCGCCCAGCAACATGGCGAAGGCCGAGAAGCTCAGGATGAAGCCGGCGATGATGAACAGCGGACGAGTGCGGTTGGGTGCGCTGCCCGTTGGTCCGACCGAGCTGCCCAGCAAGATGGGCAGGACCGGCAGCACGCACGGCGAAGCGATGGTCAGCAGACCGGCCAGCAGGGCGAACGGCGTTTCGATGAAGTTGTGCATGTCAGGCATTCCAATGTTGGTTGCGATGACCGTATTGGAACGTTTGCACGTATCTGGCTTGTGTCTGCAACAGCACACGGGTGCAATGTTTTGTGTATGTACACGCACCAGATACATTGAGACACAAATCAACCCGGGGCTTGTTTTCGCATTGATTTATAAAGTGGTCATTGCCAACCATTTGAAGGAGAAGGAAATGATTGCTGAACGCTACAAAGGCTCTTGCCACTGCGGCGCCGTCCGTTTTGAAGTCCGTACCGCGCTGACGCCGGCGGGGCGCTGCAACTGCAGCCTGTGCCGCCGCAAGGGCGCGCTGATGACGCCGATGATCGACGCCGCCGATGTCAAGATCGTCAGCGGCGAAGAGTCGCTGACGCTGTATCAGTTCAACACCCGCACCGCGAAGCATTATTTCTGCAAGCACTGCGGTATCTATCCGTTCCACCAGACCCGCAGGGATCCCAACTTCTGGCGCGCCAACATCGGCTGCCTGGAAGGTGTCGATCCGTATGCGCTGGAAGCCGATGTGGGCGACGGCGCCAGCTTGTCGGTGGTGGAGGACGCGTGACCGGCCTTAAACGTTTTCTGGCGATCTTTGCCTTCCTGGCCGGAGGTTTTGCGGCTGAGCTGGCCAAGCCGGTGTATTGCTCGCTGCTCAACGTGGCCAGTACGCCGGCGAGCCGGCGCAAACGCGCTAAGGTATGATCGCCGCATGGAAAACCAAGACCACATCCTGATCGTCGACGACGACCGCGGCATCCGCGAACTGCTGGCCGCCTACCTTGAGAAAAACGGCATGCGTGTGTCGCTGGCCGCCAACGGGCGCCAGATGCGCGCGGTGCTGGAGCAGGGCGCGCCGGATCTGATCGTGCTCGACCTGATGCTGCCCGGCGAAGACGGCCTGGTATTGTGCCGTGAATTGCGCGTCGGCAAATTCAAGGCCGTGCCGGTGCTGATGCTGACCGCGCGCAGCGAAGAAACCGACCGCATCGTCGGCCTCGAAATGGGCGCCGACGACTACCTCACCAAGCCGTTCGCGGTGCGCGAACTGATGGCGCGCATTCGTTCGGTGCTGCGCCGCGCGCGCATGTTGCCGCCCAACATGCAGGTCACGGAAGCGGTGCAGATGCTCGGCTTCGGCGACTGGCGGCTGGACACCACGGCGCGCCACCTGCTCGATCAGGACGGCACCATGGTGGCGCTGAGCGGCGCCGAATATCGCCTGCTGCGCGTATTCCTCGACCATCCGCAACGCGTGCTCACGCGCGACCAGCTGCTCAACCTGACCCAAGGACGCGCGTCGGATCCGTTCGATCGTTCCATCGACCTGCTGGTGAGCCGCCTGCGCCAGCGCCTGCTGGACGGCGCGCGAGAGCCGCGCTACATCAAGACGCTGCGCAACGAAGGCTATGTCTTCTCCGCGACCGTCACCCTGATCGAAGGCGAGCAATGACATTGTCCCTACTGCGCTGGCCGCGCACGCTGTTTGCCCGGCTGGCGCTGATCCTTTGTATCGGCCTGGTGCTGGCGCAGACGCTGTCGTTCTGGCTGACGCTGACCGAGCGCGATCAGGCCACTACCAACGTCATGATGGGTTACATCGAACGCGAAGCGGCCAGTTCCGTCGCGCTGCTCGATCACCTGCCGCCGGCAGAACGCGCGCAATGGCTGCCGCGCCTGGCGCGCCGCAGTTATGAATTCATCCTCGGCCCCGGCATCACCGGCACGCCGCCGGATGCGCGCCTGTCGAAGATGGTGGCAAAGTCGATCGCCGACGGCATCGGCACCGAATACGCGCTGACCGTCAACGCCGTGCCCGGCGACAAGGAGCGCATGCAGGTGCATCTGAAGTTGACAGACGGTACGCCGCTGACCATCGACATGCGACCGATGTCGGGCGTGCCGCTGTCGCCGTGGCTGCCGTTGGTGTTGGCTCTGCAACTGATCGTGCTGGCTGCGTGCTGCTGGCTGGCGGTGCGGCTGGCGACGCGGCCGTTGCATGCGTTGGCCGCTGCGGCCGATACGCTCGGCCCCGATCTCAAGGCGGTGCGCTTGCCGGAAGACGGCCCGTCCGAAGTTGCCCGCGCGGCCAAGGCCTTCAACGCCATGCAGGACCGTATTGCCACTTACATGACTGAACGCATGCAAATCCTGGCGGCGATTTCGCACGACTTGCAGACGCCGATCACGCGCATGCGTCTGCGCGTGGACGTGATGGATGAAGGGGCGCAACACGCCAAGCTGCAACAGGATTTGCAGGAGATGGAAACGCTGGTCAAGGAAGGCGTGGCCTACGCACGCACCTTGCATGGTGCAGCGGAAGCGCCGATCCGCATCGATCCCGACGCGCTGCTCGACAGCCTGGTGTGCGACTACGTCGACGCCGGCAAAGAGGTGTCGCTGCACGGCGCCGTCGGCGCGGCGCTGGTGACGCGTCCGCAGGCCCTCAAGCGCATCCTCGGCAACCTGGTCGACAACGCGCTCAAGTTCGGTGGCGCGGCCGAGCTTGAAGTCGGCGCGCAAGCTGATGGAGCGGTGACCATCGCCGTGCTCGATCGCGGTCCCGGTATCCCGGCCGAGTCGCTGGACGCAGTGTTCGAACCCTTCGTGCGACTGGAAACTTCGCGCAACCGCAACACCGGCGGCACCGGACTGGGACTGGCGATCGCGCGTCAGCTGACGCTGGCGATGGATGCCAAGTTGTCGCTGCATAACCGCACCGGCGGTGGCTTGGAAGCTCGCCTGACGTTGCGGCCGCAACACTGATCCTTCCCGTTTTCGTTGCGTAAAAAAAAGGCCTGCCGCATGTGTATTTCGGCAGGCCTTTTTATTTGTATCGAAGCAGATGTGCCTGATCAAACCTCGATCAGATCAACTTGATTTCAACGCCAATGTTGCCGCGCGTGGCTTTCGAGTACGGGCAGGTTTCGTGTGCTGCATCGACCAGCGCCTGGGCGACGGCGCGGTCGAAGCCGGGCAGGCTGACGTTCAGGCGCGCCTGCAGGAAGTAGGCGCCGGCGGTGGTGCCGAGATCGACTTCGGCATCCACGCGCAGGTCGGCCGGCAGCTTGATCTGCCTCTCGGCAGCGGCCAGGCCCATGGCGCCGATGAAGCAAGCCGACCAGCCGGCCGCGAACAGCTGCTCCGGATTGGTGCCTTTGCCGGTGCTGCCGGGCGACGACAGCTCGATGTCGAGACGGCCGTCGGCACTGCGTGCGGAACCGTCGCGGCCGCCGGAGGTGGTGGTGGTCTTGCCGGTGTACAGTACTTTTTCGATGGTGCTCATGTCAGGTTCCTCAGGTGGTGAAGTGGTGTCGGTTAATTTAAATCGCATCCGATGTAATCGAATGCGATGAATAATACCTGAGCTTTTAAAAATGTCAACGCATTCGATTAAATCGTATCCGATGTATAATTTCGGCAACGTCCGCGCAGTTGCACCAAGCGCATCGATCGCGCCGTATCCACAGGAGCTCACCGCCATGTCCCGACCTTCACGCACCGCAAAGCCAGCGCAGGCAACGGTGGCTGCCCCCAGGCTGTCCGATTTCCTCTGCTTCGCGATCTATTCCGCCAACCTCGCGTTCGGCAAGGCGTATAAGCCCATCCTCGATGAGCTCGGCCTGACCTACACGCAATACATCGCCGTCATCGCACTGTGGGAGGAAGACAACCAGACCGTCAGCGGCCTCGGCGAAAAGCTGTTCCTCGAATCGAACACGCTCACGCCCATCCTCAAGAAGCTTGAGGGGATGGGTTACCTGAATCGTGAACGCGACGCCGTCGACGAGCGCCAGGTGCGGGTAGGGCTGACGGAGGCGGGGCGCCGACTGCGCGAGAAGGCGCTGGACATCAACCTGGCCGACGCCTGCGGACTGGGCGACGAGGAATTCGTGAAGGTCCAGAACGCTGTCGCGACGCTGCGCGACAACCTGATCAAGGCGACGCGCGCGCGCACCTGATTCAATTCATTTTTCTTTCTCTGCCGTCGCTGATGCATCTTCCTCATCGTCGGCGGCAGTTGTCGCTTCCGCGGCAGTTGTCACGTCGTGGCAATTGACCTATCCCTGCAGTTGTCATTTCAGTTGCCAACCTCACGCTGAAATTCTCTCCCCGCATTTGCATCTTCGACAACATTGCAGCGCAATGCCGTCCGCGCAACATTTCATGACGCAGACATGTTGCGATGGTAAGAAGACCATGCGGTGCTTTTCTAGGTAGAAATACCAATAGCTCTGATGCCGCCTTATTGCAGACAATACGGGCCATTCCGGGTTGCTTGCTGCGTGCTGCGCGCGAAGAGCTTCCACGAAGGGGACCGGGATCGACATTCACAGAAAGATAAAAATGAATTTCCTTGCCAATATGAACATCAGCAAACGTCTCAACCTGGGCTTTGCGATCATTCTGTTTTCCGCCATCGCGGTCATTGCGCTGAGCATCTGGCGTCTGCATGCGGTGGCCGAGACCACGCAAGCCATGATGGAAAAGCCGCTCGCCAAAGAGCGCCTGGTGTCCGACTGGTATCGCACCATCCACACCAGCGTGCGCCGCACCACGGCGATCGCCAAGAGTTCCGACCCCAGCCTGAGCGCGTTCTTCGCCGAAGACGCCGCCACCGCCACGAAGCTGTCGAACGAGCAACAAAAGACGCTCGAAGGCCTGCTCAGCAGCGACAAGGAAAAAGCCCTGTTCGCGCAACTGGGCACGGTGCGCAAGAGCTACATCGTGGCGCGCGACGCCATCTCCAAAGCCAAGGCCGACGGCAACGTGGAAGAGGCCGCGCGCATCCTGGCGAAAGACTTTCCGGCAGCGGCCAAGGGTTACCTTGACGCCTTGCAGCAACTGCTCGACCTGCAGCGTTCCAGCATTGACCAGATCGCCGCCAGCATCCAGGCGCAATACACGCAAAGCCGCAACCTGCTGATCGCTTTCGGCGCGCTGCTGTTCATCGCCGGCTGGGTGTTCGCCTGGCGCCTGGCGCTGAGCATCATCCGTCCCTTGAAGCAGGCGCTCGGCATCGCCGAAACGGTGGCGTCAGGCGACCTGAGCTCGCGCATCGACGTCAGCCGCAAGGACGAAACCGGTCAGCTGCTGCGTGCGTTGAAAACCATGAACGACAACCTGCAGCGCATCGTCGGGCAGGTGCGCACCGGCACCGACACTATCGCCACCGCTTCGGCCGAGATCGCCAGCGGCAACATGGATTTGTCCACGCGTACCGAACAGCAGGCCGGCTCGCTGGAAGAAACCGCGTCGGCGATGGAAGAACTGACCTCGACCGTCAAGCAGAACGCCGACAACGCGCGCCAGGCCAATCAGCTGGCCGTGTCCGCCTCCGAAGTGGCGGTGCAGGGCGGCAGCGTGGTCGGGCAAGTGGTCGACACCATGGGCGCCATCAATGCGTCGTCGAAAAAGATCGTCGACATCATCAGCGTGATCGATGGCATCGCTTTCCAGACCAACATTCTTGCGCTGAATGCGGCAGTAGAAGCGGCGCGCGCCGGCGAGCAAGGCCGCGGATTTGCAGTGGTGGCGTCGGAAGTGCGCAGCCTGGCGCAGCGCTCGGCCTCGGCCGCGAAGGAAATCAAGGAACTGATCAGCGACTCGGTCGACAAGGTCGACTCCGGCAGCAAGCTGGTGGAGCAGGCCGGCGCGACCATGGCGGAAGTGGTCGCCAGCGTCAAGCGCGTGACCGACATCGTCGGCGAAATCAGCTCGGCCAGTCAGGAGCAGAGCGAAGGCATCGAGCAGGTCAATCGCGCGATCGCGCAGATGGATGAGACCACACAGCAGAACGCGGCGCTGGTGGAACAGGCCGCAGCGGCTGCGCAATCCATGCAGGATCAGGCGGCGACGCTGACGCAGGTGGTGGGTATCTTCACGCTGGACAGCGCGCATGCGACAGGCAGGAACCTTGCGGCGGCTCAGGTCAAGCCGGCGGTCATGGCGCCCACTGCGGCAACCACGAAGAGCGCGCCCCACAAGCCTGCTCCAGGACTTGGCAAAAGCGCAGTAAAGACAGCCGTGTCCGCGCCAGCAGCAACGCCGAAGCGCCTATCGGCCGCAACGTCGGACGACGACTGGGAACAGTTTTAAGCGCTGAAATTGTCAGGCCGGCGTTTGCAGAAAGGTATTGCACAGCCATGCGCCGGCCTGCCCCAGTCCGCGTTCGCGCGACCAAATCACGTGCACGCGGATGCTGCGCGGCCAGCCGTGCACCTTTAACTCCTTCAGATCCGACGCGCCGAAACGCTTGACCACCCAGCGCGGCAATTCCGCCCAGCCGAATCCCAGTTCGGTCATCTCCAGCAAGATCAGATAACTCGACGCCGACCAATACAGGCCGGGTTGCTGTTGTCGCGTCGGGTCGCGATGGGTGTAGGTGTTAACGCGCAGCTCGCGCACCTGGCGCAGCATGTCGCCGCTGATGTGCGCGGCCTGCGCCAGCGGATGCGCGGTGCTGACGTACAGGCCGATCTCGGACTGGTCGGCGATGGTCTCGAAGCCGATGTCCGGCGGATACGACGGCTGCGCCGCCACCAGCGCCAGCTGCACGCGGCCCGATTGCACCAGGTCGACGGCATCCTCGTCTTCGGCGATCAGGCATTCCAGGCTGAGGTCGGGGAAGCGCTGCTCGAGTTGCGCCAGGCTTTTTTCAAAAACGTCGGACTGATAGGTGTCGGACAGCGCAAAACTCAATTGCGCCTCGCGGCCGCCGGCCAGTTGCTGCGCCGCCCGGCTGAGCTTGTCGTTGGCGTCGAGCAGCTGGCGCGCATGCGTGAGCAGGGCGTGACCGTGTTCGGTCAGGGTCGGCTTGCGCGTGCTGCGGTCGAACAGCGTCACGCCGAGATCGATTTCCAGGTTGGCGATGGCTTCGCTGACGCTGGATTGCTGCTTGCCGAGCTTGCGCGCGGCAGCCGAAAACGAGCCGAGGTTGGCGGCTTCGATGAACATCTGCAGGGCGTCGAGAGAGTGCATGCGTGCCTATAAGTATCGGTTATTCCGATGGTTAATAACTTCATTCTATCAGCGGGTCCGTCGATAATCGAGGCATTCCCAAGGAGAGAATCCATGAAGCAAGAGAAATCCCTCTATGAACGTTTGCTGCACGCGGTGTTGTTCGAAATCGTTGCGCTGCTGCTGTGCGCGCCGGTGATGTCGTGGTTGCTAGGCGTGTCGTTTGCGCACGCAGGCCTGCTGACGCTGATGATTTCGCTGGTGGCGATGACTTGGAACGTCATTTTCAATACCGTGTTCGATCGTCTCGAACGGCGCTGGAAGGGGCCCGCCGCCGGGCGCAGCTTTGCGGTGCGCATCGCCCACGCCGTCGTGTTCGAAGCCGGCCTGATCCTGGCCGTGGTGCCGATGGCCGCGTGGTGGCTCAATATCGGTCTGATCGAAGCCTTCGTGCTCGACATCGGCCTGGTGTTGTTTTTTCTTCCTTACACGCTGGTATTCAACTGGTGCTATGACAAGATGCGCGCCGGCATGCTCAGGCGTGCAACTTGCTGAATGGCTTGTTAACCGTGTTTACAGCCTGAAGGGCGCGAAATCGCCCGGAACGAGAAGCCGCCCACAGGCGGCTTTTGTATTTCTTGACGCCAATTTCCCCCGCTGATCTCAGGAATGACGCCGCATCCCGGAAGCTATACTTGCGCGCCGCCGTGGGAAATCTCCATGCGTTCCTGCTGCATTCGTTGTCATTCCAACATCGTATAAGAACAGAGACTCTATGAACATTCTTGCCAACCTCAAGATCGGCAAACGCCTGGCGCTGGGCTTCTCCATCATTCTGCTGCTGGCCATCACCATCATCTGCATCGGCATCTGGCGCCTGCAGGGCGTGACCGACGCCACCAAGGCCATGATGCAGCGTCCGCTGGAAAAAGAACGCCTTATCAGCGACTGGTTTCCGATCGTGCAAACCTCCATCACGCGTGTGACCGCCATCGCCAAGAGCACCGACCCGGCGCTGGCCCCGTTCTTCGCAAAAGAAGATGCGGCCTCGTCCAAGATCTCCACCGAGCTGCTCAAGAAGCTGCAACCGATCCTCGAAAGCGAGCAGGAACTGACGCTGTTCAAGAAGATCGAGACGCAGCGTTCGTTGTACGTCGCGGCGCGCGACCAGATGCGCAAGGCCAAGGCCGCCGGCGACCTGGAAGAAGCCAATCGCTTGCTCGAGACCGCCTTCATGCCGCGCGCCAATGACCTCAAGGATGCATTGCAGAATCTGCTGACGATGCAGCGCAAGAGCATCGACGACACCGCCACCGACATCGAGCACATGGCGCAGACCGGCCGCACGCTGCTGATCGTGCTGGGCGTGCTGATCCTGCTGTTCGGCGTGACCAGCGCCTGGTACCTGACCGTCAACATCACGCGTCCGCTGACCGTTGCGGTCGGTGTGGCGCGTTCGATCGCGGACGGCGACCTGACGGCCCATATCGAGGTGCGCAGCAAGGATGAAGTCGGCATGCTGTTGTCGGCGCTGAAAGACATGAACGGCAGCCTGCTGAAAATCGTCGGCGATGTGCGCGGCGGCACCGATGCCATTGCCACCGCATCGAGCCAGATCGCCAGCGGCAACCTCGACCTGTCCTCGCGCACGGAAGAGCAGGCCAGTTCGCTCGAGCAGACTGCGGCAGCAATGGAACAATTGTCGGCGACGGTCAAACAGAATTCCGACAACGCCGTGCAGGCCAACGCACTGGCGACCTCGGCGTCCGGTGTTGCGGCCGAAGGCGGCGACGTGGTCGGCGCAGTGATTTCAACCATGCGCTCCATCGATGCGTCGTCGAAGAAGATCGTCGACATCATCAGCGTGATCGACGGCATTGCGTTCCAGACCAACATCCTGGCGTTGAACGCCGCAGTGGAAGCGGCGCGCGCCGGCGAGCAGGGCCGGGGATTCGCGGTGGTGGCGTCGGAAGTGCGCAGCCTGGCGCAACGCAGCGCCGCCGCAGCCAAGGAAATCAAGCAGCTGATCGGCGACTCCGTCGAGAAGGTCGGCGCCGGCACCAAGCTGGTGGAGAAGGCCGGCGTGACCATGGATGAAGTGGTCGCCAGCGTCAAGCGCGTGACCGACGTCGTCAGTGAAATCTCCGCCGCCAGCCGCGAGCAGAGCGAAGGCATCGACCAGGTCAAGCATGCCGTGACGCAGATGGACGGCGTCACGCAACAGAATGCCGCGCTGGTCGAAGAAGCTGCCGCTGCCGCACAATCGCTGCAGCAGCAGGCGGCCAACCTGGCGCGCATCGTCAGCGTGTTCAAGCTGGGACATGAACTGAGCACCGCACAGGCACCGCGCGTACGGCGCGAAATCGATATCACGGCCGGCCCTGCACGACTGCGCTGAGGTCGTTGGCGAAGCAAAAAAAAGCCGCCCGAGGGCGGCTTTTTTTCATGCTGCGGACAACGGCTTGATTACTTGGCGACAGGCTCGCGGAAGTAGATGCGCTTGGGCAGCGCCCACAACAGCAAGGCCGCGCCGACCAGGCATTCCAGCGCCACCACGTACAGACCCAGCGAAGCGCTGCCGGTGATGTCGCGGATCTTGCCGACCATGTACGGCGTGATGATGCCGCCGAGCTGGCCGACCGAGTTGATCAGCGCGATGCCGCCGGCCGCTGCGGCGCCGGTCAGCACGCGCGGAGGCAGGATCCAGAACAGGCCGATGCCGGCGATGATGCCGGTTGCGGCGAACGACAGGCCGACCACCAGCACCAGCGTGTTGCTGCCGAAGTAGGCGCTCACCGCATAGCCGATGGCTCCGGCCAGCGCGCAACCGGCCAAGTGCCAGCGGCGTTCGCCGGTGCGGTCCGAGCTGCGGCCGATCAGGATCATGCCGATGGCGGCGCACAGGTAAGGAATCACCGTGATCAGGCCGATGATGAAGGTGTCGTCGGTGCCGGCGGTCTTGATCAGTTGCGGCATCCAGAACACCAGGCCGTAGATGCCCGAAGCCAGCACCAGGTAGATCAGCGACATGGTGATGGTCGACGGCTGCTTCAACGCGTCGCGGAAGGAGTGCACCGCTTCGCTCTTCGGCTCGGCCGCGAGACGGGCCAGCAGCAGTTTCTTTTCATCGTCCTTGAGCCAGCGCGCGTCTTCGATCTTGTTGTCGATGACGATCCAGCAGATCACGCCGAGCACGATCGACGGAATGCCTTCCAGCAGGAACAGCCATTGCCAGCCGTGCAGCGAGCTCACGCCGTGGGTGAACTTCATGATGCCGCCCGAGATCGGGCCGCCGATCATGCCGCACAGGGCGATGGCTGCCATGAACAGCGAATTGATGCGGCCGCGGCGTTGCGACGGGAACCAGTTGGTGAAGAAGTACAGCGCGCCAGGCACGAAGCCGGCTTCCAGGCTGCCAATCAGGAAGCGCAGGATGTAGAACCCGGTCTCATTGGTGACGAACATCATCGCCGCCGAGGCGATGCCCCAGGTGACCATGATGCGGGCGATCCAGCGCTTCGGACCGACCTTGTGCAGGATCATGTTGCTCGGGATTTCGAACAGGAAGTAGCCGACGAAGAAGATACTTGCGCCGAGGCCGTAGACGGCGTCGGAGAAACCGAGATCCTGCTGCATCTGCAGCTTGGCGAAACTGATGTTGACGCGGTCGAGATAAGCGAACACGAAGCAGATCACGAGCAGCGGCACGAAGCGCAGCGTGATGCGGCGGTATAGATTGGATTCCTGGATATCCTGCGCGGTGGCCGGATAGGGTACTGCTGCCATAACATCTCTCCTCTGAAGCAATAAAAGGGCGCAGCTTGCCGACCCGGGACGCTTGTGGCATGCCGGGCAAACAGGCTGGATAGTAATTTTTATTATTGGCGGATAGCTCGGCGCATGTTCAATGCGCCGCCGCCGGCGAGGCGGGCGCTACCCGTTTGATTCCTGCTGGATCAGTAGTGATTCAGTGCCGGATCAATAAGTCGCGCGGCCACCGGACAGGTCGAAGACCGATGCGGTGGTGAACGAGTTTTCTTCCGACACGAGCCAGCTCACCATGGCGGCGATTTCTTCCACTTTGACGAAACGTCCGCGCGGGATCTTCGACAGCATGTAGTCGATGTGAGCCTGGGTGCATTGTTCCAGGATGCGGGTTTGCGCCGCAGCAGGCGTGATCGCGTTGACGGCGATGTTCTTGGTCGCGGTTTCCTTGCCGAGGCTCTTGGTCAGAGCGATCAGGCCTGCCTTGGCGGCGCTGTAGGCGGACGCGGTCGGGTTGCCTTCCTTGCCGGCGATGGAAGCGATGTTGACGATGCGGCCGTAGTTTTGCGCGATCATGCGTTGCACGACCACCTGGTTGACGTAGAACGCGCCGTTGAGGTCGATGTCGATGACGCGACGCCATTCTTCCGGCGAGTAGTCGGCGACGAGGCCGTTCTGGCCTGCGATGCCGGCGCTGTGCACCAGCACGTCGATCGACTGCGTGACTTTTTCGGTGGCTTCGATGGCGCGTTGCACGGCGGCCTGGTCGGCGATGTTGACGGCGACGGTTTCGACGTTGCCGAGCGACTCGAGCTTGGCGCGCGCTTCCTGCAGCAACTTCTCATCGAGGTCCCACAGGACGACTTTGGCCTTGCCTTGCAGCAGCCGTTCGGCGATGGCGAAACCGATGCCTTGCGCACCGCCCGTGATGATCGCGCTGCGACCCTGGAAATCGTAGTGATTCATGTGAACTCCGTTCTCTTTGCTCTTGAGGTGACCTGTTTGGAATCTGCCTTCTGCGGGCAGTCTTCAATCTTTGCCGATGCGGCTCAGTGCGGGCCGTCAATGGATATCGACGGCCCGCATCTGGAAGCGGATCAGATTTATGCGTTGACAGTCTTTTGTTGCTGTTCGCCCAAGCCTTCGATGCTGAGACGCATGGTTTGGCCGGCAGTCAGGTAAACAGCATTCGGCTTGACGCCCATGCCGACGCCTGGAGGCGTACCTGTCGAGATCACGTCGCCAGGCTGCAGGCTCATGAACTTGCTCAGGTAGGAAATGATGAACGGCACGTTGAAGATCATCGTGTTGGTGTTGCCGTTCTGGTAGCGCTTGCCGTCGACTTCCAGCCACAGTTGCAGGTTGTTCGGGTTGGCGATTTCATCGCGTGTCACCAGCCATGGGCCGATCGGACCGAAGGTGTCGCAACCCTTGCCCTTGTCCCAGGTGCCGCCGCGTTCGGTTTGGTATTCGCGCTCGGAAACGTCGTTGACGACGCAATAGCCGGCGATGTGCGACAGCGCATCTTTTTCTTCGATGTACGAAGCGGCCTTGCCGATGACCACGCCCAGCTCGACTTCCCAGTCGGTCTTCTTGGAGCCGCGTGGGATCTTGACGTCGTCGTTAGGGCCGACCACGGCCGATGTCCACTTGTTGAACACGACTGGTTCGGCAGGAATAGGCAGGCCGGATTCAGCAGCGTGGTCGGCGTAGTTCAGGCCGATACAGATGAACTTGCCGATGTTGCCGACGCAGGCGCCGATGCGCGGATTGCCGTCGACCACCGGCAGGCTTTGCAGGTCCAGTGCGCGGATTTTCGCCAGGGTGGCGTCATCCAGAGCGGCGCCGTTGACGTCCTTGATATGCGCCG
Source organism: Herbaspirillum sp. NPDC101397 (assembly GCF_044767325.1). NCBI lineage: Bacteria > Pseudomonadati > Pseudomonadota > Betaproteobacteria > Burkholderiales > Oxalobacteraceae > Herbaspirillum > Herbaspirillum sp. NPDC101397. The sequence continues at coordinate 56,761 of NZ_JBIWNS010000005.1, forward strand.
ACAGGTCGCGGATCTTGCCGGCCTGATCCAGGATGCCTGGCTTTTCTTGGCCGACAGGGCCGTAACGGAGTAATTTCATTGCTCTTCCTTTGGTGGTTGGTCTGAAGTAAAGCGCCGTCGTGGCGACTGCGGCGCATGGTCCTGCTTGGGAATCGAGATAATACCAATTAATTGGTAAGACCATCAAACAACTTTGCCACCCCTCAGGTGAAAATTTCTAATCGGGCGGCGGTGCAGGGGAGGTCGGTTCGGGTCTATTGATGCGGCGCTGCAGAGGTATCTGCGAGAAATGCCGGATAGGTACTAATCCTGAATTTTATTTCTTAAAAAGCATAATTGATCGTAACAATATAAATATGAAGATATTTATGCTTATAAATCACGTTTGTTCCACGCAATGCGGCAGCACTATCTGTGCGTGAATCGTTACCATAACGGTCAAATTAGATGCAGTGCAACATCAGATGCCCACTGGCATCTTCGCAAGCACATCGCATCCATCCCTGCCTCTTTCACCCGGAACATCCATGTCGCCCAGCACGCCGTCTGCCCCTCTCAAAAAAGCAAAAGCCCTCAGCGGACCCTTCCTCGTTTGTGTGGTGCTGGCGATCTGCATCTGGGGCGGCAACTGGCCGGTGATGAAGTTCGGCAGCCAGTACATCCCGCCGCTGTGGTTCGCCGCCAGCCGTTTTGTTTCCGCCGCTCTGCTCAGTTTTGCGATCGCCGCCGCCATCGGCAAGCTGCGCCTGCCGCGCCGCGAAGAATGGCCGGTGGTGCTGGGCGTGGGTATTTTGCAGATGGGATTGTTTACTGCATTGGTCACCGGCGCCTTGCATTTCGTGATGCCGGGACGCGCATCGCTGATCGCTTACGCCACGTCGATCTGGGTGGTGCCCGGCGCCGCCCTGGTGCTCAAGCAGCGTCTCAGCGGTCAGCAACGATTGGCGACGATGTTCAGTTATCTTGGCATGGCGATTGTGGTGTTGCCGGCGTTGCTGCATGCCGACCTGCACGGCATGATCGGTTATCTGATGCTGGCGGCGGCATCCTTGTCGTGGGCCATCAATATCCTGCAGATCAAGTCGATCAAGGGCGTGCGTCTCGACTTCGACTTGCTGCCCTGGCAGACGCTGGTGGCGGCGCTGCCGCTGACGGTGCTGGCGCTGGCTGTCGAGGGCGTGCCGGCTTTCCTCGCCGAACCGCATGCCTGGTACGTGATCGCCTACACCGGCCCGCTGGCGACGGCGCTGACGTTTCTGATCGTGCTGCAAATGACCCAGCGCCTGTCGCCGGTGACCGTCTCGGTCTGCATGCTGGGCGTGCCGGTGGTGGGCATCACGCTGTCGTCGCTGATCTTTGGCGAGGCCTTGTCGGCGGATCTGCTCATGGGCGTGGCGCTGATTTGCCTGGGCTTGCTGATCCCGGCATTGCCGCGCATGGCATGGCGGCGCAGCGCGGGCGTTCTCTAACAGACGATCATAGCCACGGTTCGCCCGGCTGACGCTGACTGACTTCGTCGGTCCACACCTTGAAGCTGCTCAACGTATTGGGACCGAAGGTGTTGTTGAGCGCCACATCGGCGGCGTCGCGGCCACGGGCAATCAGGACCCTGCCTATGCGCGGCGTATTGTTGCGGGCGTCGAAGGTGTGCCAGCTACCGTCGAGGAACACCTCGAACCAGGCGGCGAAATCCATCGTGCCATGCGGCGGTGGCGTGCCGATGTCGCCCAGGTAACCGGTGCAATAGCGCGCCGGAATATTCATGCAGCGGCAGAACGCGACCGCCAGATGGGCGTAGTCGCGGCAAACGCCGACTCTTTCGTTGAATGCTTCCAGCGCGGTGCGCGTCATGCGGGCGTTTTCGTAGCCGAACACGATGTGGTGATGGACGTAGTCGCAGATTGCCTGCACGCGGCCCCAGCCTGTCGGTGCATGCTCGAACAGTTGCCACGCAATCGGCGACAGGCGATCCGTTTCGCAGTAGCGACTGCCGAGCAAGAACAGCAGCGGCTCTTCGGGCAAGTCCTGCACGGCCAGCTGTCGCGCCTGCGGCGAGAGCACGTCAGGGGCGCCGCTGTCGTTGACGACGGCATCGGCGGAAATGCGCATACGGCCTTGTGGCGCCACGATACGCGTACACCAGTTGCCGAAACTGTCGCGGTAGGCCGTGCGCGGAACCGGGGGATCGAACATCAGGTCATCGCGGCTGACCAGATCGGATACCCGCGTGAAGTGGACGTTCAGGTTGAAAATCATGGGAGTCGGTTGCGGGCAATCGTAGACCATTTCAAAACCGATATGGATTTTCATGACAGGTTCCGGTTTTCAGCCGCGTCAAGCGAGATGCAAGTTGCACGCAGGACAAACGGCTGAGGTTGAGGGGCGTTAAGTTAACAAGACAGTTAACCAGACCGCAGGTAGCGAAACACGTTCATCCAACCTTCAATGCACATACCGTGCCCAGGCTGTCCACCAGCAAACCACGCAATGCCATCCATTGCTCGCCTGCCGCATCAACAATCTGCTGATTGACCTCCAGCTCGATGCCGACATAGGCGGTCGGTGCGAAGCGCCGGCGCAGCCAGGCGGTCAGGCCGTCGCCTTTGCCTGCATAGGGATAGTTGCGGCGCACGCGCAATGATGGTGCAAGTTCAGCCAAGGTCGCCCGCCAGCGGGCGCACAGTTCGACCTCGCCGTGTCGGGCAGGATCGTAGAGCAAGCCGATATCGGCATTGCGCACCTTGCCGTTCAGCTCTGGCGTGAAGCTGTGCGAAGAAATGTGGATCACGCGCTGTCCGTCGGCTACGGCTTGCGCCACCAGATGCTCGACCTGCTCGCGATAAGGGCGGTAATACTGCGCCAGGATTTCTTCACGTACCGATGGTGGCAAGCGTCGGGTCGTCTCTGAAAAGAGTTGCGGATGGCCGATAGAGCGATTGAGATCGACCAGCAAACGGCTGACGGTCGAGATCACCAGCGCTCCATCGAAAGCTGTCGCCAGATCTTGCGCCATCAGCAGCGCACCGGCATCGTAGCCGCGATGAGAGTCGAGCAAACTCAACTGATCCAGAAACAGACCGTCATGCGGCGCAGGAATGCGATTGCCGCCGTGCTCGCAGGTGATGATGAAAGAGTGGATCAGAGCCCCTTCGAGACATGGTGTTCAGCTACATGAGGGAACACGGTCCCCGGCCAAGTCTGCCGGAAGGGTGTGAGCTTCGTGCGGCGATGCGCACGAGCTCACCTTAACACGTATGTCGCCAGGGACACTTGTTGGCGGTGTTGAAGCATTTCCCCGCCCCTGAAAAAGAGACGAGGCCGGCTTCTGTTTCTGTTCCTATTGTTTGGCCGTCTTCCAGCCGCCGCCAAGAACCTTGTAGAGCGTGATGCGATTCTGCAGCTCCGCAAGTTGCACCTGGATGGATTGCTGCTGGATTGCGAACAGCGAGCGTTGCGCGTCCAGGTATTCCAGATAGCTGGAATAGCCGGCTTCATAGCGGCTCCTGGCAAAACCGTAGCGTGCCGATTCCGCCGCCTCCTGGGCCTTTACGGCACGGGCTTCGTCGGCCAGCGTCGCGCGGCCCGCCAACGCATCGGCGACTTCGCGGAAGGCGACCTGCACCGTCTTTTCGTACTGGGCGACGGCGATTCTCTTGTCGGTCTCGGCCACGTTCAGGTTGGCGATATTGCGGCCGCCTTCAAAGATCGGGATGGAGATCTGCGGAAGGAACGACCACGAGCGCGAGCCCGAGTCGAACAATCCGGACAGCTGGCTGCTGGCGGAGCCGAAATTCCCCGTCAGGGAAATGCGCGGGAAAAATGCCGCCCGCGCCGCGCCGATGTTGGCGTTCTGCGAACGCAGTACGGCTTCTTGCTGGAGGATGTCGGGTCGTGCGGTGAGCAGGTCCGAAGGCAGTCCGGCGGGAAGGTCCGGCAGAACCTGCCCGGCCGATACCGCGTTCGCGGTTCCGATATCCGCTGCAAGCGGTTGGCCGACCAGTACGGTCAAGGCATTTTCATCGAGCGTCTTGCGCCGTGTTTGTTGCGCGCGCGCAGCCTTGGCGGCTTCGAAAAGCGACTCCGCCTGCCGCAGGTCATATTCGGAACTCGCGCCTTCGGCATACAACTGCTTTTGCCGATCATAGGAATCGGCCCGGCTGGCCAGCGTATTTTCGGTGAGTTGCAAGAGGCGCCGGTCGGCCACCAGCGCTTCGTAGGTGTTGGCCACTTCGGCGATCAGGCTGATCTGCGCGCTGCGTTGCGCCTGCTCTGTCGCGAAGTAGCGTTGCAGCGCCGCTTCGCTCAGGTTCCTGACCCGGCCGAACAGATCGATTTCAAACGCGGCCAGGCCGACGCCGGCGAAATAGCTGCTGTTGACGCCGGCTCTGCCGGTCGGATTGACGTCCGCCGGCAGGCCCTGGCGTGCGCCGTTGCCGTTCAATGCCAGGTTGGGCAGCCGGTCGGCGGACTGGATGTTGTACATCGCCCGGGCGCGTTCAATGTTGAGCGTGGCCACGCGCAGGTCGCGGTTGTTGTCGAGTGCGGCGGCGATCACCGACTTCAATTGCGCATCCTGGAAGAAATCGGTCCAGGCGATTGATGCCGCCTGCAGGGCGTCGGGCTGCACGTCAGCAGCATCCGTTTTTTGCCAATGCGCCGCGACCGGCAGCGGCGGTTGTTCGTACGACGGCGCCAGCGAGCACGCCGCCAGCAACGCGCTGATCAGAGAAATGCCAGCGATTGTCTGTAAGGACTGGAAATTGGTTTTCATCATGCTTGCCTCAAATAGGTGAGTGGCTGACGCCGGCTGGATGGGCGGATGCGGCCGGGCGTTTCACCTTGAACCAGATGGCATAAAGGGCCGGCAGGAACAGCAGCGTCAGCACCGTGCCGACGCCGACGCCACCGATCAGGACGTAGGCCAGCGGACCCCAGAACGAGGAATGCGTTAGCGGAATGAAGGCCAGCATGGCGGCGACCGCAGTCAGGATGACCGGACGTGCGCGTCGCACGGTCGATTCGATCACGGCCTGGTACGGCGTCATGCCCGACAGCAGGTCGCTGCGGATCTGATCAACTAGAATCAGCGTGTTGCGGATCAGGATGCCGGCCAGGCCGATCAGGCCGAGGATGGCGTTGAATCCGAACGGCTGGTGGAAGATCAGCAATGTTGGCACGGCACCGACCAGCCCCAGCGGCGCGGTGGCGAAGACCATCCACATGGTGGCAAAGGAGCGGACCTGGAACATGATCACGGCCAGCATCAGGATGATCATCAGCGGGAACATCGCGGCCAATGCGACGTCGGCCTTGGCGCTTTCTTCCACCGAACCGCCGGTATCGATGTGATAGCCGGCCGGCAATGCAGCCTTGATCGCATCCAGTTTTGGCAGGATGGCGTGCGTGACGTCGGGCGGTTGCACGCCGTCGCGCACGTCGCCCTGCACGGCGATATAGAGCTCGCGGTTATAGCGTTTCAATACGGCGTCTTCGACGTTCGACGACAGCTTACTGACCTGCGACAGCGGAACCGCAACGCCGTCCTGGGTCGTCAGCGTCAGGTTGCCGATTTCCGCCAGGCTGGTGCGGTCGCGTTTCACACCCCGCACCATCACGTCGACAATGCGCAGGCCGTCCCTGACCTGCGTGGTCGAGGCGCCGTTGAGGATCGATTGCAGTTGCAGGGCGGCATCGCGCGGATTGAGACCGACCTGGCGCAGGCGTTCCTGATCCAGTTCCAGACGCAAGGTCTGCGTCCGGTCGCCCCAGTCCAGATGCACGTCGCGGGTGTCGGGATTGCTCTGCACCACGTCCCTGACCTTGAAGGCGATGTCGCGCACGGTATTGAGGTCCGGTCCGACGACGCGGAACAGGACCGGGAACGGCACCGGCGGGCCGAACACGAACTGGCTCACCCGCACGCGGGCATTGGCGAACTTGCCGTCGGCGATCATCTTGCTGAACCTGGCTTTGAGGGCGTCGCGGTCCTTGGCGTTGTCGGTCAACACGATCAGTTGTGCGAAAGCCGGATTGGGCAGCTCGGGATTGACCGAGAGGAAGAAGCGCGGGGCGCCCTGGCCGATGTAGCTCGAGACGATTTTTGCTTCAGGTTCCTTGTGCAGCGCTTCTTCTATCTTCCTGACGGTGGCATCGGTGGCGCTGAACGCGCTGCCGGGCGGCAGGTTGACTTCGATGGTCAGCTCCGGCCGTTCCGAATTGGGGAAGAACTGCTTCTGCACGAAGCCCATGCCGAAAATGGCGGCGGCAAACACGCCGATGGTGACCGCGGCGGTGATCCATTTCTTGTCGACGCACCAGCGCACCAATGCGCGGAAGCGCTGATAGTTTTTGGTGGCGTAGATGGCATCCTGTCCGCCGGCATGCACCGGAATATTCGGCAGCATCTTGACGCCCAGGTAGGGAATGAAGAGGACCGCGACAAACCACGACGTGATCAGCGAAAACGCCACGACCCAGAAGATGTTGCCGGCATATTCGCCGGCCGTGGACCTGGCGAAGCCGACCGGTAGGAAACCGATGATGGTCACCAGCGTGCCGGATGCCATTGGCGCGGCAGTGGCGCCCCAGGCGTAGGTTGCGGCGGAAATCCGGTCCATGCCTTCTTCCATTTTCACGACCATCATCTCGATCGCGATGATGGCGTCATCGACCAGCAAGCCCAGTGAAAGGATGAGTGCGCCCAGCGTGATGCGGTCGAAGTCGCGACCGGTCGCCAACATGATGATGAACACCGCCGACAGCGTGAGCGGTACCGCCGCCGCGACGACGACGCCGACCCGGAAGCCCAGCGTCACCAGGCTGACGATGATGACCACGGCCAGCGCCATGACGAACTTGATCATGAATTCATCGATCGCCGCTTCAATGGCCAGCGCCTGGTCCGACACCTTGGTCAGCGACATGCCCAGCGGCAGCGAAGCCTGAATCAGGTCACGTTCTTTTGTCAGGGATTTGCCCAGCGTCAGTCCGTTGAAGCCCTTTTTCATGACCACAGCCAGCATCAGCGACGGTTCATCCTGGATGCGTACCAGGAAAGACTTTGGGTCTTCATAGCCGCGCTTGACGTCGGCGATATCGCCGAGCTTGAAGCTGCGTCCACCGGCAGCAACGGGAATCGCCTTGACCGCCTCGATGTTGTTGATTGCCCCGTCCACGCGCAGATAGACGCGCGGGCCGGTGGTTTCGACAAAGCCGGACGGCGTCATGTCGTTCTGACGATTCAGCGCGTCAAAGATGGCTTGCGCCTTGACGCCCAGCGTGGCGAGACGTTGATTGGAAATGTCGACGTAGATTTTTTGTTGCTGCTCGCCGAGGATATTGACCTTCTGGACGCCGTCCACGTGCAGCAATTGCTGGCGCAGGATTTCGGCTTCAGTCACCAACTGGCGATGCGGCAGGCCTGGTGCGTTGAGTGAAAACAGCGTGAAATAGACATCCGAGTATTCATCATTGATGACCGGGCCAATGGCGCCGCGCGGTATGTTGATGACCTCGTCGCCCAGTTTCTTGCGGGCCTGGTAAAACTGTTCCGGCACCAGCGCGGGCAGCGTCGAATCCTTGAGGAACAGTTTCATCGTGATCAGACCTGGCCGTGCGGCGGTTTCCACGCGATCGTAGGACTCCAGTTCCTGCAGGCGCTTTTCCAGGCGGTCGCCGACTTGCTGCTGCATTTCCTTGGCGGTGGCACCTGGCCACAGCGCGGTCACGGTCATGATCTTGACGGTGAAGCTGGGGTCTTCCGCACGCCCCAGCTTGATGAAGGCGAAGGCGCCGGCAACGGCGATCGCGATGATCAGGAACAGCGTGACCGCGCGTTCCCTTACGCCGAAAGCGGAAAGATTGAAGCCGCTCATGACGCACCACCCGTACGTGTAGCCGGCAGCGTCGACACCTTGTCGCCGGCCTTCAGCAGATGCGTACCATAGGCGACGATCACATCGCCCGACTTCAAGCCTGCACCGATGGCGGCGAATTCTTCACCGAGGCGGACTACCGTCACGGGGACCAGTTTGACGACCTGGGTTTGTTTTTCGATCAGCCAGACGCTCGCGCCATGACCCTTGTCGATCAGTGCGCCGATCGGAACTTCGGTCTGCTCGCTTGCCGAGGCGTCACCGGTAAGCCGGATGGTGACTGTCGAGCCCAGCGGCGCCTGTTCTCCTTTGCCGGACAGGACATAGCGCGCCTGGTAAGTGCGGGTGAGGGGATCGGCCATGGCCGAGAGCTCTCTCAGCTTTGCCGGGAATTTTTGAGTGTCGTCGGTGTAGAGTGCGGCGCTGGCCTGGCGGCGCGCCTGGCCGAGGCCGTTCTCGGGGATGCTGACGACCGCTTCGCGCGGACCTTTCTGCGCCAGTCGCACGATCGTCTGTCCTGCGCTGACCACTTGTCCGGCATCGGCCAGGACGTCCATGACGACGCCTTCGGCATCGGCGCGCAGGACGGAGTAGTCGGATTGATTTTCAACCTGGCCGGCGCGGGCCCGTTCGGCATCGAGTTGCGCCTTGGTGGAATCCGCCAGCGCCTTGCTTTGCTCATACGCCTGCCTGGAAACGGCGCCGGAGCTGAGCAGCTTGCGCAGGCGCACTTCATCCGCCTGGGCTTGCACGTCGCGTGCTTCGGCCGCGATCACGGCGGAACGCGCTGCATGTTGCGCCAGGGTGTAGTCGGTGCTGTCGAGCTTGAACAAAGCCTGGCCGCGCTTGACCAATTCGCCGGGATCGACCAGGCGTCCCACGATCTTGCCCGGCACCCGGAACCCCAGATTGCTTTCGGTGCGTGCATGCACGACGCCGGTGTAGCTGGCGGAATCATGTTCCACGTTTTGCACGGTAAAGGAGGCAACTTTGGGCGTTGTCGCCGGAGGCGGCGTTGGTTTGCTGCAGGCGGCAAGTGTTGCGATCAATGCGCCTGACAGCGCCATGCCCAGATATTTATTGTTGATTCCCATGAAACCCCTCGCTGATTAATCAATTAAATGTGCATATGCACTTTATGGTGTTAAAAAATAGCGAGGACAGTGCCTCGCCATGAACCTGATGCCTTTTAACTGGATTTTAATGCGGTGATTCAGCGCGGTAATTCAGCGCTTTGTCCTCAGCGTTGAGTTACCGCGAGCAACTCCTGCCGCAGTAATTTGGCGCGATCCTTGCCGACCAGTTCTTCATACTCTTTCTGAGCCGCACGCCAATGCGGGAGGGCATCGAGGAATTTCCTCGAACCTGCTTTGGAAAGCGACAGGCTGATTTTCCTCGATCCGGCCTCCGACTGTTGCACAACGTATCCATCGCGGCTCAAGGGCTGGATGGCACGGACCAGGCTGGTGCGATCCATCACGACCATTTCCGACAATTCCGTCATCGTGATCTCGGGGCGCTCATAAATCACCGCCAGGATCGTTACTTGCGAACTGGTGACATTGACCGTGGCGAGATGACGCTCATACAGCTGCGTAATGAACCGCGCAGCCTGTTTGGTTGCGAACAAATTGCAGTCCGTCAGTGAAGGAGTAGTGTCCATGTGCAGACCTTATCATGTGCATATGCACTAGTCAAGTTGTTTCGCATGTTGAACTTGGGCAAGAGCGGCGTCGGGGCATTTGAGGCGGGAAGGGCGGATCCGGCCTGCAGCGTCGTTTCCCACGCCGCAGCCAAGCTCATTTCTTCAACTGCGAAGCGCAAAAGTCACGCGGTCCGATCCCGAACTGATTGCGGAACGATCTGCTGAAATGCGAGGCGTCGTTGAAACCCCAGCGCAGCGCGATATCGTAGACGCGCAGGTCCGGGCTGTTCCGGTTCAGCATGTCCGCGCGGCAGCGATCCAGACGGCAGCGCAGGACATAGCGCATGAGCGACGTGCCTTCCTCCTCGAACAGCTGGTTCACGTAGCGCGGCGACAAGCCGGCGCCTTGAGCGACCATGTTGCTGTCGAGTTCGCAATTGCCGAGCTGGCTGTCAATGAAACTCTTGACCCGCGCCAGCGAAAAAGGGCGGCTGCGCGACAGGCTCAGATTGACCGGCGCCACCGACGCCAGCGCCAGCGACAACAGGTCCAGCGCCTGTTCCGACAGGCCGGTGCGCTGTTGATCGTTGAGTTGCGCGGAGTGGCCGGCCAGCGAGCGAAAGAAACCCGAAGCGATGGCGCCGGCGCCATCGCTCCCCGGGATCGTCAGCGCGGTGGAGCGGTCCAGACCGGTGACGCGTTTGCCAAGTTCATGGCGCGGAATCTGAATGATCAGCTTCTTGAAGTCTTCCGGGAAGATCAGGTTGTGCGGCAGTGTCGCATCGTAGATCGAGATGTCGCCGGGCCGCAGACGCGCTTCGCGGCCGTCCTGTTCCAGGAATTCGCAACCGGCCAGCAGGATGACCGCGAAGTAGCAATCCTCGCTCTCGGTTTTGGCTTGCCGGGCCACGCGCGACACCGACTGCGCCTTGGCGACCACGTTCGTGACGCGCAACGGGCCATATTGATGCGTCAGCATTTCTCCGGAAAAATCACGGCCCAGGCGTGACGAGATCTGTACTTCGGCAAAACGCCTGCACACCATCTCCCGCCAGTAGTCCACCCGTTCATGCGGCAGCAAGCCGTCGGTCGACAGCGCGACGGCGCCGCCGAGCGATGCGGCAGAAACAGTTTCCGGATGCAGCTTTGGGTTCATCTTTGCCGGGCCTCCCCCGTGTCGCCTTGTTGTCCCTCTGAGTGTCTCGCCTGATGTCCGGAGACTGATGCCGTCCATCAATACGCATGCGCCGCAAATCCTTGCCGCATCTGACATGCAGACAATACTCCCGGCTTTGCGCAACTGTAAAGCGCGCCATCTCCGTTTCAGTCAAGTCCACTGCCGTCCTGAGCAAGACGCATGCCGGGCTTGTCCACATACTGCGCTTCGACGGCTGCTTCACGGGCCGTGCAAGCGCAGTTGCGGCATGCGTCATGTCTCAGCTGCATCTTTCATCGTGGATTTATTGTTGGAGAAACGCATGTCCTCATCAAGCAAGCACCCCGTCACACTGAAAGTGGCGGCAGTGCAGGCCGCTCCCGCATTTCTCGACCTGCAGGGCGGCATCGACAAATCGGTGCAACTGATCGATGAAGCCGCCGCCGCCGGCGTGCAGCTGATCGCCTTTCCCGAAACCTGGTTGCCCGGCTATCCGTTCTGGACCTGGATAGGAACGCCGGCCTGGGCCATCATGCGCGGCTTCGTCAGCAGCTACGTCGACAACTCGCTGCGTTACGACAGTGCCGAAGCTGAACAACTGCGTGCCGCCGCCCGGCGCAACCGCATGTACGTCGTCATGGGCCTGTCCGAGCGCAGCGGCAGCACGCTGTATATCGGGCAATGGATCATCGGCCCGGATGGCAAGGATGTGGCGCGCCGTCGCAAGCTCAAGCCGACCCATGTCGAGCGCACCGTGTTCGGCGAGGGCGACGGCAGTGACCTGGCGGTGCACGATCTTGATATCGGTCGTCTGGGCGCACTGTGTTGCTGGGAGCATCTGCAACCTTTGTCCAAGTACGCCATGTATGCGCAGAACGAGCAGATCCACGTCGCCGCCTGGCCCAGCTTCTCGATCTACGATCCGTTCGCGCATGCGCTCGGCGCCGAGGTCAACAATGCCGCCAGCCGCATCTACGCGGTGGAGGGTTCCTGTTTCGTGATCGCGCCGTGCGCCACGGTGTCGCCGGAGATGATCTCGCTGCTGTGCGATACCGACGACAAACACCAGCTGCTGCATGCCGGCGGCGGCCATGCCGTGATCTATGGACCGGATGGCGCGCCCTTGTGCGACAAGCTGCCGCCGGACCAGGAAGGCCTGCTGATTGCCGAGCTCGATTTCAGCGCCATCAACGTCGCCAAGTCGGTGGCCGACCCGGCTGGCCATTACGCCCGTCCGGATGTCACGCGCCTGCTGCTCAACAAGCGCAAGGCGGCGCCGGTCGAATATTTCTCTCTGCCGCTGGACCAGCAGGAGCGCATCGACGATGAGGCCGCCCCGCCAGTATCTCCACCCGTGACGGTTCAGTAACAAACCGCCAGCAACCGATATTTCCTTCCGATCCGAACAGGAGCACTTCATGGAATCAGCAATCGCCCCACACCTGCAATGCCCGCGCACCCGAACCCGGCGTATCGAAGACGACTACGCGCCGCCATATCCCTGCTGGACGTCGCGCGCCGATGGCGCCGTCACCCAAGTGGTAATGGGCTATTTCGGCGTGCAATCCAAGGGCAGGGAACAGCACGGCAAGGCCTGCCGTGCGCTCGCGCAGATCGTCGCCGGCTTTGCCGTGACGGACGGCCCCGGCCATCACGATCTGACGCATTACGTCGACGCCGAGGGCTACGACAACATGATTGCCATCGCCTACTGGAGCGAGCCCGCCGCCTATCTGCGCTGGCGCGACAGCCTGGCGGTGTCGTCGTGGTGGAACGACCAACAGCGGCTGCAGGACGGAATCGGCTATTTCCGCGAAATACTGACGCCGCGCATCGAACATTTTGAAACCATGTTCAACACGCCCAATCACCTTGAAGGCGTCGGCGTCGTCATGGAAGGATTGAGCGGCGAGTTCCAGGAGCACGGCTATTGGGGCTCGATGCGCGACCGCATCCCGCTGGCGCAGACCGATGCATTGGTGGCAGAAGGGCAGGTGCAGGTGACGAGCGGTACGCCCGGCTTCGGCAAGCGCGTCAAGCTCGCCGGCCACGACAACGTCGCGATCATTCGCTCCGGGCAGGAATGGACCGACACCGACGGCCGCGAACGCCAGCTGTATCTCGACGAGATGGAGCCGGTACTGGCCGCGGGCATGAAGTTTCTGCGCGACGAAGGCCGCAGCATCGGTTGCTACAGCAACCGCTACATGACGCACGTCGACGCGCAGGGAAAACCGCTGGAAAAGAGTTTCGGCGTCAGCTACTGGCGCTCGCTGGCCGACATGGAGCGCTGGTCGGAGTCGCATCCCACCCACGTGGAGATCTTCGCCACCTTCATGCGCATGGTGCAGGCGCTGCAGTTCCAGCTCAAGCTCGCGGTCTACCACGAAGTGTCGATCCTCAAGCCGCAGGAGCAGGACTATGAATACCTCAATTGCCATGCACGCACCGGCCTGATGAATGCCGTCGCCGACTGATTCATCGGTATCGCATCTGTAGTTTCACCGTCATGTCCTTACTACTATTCAGGGAGAGAACCATGTTCACAAAAAATTCGGGTAGCAAGAAAGATCAGATGTATTCATCGCACCAGGACCATCCGCCGCAATGTACAGGCAATGGCACCGGCATCTGGCGCGCGGTGCTCGCCGCCAGCCTGCTCTATGCGCTGTCGCTGTCACAATCTGCCTCTGCGCTGGAGGTAACCGCCGGCGACTATGAAGCCTACCCCGCCGGCGCCAACATCGCGATGCTGTACTACCAGTATGCCGAACGCAAGGATTCCTACGTGCATGGCAACAAGGTATCCGGCAACTTCGGGCTGACGTCCAACGTGGCGCTGGCGCGTTACATTCACGTCGTCAAAATTTCCGAGAGCGCCGTGCTCGACCCGCAGTTCATCCTGCCGTTCGGCACGCTGCGCACCAACGGCGATGCCTCCGTGCTCGGCAACGCCAGCGGCACCGGCGACCTGATCCTGGGCGCGCCGGTCAAGTTCATCCTCGACCAGACCACGCGCGACGTCATCAGCATCGGCCCTTATCTGTATCTGCCGACTGGCAACTACGACAGCAACAAGCTGTTGAACCTCGGGGAGAACCGTTGGAAGGCCTTGTTCCAGCTGGCCTACATCCGCCACTTCAACGCCGACTGGGCGCTCGACCTGGTGGGCGACGTGACGATCAACGGCAACAACACCGACTTCACACCGGCGCACGCCACCATGAAGCAGGCTCCGCGCTATGAGGCGCAGGCGCATCTGCGCTACAACCTGTCGGCTGCCACCGCCTTGTCGGTCGGTTTCGGCAGCGTGCGCGGCGGCGAGACCGAGGTCAACGGCGTCAAGCAGGGCGACAAGCTCAACACGCAATATGCCCGCCTGACCGTCACCAGCTTCATCAATCCGAGCACGCAGGTGCAGTTCCAGTACGGCCAGGATGTCGCCGTCGAAAACGGCCTGAAGGAGCGCAACCGCATCAACTTCCGTATCGCCAAGCTGTTCTGATCGCTTCGTTTTTCAGGAAAGAAAAACGTCCGGCCGGGTGCCGGACGTTTGCGCATGGGCGGGCCGCGCAGGCGGAGTCTACGTGAGGAAAATCATCTCATCCCGACATCTGTTCGTCGCCGAGGACGGAAAAAGGGGCCGGGGTGTCGGCACAATGCCGGTAGCAGACGACCTTGTCGCGTCCGCCATTTTTTGCCTGGTACAAGGCGTTGTCCGCATTGGCCAGGAGCAGGTCGCTGTTATCCGCTTGTCCTGCCTCGGTGGAGGCCAGCCCGCCGGAAAATGTATAAGAGAGATCGGGTGCGATTTCCGCCAGGCATTCCGTATGCAGCATGCCGATGATCCTGTTGAGCACGAACATCGCATCAGCAAGTTTGGTCTCGGGAAAGATCACGACAAACTCTTCGCCGCCCAGGCGTCCGACGATGTCCTGGGCGCGCAGATGCGTGCGCAGAAACGTTGAGAAGTGCCGCAGCACGGCATCGCCGACGGGGTGTCCGTACTTGTCGTTGACGCGCTTGAAATGATCGATGTCGAGGATGCCGATGCAGAGCGCATGTTTGTAGCGCGCGGCGCGCAGCAGCTCTTCGTGGAACCGGCTCAATACGTGGCGCCGATTGGGGAGGTCGGTGAGCTCGTCGGTTTGCGCGATGTGTTTGATGGTGGCGATGGCTTCCTTCAGATCCCGTTCGGTCTTCTTTTGCAGAGTGATGTCCGCGCAATGCAGGACCAGGTGTCCGGACGAATAGATTTGTTCGCTCACCAGCAGCCAGCGGCCGTCGATCAGGTCGGTCTCGAAACGGCGGAATGGTTTGGAGCGGGAGACACTGTGTACGTAATTCAACCACGCCTCCAGCGAATCCCATTCAATATTGACGCCGCCGCGGTGCACGTACATCCACGTCAGCCAGTCATCGGAATGCCAGCCCACCATGGCCTCGGCTTCCAGCCCGAAGGTCCTGACGAAGGCCTGGTTGTGGAAGACAAAGTTGCCGTCCGGATCGAAGATGGCGATGGCGTTTTCGGTGAACTGGATATGGTGCTCCATCACCTCCGGCAACGTCAGCGGCCGCGATTGACTCCCCGTCATGACTGCCTCCCCCGGTAGACTGCATCGGGACCAGCGTAGTCGTTGTCAGGCGGTCATGTCAATTGCCGATTTGGCGGTTGTTGGAATGCTTGTTGAAACGCTTGTTGAAACTCCTGATGCCGGCATCGGGGTTTCAGTAAAGATCGGTCCTGACGCTGCGGGAAGAATGCTCATCCACCAGCCTGGCCTGTTCTTCGCCTGCGCCGGTGAACGAGGCTTTCATGGCGCCGACGCTGGGCAGCGCCGCGCGGTCGAGGCGCGATTCGTCTGCCCACAGCCGTGCGCGGTTGATTGCCTTGCCGCAATGGAAGAGCACTTCGTCGATCAGGATGACGATGGCGGTCTTGGGTATTTTCCCGGATTCGCCCAGGGTGGCGAGCAAATCGGGATCGGTGCAGACGGTGGCGTTGCCGTTGACGCGCATGAAGATATCGAGGCCCGGGAAGATGAACAGCAGCGCGGCGCGTGGGTCTTCCTGCAGGTTGCGCAGCGATTCGATGCGATTGTTGCCGGGCCAGTCGGCGAAGGCGAGCGTCTTTGAATCGAGGACGTGAACGAAGCCCGGTTCGCCGCCGCGCGGCGAGGCGTCCAGTCCCTGCTGTCGCCCCGTGGCCAGGCAAAAGAATGTTGCCGCCTCGATATAGGCGACATGGAACGGCACCAGATGTGGCAGCACCGACTTCTGGATCATTTCGGAAGGCGGCGAATAGAGACTGTCGAGATCGGGCATGGGGAACTCCGTCGTGAGAATGTTTCAGTCCAGACCGGTCTTGCCTGGCGCCCAATAGGCTTTGGTCAGGATGCGCGCGCCGGGGACGCCGGTGGATTTCAGGCCGCGATGCAACCGCTGTATCGACTGCGCCTTGCCGGTCAGCAGGAAGGTCGAACCGGTGGAGGCAAGCGCCGCAAGCTGTTCGACGATGGCCTGCAGATGCGCGTCGCCCGCTATCCTCTGCGACAGGTGGAGGCCGCCGATTCCGAGGTGCGCCGCCACGGCGCGGACGCTGTCCATATCATCGGTTTCCAGGAAACTTTGCACAGCTGTTTCCTGATGCCGGTGTTGCAGCGCACAGGCGAGTCCGATGGAGGTTTCATCCCCAAAGATGACCACCGGCCCCGTGAGCGCACGCGTATCGAGTGAAGAGCGCGGCCCGAACACATCGCATTCATCGTTTTTCCTGGCCTCGCGCAGCCAGTCGCTGCCCGGTCCTGCCCCATGCGCATAGCCGAGCAGGCGCGTGCGGCCGGTCGCGGCATGCCATTCGACAGGAGTGAAGGTGCGCGCGACAAAGGCGGATCCCATCGCTATCTGCACTTTCTGGCCGGGTTGCCATGCCACTCCCCTGAATGCAGGACTCTCCAGCGTGAGCAAATGAAATTGTCCGGCCAGATTCTCCGTCGCGACGATGACGGCGCGTTTCATGAACAGGCGCAGCAGGGCTTTGCTGAAACCGCCAGTCTGGCGTGGCGTCGTAGTGGTCGTTGCGTGCGAAGAGGTGGTCATGGAGGGCGGGGTGAGTGACTTTGGATTGGCATTGCGGTGGCATTGCCTGTTCAGGTCAGCATATCGGTGGTGCCGATGGGCAGCAATGCTAAACTTTGCCAATATATTTCGTATTCTTGCCAATCAAACGTTACGGGGGCTCTCGCCATGCCGATCCTGACAGAACTCCCCCGGCCCGAATTGCCGCCGCCGACCACCTGGATCGATCCCGACGATATTCCTCGTCCCATCACCACATTCGGCATCGCCATGGAGACGACCGGGCGGCTGGAGCTGGACTTTCATCGGCACCGGAAGGGACAGATCCTGCTGTGCCTGCGCGGCGTGCTGACATGCGAAGCGGCGGGCGGACTCTGGCTGGTGCCGCCGCACAGCGCCATCTGGATTCCCTGCGACATGCTGCACGCGATCAAGGCCGAGGGGACAATCGAGGGTTATAACGCTTTCCTTGATCCGGCCATTCCTTCACAGCTGCCTTCGACTTGCTGCACATTTACCGCGACGGCGTTGCTGCGCGAGTTGCTGATCCGCTCGGCCGGTTTTCCGGCGCTGTATCCCGAAGGCGGCACGGAATCGCATCTGGTGACGCTGTTGTTCGACGAAATCAACGCCGCGTCGATCAGCACGCTGCATTTGCCGATGCCGGTCGATGAGCGGCTGCGCAGGATAGTCGGCATGATGCTGGCGACGCCGTCCGAACGCGGGACGATAGAGACGTGGGCCAAATGGGCCGGCCTGAGTGAGCGTACGTTGTCGCGTCTGGTCGCGCAGCAGACCGGCATGAGTTTCGGCCGCTGGCGCCAGCAGTTCACCATCGTGCTGGCGGTGCAATGGCTGGCGAAGGGCGCTTCCATTCAACAGGTCGCCGCTGATCTCGGCTACGAAAGCGCCAGCAGCTTCGTGACGATGTTCCGCAAGGCGGTCGGGGTATCGCCGGGACGCTATATGACTGAGATGGCGCAGCCTGCGCAATCCTCGCGGCCGACCGTCGCGGGTGCCGGCGGCGGATAGACGCGGGCGTTCTTGCCGGAAAGCAAACAAGGGGTAAATTGCCGTAGTTTCAAATTTATTTAAAATTATATTGCGCGCTAATTAATTGTTCGCTATAGTTAATCCCGTCGTCCCCGCCGTGCCTCTTGAAGCGCGTTTTTAATACTTTATTACTTAGCGCGCTAACTAATTTATCTGACTTTTATCTGACTTCAACCAAAAAGGACTCATCATGAAACTGACCACCATCGCCAACGCCGTTCTCGCTTCCACACTCTTGTCGGCCGCTGCATTCAGCGTGCAAGCCGCGCCTTTGGCCGCCGACGCCACTACCGTCGTGCTGGTGCATGGCGCCTTCGCCGACGGCTCCAGCTGGGAAAAGGTCATCCCGTTGCTGCAAGCCAAGGGCCTGAAAGTCGTCGCCGTGCAGAATCCGCTCAGCTCGCTGGCCGATGACGTCGCCGCCACCCAGCGCGTGGTCGATGCCCAGACCGGCAAGGTAGTGCTGGTCGGCCATTCCTGGGGCGGCACCGTGATCACGCAAGCCGGCACCAGCGACAAGATCAAGGCGCTGGTCTACGTCGCCGCGTTCGCGCCGTCGGAAGGCGAAGCCACCGCCACGCTCGGCAAGGATTACGCCGTGCCGGCCGGCATCACTACATTGCAACAGGATGCGGGCGGCTATCTGTGGCTGCCGGCTGACTCGGTCGCCAAGAACTTTGCGCAAGACGTATCGCCTGCCACGGCCGCACTGATCGCCGCAACCCAGGGGCCGATCGCCGCCAAGGCGTTCGGCGACAAGACCACCGTCGCCGCCTGGCGCAACAAGCCGAACTACTACATCGTGTCGTCGCAAGACCGCATGATCTCGCCGGAACTGGAACAAGCTTTTGCGAAGAAGATCAACGCCACCACAACCACATTGGCGACCAGCCACGTACCGATGGTGTCGCAGCCTGAGAAGGTCGCGGAAGTGATTTTCGCTGCTGCTCAACGTTAATCGAAGGCGCATTGTCCGCAACTGCGGCCGCAAAGGCGATTTGCCTTGGCGGCCGCGAGCCGTTAGGCTAGGGGATTCCGATTTTCCGCAGCTTCTTCGCCATGGCCAAATTCAACCCGCCCACGCTCGACCAGCACCTGTGTTTTTCGCTCTACAGCACCTCGCTGAAGATGACGCAACTCTACAAGCCGCTGCTGGCGCCGCTGAACCTCACCTATCCGCAATACCTGGTGATGGTGGTGCTGTGGCAGCAGCAGGGACTCGGTGTGAAGGATGTAGCCGAGCGCCTGCAGCAGGATTCCGGGTCGGTCACGCCGCTGATCAAGCGCCTGGAAGCCGAAGGCCTCATCAGCCGCGCGCGCGATACGCGCGACGAGCGCAATGTCCTGCTCAGCCTGACCCCCGCCGGCGAAGCCATGCGCGAAGCCGGTCTGCGGGTGAGCGAAGCGATCGCCGACAGCTGTTCGGTCACCAGCGCGGAATACCAGCGCATGATGGCGGATCTGGCCAAACTCAATAAAACGCTGAGTTAAAAAAGCAGCGCCTGGAATCCCATCGTCCCATCGCAACCAACGAAAAAAACCCGCCAAGAAGGCGGGCTGATAAAGCGTCGGATCTGCAGCAATTTCCCGATCAGAAGTCCACTTGCGCCGACAGCACGAAAGTGCGGCCGGATGACGTGCCGACATAACCGTTCTGCATCACCCAGTAGTTCTTGTCGAACAGGTTCTCGATGTTGGCGCGATAGGTGATGACCTGGCCGGCTGTCTTGGTGATGTAGCGTGCACCAATGTCGGTACGCGTCCAGCTCGGCACCTTCAGGTTGCTGGTGTTGCTGTACAGGGTGGCGCCGGTGCGGGTGACACGGGTATTCAGCGCCAGTCCGGTCAGCCATGGGGTATCCCAGTCCAGGCCCAGGTTGAAGTTGTTCTTCGGCACGGCGCCCAATTCCCGGCCGTCGCTGGTGCCGCCGGCGGTGTGCGATTGTTCGGTATCGAAGAAGGTGCCGCTGGCGTTGAAGCGCAGACCTCGCACCAGTTCGCCATAGCCCGCCAGTTCAAGGCCGCGGATGCGCGCACGGCCATCCTGGGTGGCGTATTGCAAGCCGTTGATCAGTTGGGTGGAGTTGTTCCTTTGTTCGATCTGGAACACTGCCGCAGTGGTAGTGATGCGGCCCCAGTCCATCTTGGCGCCGGTCTCATATTGTTTGGACTTGGATGGCGGGAACGCCTGGCCCTGATTGGCATTTGGCGGCTGGACAATGCTGCCTGCGGTCAGCGCCGCCGTGTAGTTGGCGTACAGGGACAGATTTTCGATTGGCTTGACGACTACCGCCATCACCGGCGAAATCGCCGTCTTGTTCGACGTCTGCGTAGCGTCGGTCAGGCTATGCGTGTAAACCTGTTGATGGCGCAGGCCTGCAATAAAGATCAGACGGTCATTGAGCAACGACATCGTATCGGTCAGCGCCAGACTGGTCAGGCGCTGTTGGCTGCGTGGCGTTGGATCTCCACGTACGCCCGTCATTGCCGGTAAAGGTACCGGGTTATACAGGTTGGACGCCACCGCTGCGCTTGCCGCCGGATAGAAGTAATCGGTTTGCTGATTGAGCATGTTGGCGCCCGCGATCACCGTGTGCTTGATGCCGGCGGTGTTGAAGCGCACGCGCATGCCGACGTCGGCCGAAGTGGATGTCACCTTCTGGTCGTAGTAGCCGTTGGTCACGCTGGTGGCGCCCTGCACGGAAGTGATCGTGGCGCGCGGGAAATTCTGTGCCGATTGTGCGACGTGGTAACCGACTGCGCCATAGGCCGTCAGGTTGTCATTAATATCGTATTCCAGACGCGTGGCGACGGCCTTGTCGTCACTCTGCATCGTGTTGCCCGGATACAGGTTGGTGTCGCCCGACGGTGCCTTAGGCACCGCAGTGAGGGCGGCCCCCAGGCTGAATTGCGGACGGAAGTTGCGCGTGTCCTCATGCTGGGTGTAGGCATCCAGGCTCCAGCGTACGCGGCCGCCGTTGTAGTCGAGGCCGACCGAGCCCATGCTCTGCTGCTGGTTGCTGCCGGACAGGCCGGTGTTGCCGTCGGCGTACAGCGCGTTGACGCGGATGCCCCATTCCTGGTTCTCGCCGAAACGACGACCGATGTCGCCCTTCAGGCCGAACTGCGAATTGGACAGGTAGGTCGCGGTCACGCTGGAAATCGGATCTTCGTGGGCGCGCTTGGAGACCAGGTTGACTGCGCCGCCGACGCCGCCGGCCGGACCCATGCCGTACATCAGGGTGCCCGGACCTTTCAGCACTTCGATGCGCTCGACCATGGCGATCGGCATGCGAGTCAGCGGCACCATGCCGTACAGGCCGTTGAATGCAACGTCGTTGGCGGACATCGTGAAGCCGCGGATCTGATAGCTGTCGCCGAAACCGCCGTTGCCGTTGGTGTTGCGCACTGAGGAGTCATTGGCGATCACGTCGCCGATCGCGCGCGCCTGCACGTCTTCGATACCCTGGGAAGTGTAGTTGGTGGTGCTGAACGGCGTGTCCATCACGCTGGCCGTACCGAGTACGCCCAGGCTGCCGCCGCGTGCGACCAGGCCGCCGGCGTAGGGCGCGGTGGGATCTGCGCTTTCGGTGATGGTGACGGTGGGCAGCACGGCATTGTTGTTGCTGCCGACTGTCGCAGTGCTCAATACGTAGCCGCCGTCGGCGTTCTTCACTGCTTGCAAGCCGGAGCCTGCCAGCAGGATGGTGAAGCCTTCGGCCACGGTGTAACGGCCGGACAGGCCGGGAGTCTGGCGGTCATGCGTGATGGCCGGGTCGAACGACAGCAGCACGCCGGCGCGTCGGGCGAAGTTGTTCAGGACGCGGTCCAGCGGACCGGCCGGGATGTCATAGGCCAGGCGCTGGCCATCGACGACCTGCGCTTGCAGGCCGGCCATCGGCATGGCGAAGGCAGCCAGTACGGCAAGCCGGGCCAGGGTCGGGCGGGAAGGGAAACGGGTCAGGTTTTTCATGGCGTGATTACGGTGATTGGCAAAGGTGCTATCAGGTAAACCGAACGAGCCACGAAAACCTGCAGAACAAATTGAAATTTTTTACAGCCCTGCTTCTAACCTTGTGCGCCGGCGCGTGGGCGCAGCGTAATCCAGTAAGGAGTAAAGGTATCGACCTGTACCGGAAGGGTCCGTGCGATCGCGGCCAGGATGCGCACAGGTTGGTCGAGCGGGAATACGCCCGAGATGGTCAGGCCGGCGATGGCTGGGTCGCAGCGTAGCTTGCCGGGTATGCTGCGGTCCAGTTCCGCCACCAGTTCGCCCAGCGGCATGCGGTCGGCCACGATGACGCCGTCGGTCCAGGCTACTGCTTCTTCATTGGCCGGCGACAGGCTGCCGATCAATCCCCGCCGATCAAACAGGCCCTGGCGTCCGGCATCGATGCGGATGGGGCGGGATGCTGCCGCCGCTTGGAATTCCACTGCGCCTTCAAACACCGCGACCTGCATGCCGGCTTCGCTGTCGCGCATCTGGAAGCGGGTGCCCAGCGCGCGTGCCTGGCCCAGCCGGGTGTGCACGACAAAGGGACGATAGGTGCGGTTGCTTTCTTTCGCCGTGGTGATCAGTACTTCACCGCGATGCAGGCGCACCAGGCGGGACTGTTCATCGTAGATGGCGTCGATGGCGGTGGCGGTGTTGAGTTCGACGGCCGTACCGTCGGCCAGCGTTACGCGCCGGCGTTCACCGGCTTTGGTCGCATAGCCGGCCATCAGGGTCCGCCACGGCATGATTTCATTGCCGCCGGCGGCCAGCAGGCCGACACCGACGGCGACGCAGAGGGTTTTGACGGCGAAGCGGCGGTTATGGCGATGGCGGTTGCTGGCGTCGCCGATGCTGCCGTGAGCCAGCGCGCTGGGCAGGCTGGAGACGCGTTCGCTGAGCGATTGCAGCCGCTGCCAGGCGAGTTCGTGGCGCGCTTCTTCTGCGCGCCAGCGGCGGCAGGCTTCGCGTTCCTGTTCGGTGGCGGCGCCGGATTGCAGCTTCACCATCCAGTCGATGGCGGTCATCACGATATCGCCGGGCGGCGCGGCGGAATCGGCAGCCATGTCACTCGCCATATTGCACGTGATAACAAGCCGCGAAGGCGCGCTTCATGTATTGCTGCACCGAACTCAGGGAGACGTCCAGTCGCACGGCGATCTCGGCATAGCCAAGGCCGTCCAGCTGCGACAGCAGGAAAGCGCTGCGCACCTTGGCCGGCAGGGCGGCCAGCATGGCGTCGATCTGGTTGAGGGTTTCCAGTACGGCCAGCCGCGCTTCTGGCGACGGCACGTGCTCGGGCGGCAATTGCCCCAGCATTTCGAGGAAAGCGGCTTCCAGCGCACAGCGACGGAAATGATCGATCACCAGGCCGCGGGCAATGGTCGCCAGCAAGGCGCGCGCTTCTTCCAGGTAGAAATCGCTGCGCGACACCATGATCCGCAGGAAGGTGTCCTGTGCCAGGTCGGCCGCCAATTCCGGGTTGCCGGTACGACGGCGCAGCCAGCCAAGCAGCCAGTGGTGATGGCCGGTATAAAGGCCTGTCATGTCTTGGTGATGGGGATGGACGGCGGTGGTCATGACGACAAAAAATAATGAGAATGGTTCTCATTGTAATCTGCAAATGACTTTTGCGCCAAGATGGGCGCCGCCGCAGTTGTTTTTCAGAACAAGCCGGCGCTGCGATTTTTGCGCCGCGCCGCCGGCAAAACACCCCTGCGGTGCGGCATTTATTTCAGATCAGAAACGGTACTTCACGGTCGCGCTCACCGCGCGCTCGGCGCCCTGATAACACTCGCCGTGATAGCAGATGCTGTAGTAGTTCTTGTTGAGCAGGTTGGCGGCGTTCAGGCGCAGCAGCCAGGGACCGTATTCGTAGCGCATCATCGCGTTGAACAGCGAGTAGCCGCCTTGCACCGAAGTATTAGCCTCGTCGTTCTGGCGCGGGCCGACGTAGTTCACGCCGCCGCCGAAACCGAAACCGCCGCCGGCGTCATAGTCCAGCCACAGCGAAGCGGTACGGTCGGCCATGGTGGCCGGGACTTTGCCGACTTCGGTGGCGTCTGCGCTTTCCAGCACCTTCATGTTGAGCTTGGTGTACGACGCGATCAGGTTGAGCCGGCGGCCGATCTCGGTCTTGGCTTCCAATTCAAGGCCCCGGGTGCGCTGCTTGCCGATTTGCCGGGCGTCGCCGGTCAGGTTGTCGTAGGTCACGACATTGGTCTTGGTCAGGTCGAACACGGCGGCAGCGAACATGGTGCGCGAATTCTCCGGCAGGAACTTGACGCCGAGTTCACTCTGTTTGCCGCGGCTGGGTTTGAACGGATTGTTGTTGATGTCGACGCCGCTCGACGGCAGGAAGGATTCACTGTAACTGGCATATGGCGCCCAGCCGTTGCCGAGCAGGTAGCTGAGGCCGACGCGACCGCTGAACACGCTGTCGTTCTGCACTTTGTGCGAGGAGTTGAGCGCGTCGTCGGTCACGCTGCGGACCTGGTCCTGGCGACCTCCCAGCGTCAGCACCCAGCGGTCCAGCAGCTTGATCTGGTCTTGCGCATAGACGCCGAGCTGGCTAACGGTCTGCGCATAATTGGCCAGCGGCGTCTGCGGTGTGGGGATGCTCAAGCCGTACACCGGATTGAGCAGGTCGAGGTCGGGCGCGGCGCCGCGGAAGCGGTTGGCATCGCCGCGATTTTCATTCCAGTCGACGCCGAACAACAGCGTCTGCGTGACGATGTCGCCTTGCAATTTTCCATGCAGTTGCGTATCCAGCGAGGTCTGGCGCAAGCGGTCATCCCACGTCCGGGCGATGCGCGAATAGGTGTGTCGGTCCGGCTGTAGTTCGTCGACCCACACCACGTTGCGCTTGAGCGTGGTGTCGCTGTAGCGGAAGTTCTGGCGCAACTTCCATTGATCGTTGAAGGCATGTTCGAGCTGGTAGCCCAGCGCGGTCTGTTCGTGGCGGAACTTGCTGAAAGAGTAGTCGCCCATCTTGACGTTGGTGAGTTTGCCGTCGCCGCCGATGGCGTAGTAGGGATCTTCGCCGGAATCGTTCTTGAGGAATTCCGTCAGCACGGTCAGCGACGTCGCCGCGCTCGGCTGCCAACGCAGCGATGGCGACAGCGCGTAGCGCGTGCGGTTGATGCGCCTGCCGTCGGAATAGCGGTCCTGGTCATTGCTGTCGAGGGCGACGCCGACCAGGCGGTAACTCAGGTCGCTGTTCTCGCCGAACCGGTCGCCCAGATCGACGCCCAACTGCTTGCGGTCGAAGCTGCCGTACTGGACTTCCACTTCGCGGATGCGCTCGCCGGTCGGCGTCTTGCTGATGCGATTGACCACGCCGCCGACGTCGCCTTGGCCGAACATCACGGAGGCCGGACCGCGCAGCACTTCCACGCGCTCCAGGCCGTAGGTTTCGGTCATCGCATAGACCGGAATGAAGGGCGTCTGCGGCAAGCCGTCGCGGAAGTTGCCGGAGTAGGCATTGAAGCCGCGCAGGTTGATGTATTCCCAGCCGCGGTTGTCCGCACCGTACACATTGACGCTGACGCCGGGCGTCTGCGCGACGACATCCATCATGTCCTGCACGCCGCGTGCTTCCATTTCCGTGCGGCCGATGACGGAGATCGATTGCGGGATTTCGGAGAGCGGCGTATCGGTCTTGGTGGCCGTCGCGCTGCGGCGCGCGACATAACCGGGGACGGGGCCGTCGGCGCTTTCCAGCCCGGCGTTGACGGTCAGCGTCGGCAGCACGCTGCTGGTTTTCCCGGCCACGCCGATGGCGATGGCGGAGCCGCCGGCAGTGGTGCTGGCCGCAAGACCGCTGCCGGCCAGCGCCTTGTCCAGCGCTTCACCCAGGGTCATGGCGCCTTGCACCGCAGGCGCGGTCTTGCCTGCGACCAGCGACGCGTCGACCGAAATGGCTACGCCGGCCTGGCGCGCCAGCGCGTTGATGCTTTGTCCCAGCGGCTGCGCCGGCACCGAGAATTGCTTCTCGACCGACAAGGCGGCCGATGAACTCAGGCTTTGCGCCTGCGCCGGCTGCATGCCGCCCATGACGGCGAGGGCGCCGGCGCAGGCCAGTACGATGGCGCTGATGCGGATGGAATGGATTCCCTTGGAATTCGTCTTGCGCATTTCTGTGTCCCTTTTGTGAAGTTGTCACAGTGAAGACGAACGGCGGCTCAAAGACCGGACAATTATTTTTTGGCGTGCAATCGGCGAAGGAATCAGCGTGGCACGATCATCCCCGCGCCGTCGGTATTGCGGCTGATGCGCACCGGGAGAATCCGCGGCAGCACGCTCAGGAAGGCGTTTGGATCGCGCAGCTGGAAGCTGCCGGTGAGCCGCAGCTCGCGCAGGCGCGCATCGTCGGCCAGCGTCAGCGGCTGGTAGAGGTAGTCGTTCCAGCGGCTGACGGCATCGCTCAGGCTGGCGCCGTCGAACACCAGCCAGCCGTCTTTCCAAGCGCCGACGCTGGCGACCGGGATGCTGCGGCGTGCGCCGATGCCGTTCCGGTCGGCGAGCACGGCGTCGCCGGCGCGCAATTCCATGTCCGGCGGTCGGCGTTCGGATTCCGGCGCGAGCGTGTTGCCGCGGCTGGCCCAGACGGCGACGTGGCCTTCCGCCACTTCGACCGACATGCCGTTGTCGCGCACCGCCACGGTGAACACGGTGCCGCGTACCTGTACCTGACCCCAGCTGGTGCTGACCGTGAAGGGACGCGAGGCGTCGGGGCTGACCTGCAGGCGAATTTCGCCTTGCGTCAGACTGACTTCGCGACGGTTGCGGAAGTACGTCACCTGCGCCCTTGTGCGTGCGCCGAGATCGAGCTGGCTGCCGTCGCCCATGCGACGGGCCAGCGTTTGCGCGCGGTCGGTGCTCAGGGCCGCCTGTTCGGTCGGTTGCAGCCACCACCAGCGTCCGCCGGCGCCGGTCAGTGCGGCGACGCCGACCGCGCCCAGCGCCGACAGCAGCGCGCGCCGCCCGGCGTTCGGACGTCCGGCCTGCGGTTGCGGCACGCGGTCTTTCAGGCCGTGCAGATCGGAGGCGGCCCAGGCGTCCAGCGCCAACTGATAAGTGGCTTCATGTTCCTCGCTTTGTTCGCGCCACAGCGCCAGTTCTTCCCGCGCCGATTGCGCGGTGGCCGCACTGCCGCCGTATTGACGGGCGATCAGCAGCAGGGCGTGTTCGAAGGATTTGCGTGGCGACATGGCGGCGAAGGGAATGATGAGGGATCAGGTGGAAGCTTCGGCGTGCATCCGGGCCAGATCCATGCAGTCGATCACGCCGCGCACGATGTGCTTTTCGACGGCGGCTTCGGAGCAAGCCAATTGCGTGGCCGCCTCGGCATGCGTGAAACCATACAACCGCACCAGCACGAAGGCGTCGCGCCGTTTGCGCGGCATCACGTCCAGACGCGCCAGCAGGCGGTCGAGCTGGCGGCGCGAGCTGAGATGACGTTCCGGCGACGGCGCTTCATCGGGGACGATCAGCGCCAGTGTTTCCAGCATCTGCGTTTCGGCGATCTTGCGGCGGGCGGCGTCGGTGACGATGTTCTTGCCGACGCGGTAGAGCAGGGCGCGCGGTTCGTGGATGGTGGATGCCGCTTCCATGGCCAGCACGCGCGCATAGCATTCATGGACGATGTCGGCCGCCGCGTCGCGATCACGCAGCGAGCGGGAGAAAAAACCGACCAGTTCATTGTAGTAGCGCAAGACCACCATAGCCGATATACGACTCCGACAAAGTGCATCACCGGTATCACCCGGACGAAGAGCATGAATTAGTAATGAAAACCATTCTCATTAAATTATACGCGATATCTTTATCCGGAAGCCATCCTGGAATCGTGAGGAATGTCGTGCGACGAGCAGAGCGCGGGGCGTTGCGGAGGAAGCGATACGGCCGGACGGGCGTCCGGCCGTGGAGAGAAATTACCAGCCGTATTTCACGGTCAGATAAACATTGCGACCATCGCCGTAGT
The DNA here is from genome assembly GCF_044767325.1 of Herbaspirillum sp. NPDC101397. Classification (NCBI taxonomy): domain Bacteria; kingdom Pseudomonadati; phylum Pseudomonadota; class Betaproteobacteria; order Burkholderiales; family Oxalobacteraceae; genus Herbaspirillum; species Herbaspirillum sp. NPDC101397. The sequence goes on from NZ_JBIWNS010000005.1 coordinate 84,544, forward strand.
AGCAGCCGGTGGCCGAGAGGCAAGCCGCGACATAGGTCTTGTTGAGGAGGTTGGCGGCGTTGATCGACGCGCGCAAGCCCTTCAGCTGCGGATTGTTCTTGCCGAAGTCGAAACGGATTGCTGCATCAAACAGCGTCACGCCGGGCATGTGGTACACGTTGGCGTTGTCGCCGTAGTTCTCGCCGATATGGCGCGCGCCGACGCCCATGCCGAGGCCGGCCAGTGCTTCGCTTTGCACCGTGTAATCGAGCCAGGCGCTGGCCTGGTTGCGCGGCACGAAGGCCAGGCGATTGCCGGTGGTGTTGACCGTGCCGCTGGGGTTGGCCTTGGTGATCTTGCTGTCGGTGTAACCGTAGGAGGCGATCAGATCGAGACCCTTCTGCAACTTGACCTTGCCTTCCAGTTCGATGCCGCGCATGCGTACTTCGCCGGTCTGGACGCTGAAGTTGGTGTTGACCGGATCGGGCGTGCTGACATTTTGCTGGGTCAGCTGATAGGCCGACAGCGTGATCATGGTGTTGGAACCGTCAGGCTGGTATTTGACGCCGGCTTCGTATTGCTTGCCCTTGGTAGGCTGGAACGGTTGCAGCGTGCGGCTGGTGCCGACCGCCGGCTGGAACGAGGTCGAGTAGCTGGCGTAAGGCGTGATGCCGTTGTCGAAGCTGTACAGCAGGCCGAGGCGGCCGGTGAAGGCGCCGTCGCTTTGCTTGACGCGCGTGTTGGCCGCGCTGGTCACCGTACGCGTGGTGGTATCGGCCCAGTCGTAGCGGCCGCCGGTCACCAGCGTCCAGCGATCGAGCTTGATCTGGTCTTGCAGATAGGCGCCGAGTTGATCGCGATTTTGTTCGATGTGCGTCGCCACCGGCGGAATCGCGCCGCTATACGGGACGTACACCGGCGCATAGAGGTTGAGTGCTGTCGGCAACGGGCTCAGCGAGGATTCGTCGTAGACCGAACGCTCGGAAGAATAGTCCACGCCGGCCAGCACGGTCTGCTTGACCGCGCCGGTAGTGAAGATGCCCTGGACCTGGTTGTCGACGGTGAACAGTTTCGATTTTTCCGGGAAGGCCCATGCATAGCGGCCCATGCTGGCCGGGTTGCACGCGGTCGTCAGGCAGAACAGCTGCACGCGCTTGGTATCGGACATGGTCTCGCCGTAGCGCAGGTTCTGTCGCACGGTCCAGGTGTCGTTCAGGCGATGCTCGAATTCATAGCCGAGAAAATATTGCTCGTTGCTGTAGTGGTCGAAGTTCGGGTCGCCGGCAAACGTCTCCAGCGGCAGCGCCTTGAAGACGCTGGTGTAGAGCGTGCCGTTGGCCGGCAGCACCGGCGCGCCGCCGCCGCCTTGGGAACTGATCTTCTGGTACTGCGCCATCAGCGTCAGGTGCGTGTCGCTATTCGGACGCCAGGTCAGGGACGGCGCAATGTAGGTCTTCTCTTCGTTGACGTAGTTGTAGGCGGTGTCGCTACGGCGCGTCAGGCCGACCAGCCGATAGCTGAGTTCGCCGGTTTCATCGAGCTTGCCGCCTAGGTCCAGCGCCAGTTGCTTGCGGTTGTGGCTGCCGTATTGCAGTTCGATTTCATGCACGGCGTCGGTGGTCGGACGCTTGCTCACCATGTTGACCAGTCCACCCGGCGTGCCCTGGCCATACAGCAGCGAGCTCGGCCCCTTGAGGACTTCAATGCGTTCCAGGCCGAACGGTTCGATGCGCGGTTGCGAATAGCCGCGCGAGCCGAAGGGCAGGCGCAGGCCGTCGAGGTAACGTCCCGGCACGAAGCCGCGCACGGTCAGCCAGTCGTAGCGCAGGTCGGTGTTGCCGTACTGCGTGACCACGCCGGGCGTGTAGCGCAGGCTTTCGGCGATGCTCTCGACGCCTTGCGCATCGAGTTGCTCGCGCGTGATGACGGAGATGGTTTGCGGGGTTTCCTTCAGCGAGGTGTCGGTCTTGGTGCCGGTGCGGCTGCGCGTGGCAACGTAGCCGGCGACGGGACCCAGCGGATTCTCGCGTTCCGCGGCGGCGTTGACGCTGACGGCAGGCAAGCTCTGCGGCGCGGCGTTGGCGCCCGGCGTTGCGGTGGCTCCCGGTTGCAACACGTAAGTGTTGGCGGAGCTTTCGACGGCGCGCAGGCCGGCGTTGCCGAGTAGTGCGGCAAAGCCTTCCGCCACGGTGTAGTTGCCGTTGAGTGCATTGCTGCGGCGGCCTTCGACCAGGCGCGCATCCATTTGCATGGTGACGCCGGCGCTGCTGGCAAAACGGCTCAGGGCGTCGCCCAGCGGGCCGGCGGAGATGTCGAAATGACGACGTGTGGTGTTGGCGCTGGCGGCCGTGGCGTTGGTCTCGGCGGCAATCGCGTGCTGCAACGGCGCGGCCAGCGCCAGGCTCAGCACGGCGCCGCGCACGGCGTAATGCATCGCCTTGGGCGCACTGCGCAGAATGGAAGCAGCCGCGGGTGCGGCCGAAGAAGGTTGCTGACGTGCTTGCTGCATGGTGAATGTCCCTGGTCGGATGATCGGATAGCGCTTCTTATCTCGATGACACGCGGGGGACGTAAAAGGGGACAAAGAAAATGAAAATATTTTTGAAAACTTCGGCGCTACGGTGAACGCCGCCTCAGGATGCCGTCGGCGAGGGAATCACCGTGACCCAGTAACGTGAGCGATACAACACTGCGACCGGCAACGTGTCGGGCAGCGCGTTGAGGATGCCGTCGATGTTGTCCAGCTGGAAGGCGCCCGAAATGCGCAGGTCGGCAGTCTGCGGATCACAGCGCAGCAGGCCGCGGCGATAGCGGCCGAGTTGCGCGACGAAATCGTCCAGCCGCATGGCGTTGACGATCAGTTTGCCATCGACCCAGGCTGCAGCGTAGCGGTCGGCAGGTTGGGGTGCGCCGATCTCGCTGCCGTTGAAGCTGACCTGCTGGCCGGCTTCGACCACGCGCGTATGGCCTGCGTCGATGGCGGGACGGATTTCGACGGCATGTTCGAGCACCGTGACGCGTGTAGCCGGCGCCATGGTCGGATGGGTGTCGGCGGCCGACACGATGAAGCGCGTGCCGAGGGCGCGGATGTTGCCTTGCGCAGTGCGGACTACGAAGGGCCGGCTGCTTCCCTGTGCCGTGGCAGGATCTCGCGCGGTGCGGATCATGATTTCGCCGGCATGCAGCACCAGCAGCCGCTGCTGAGCATCGAAGCGCACGTCGACCGCGGTGGCGGTATTGAGAATCAGCTCGCTGCCATCGGCCAGCGCCACAGTGCGGCGTTCGCCCGCGCCGGTGCGCAGGTCGGCGCTCCATTGCTCCCACGGCAGGGTGCGGTAAGTGGCGTAGCCGACCGGGGCCGACATCAGCAGCAACAGCGTCTTGAGCACCGCGCGGCGCTCCACACGGCTGCCGCGGTTGAGGCTTTGCAGCGCGATGCCGCCGGGCAGTCCGCCGAGCTTGCTGCTGACTTGTTCGGCGCGCTGCCAGGCGCGTTCGTGTTCGGGATGGGCGGCGCGCCAGCGTGCGCAGGCGTCGAGGTCGGCGGCGCTGACGGGGGTGTCATGCAGCTTGACCAGCCATTGTGCGGCTTGCCTGGCGATGGCACGTTCGAAGGATGGAGTCTCCGGCGACGACGTGCGTCCGGTCATGCGTTTGGCCAACGTCAGTTCCCCAGCATGATGCATTCTTCGAAGGCCAGCGCCATGTAGCGTTTGACGGTACGTACGCTGACGTCGAGCTGATCGGCGATCTCCTGGTAGGACAAGCCTTCCAGCTGGGACAGGAGGAAGGCGCTGCGGGCCTTGGCGGGCAACGCGTCCAACATGGCATCGACTTCGTTGAGGGTTTCCAGCAGCAGCAGGCGTTCTTCGGGCGACGGCGCCAGTGCTTGCGGCATTTGTTCCAGCGCCTGCAGATAGGCTTGCTCCAGAGACAGCCGGCGGTAGTGATTGAACAGCACGCGCGTGGCGACCGTCACCAGATAGGCGCGCGGTTCGCGCAACCTCAGTTCCGGCGTTTGCTCGCGCTGATGGGAGACCAGGATGCGCACGAAGGTGTCCTGCGCCAGATCGGCCGCTTCCGCGTTGCCGGACACGTGGCCCAGCTTGCGTCGCAGCCAGCCCAGCAGCCAGCCGTGATGGCTGTACAGCGTCTGCACCTGCAGCAGTGACGAGTCGGTAGCCGCCATCTGTTTTCCCCTTGCCCTGTGTTGCTTTAATTAAATAAGAATTATTCTCATTATATATTAGACGCAGACACGAGGGCAATGCGGGGGAGGAGGGAGTGGAGTTTGGGCTACAATGCCCGAGTCCCGCAGCCCGTTCAGGCCGCGACTCTTCCCCCGATGACATGTCCGCTTTGCGCCGTACTTTCTCCGCACTCCTTATTTCCGTTTTGTCCGCCTGCAGCCTGATGCCGACCAGGCCCGCCGAAGCGCCGTCTCCGGTGGCGGTGGTTGCCCCGGTCGCCAAGCCGCCGCAAAAACCGAAGATCGCTCTCGCCCTGGGCGGCGGCGCCGCGCGCGGTTTTGCGCACGTGGGTGTGATCAAGGCACTGGAGTCGCAAGGCATCGTGCCCGACATCGTGGTCGGCACCAGCGCCGGCAGCCTGGTCGGCGCGCTTTACGCTGCCGGCAACAACGGTTTTGCCTTGCAGAAGCTGGCGCTGGACATGGACGAGGCGACCATTTCAGACTGGTCGGTGCCATTCTTCGCCAAGGTCAGCGGCGTGCTCAAGGGCGAGGGCGTGCAGTCCTACGTCAACCGCTCGGTAAACAACCTGCCGATCGAAAAATTCAAGATTCCGTTCGGCGCCGTGGCGACCGATCTCAAGACCGGGCAGGCGATCCTGTTCCGGCGCGGCAATGCCGGCATCGCGGTGCGCGCCTCGTCGGCGGTGCCGGGGGTGTTCCAGTCGGTCAAGATCGGCGACCACTACTACGTGGACGGCGGCCTGGTGGCGCCGGTGCCGGTTCATTTCGCGCGCGAGATGGGGGCAGACTTTGTCATTGCCGTGAATATCTCGGCCCAGCCTGAAGCGCAGGCCTCGGCCAGCTCGGTCGACGTCATGCTGCAAACGTTCGCGATCATGGGGCAGAGCATCAACAACTACGAGCTCAAGGATGCCGACGTCGTGATTCAGCCGGGGTTGGGCGCGATGAAGGGCAGCGACTTCGCCGGACGCAATCTGGCGATCCTGGCCGGTGAGCAGGCGACCATGAAGGCGATGGCGGATCTGAAGGCGAAGCTGAAACTCAAGGGCGGGAACTGATCTGGGTTGCCAGGCGAAAAATCGCGAGGGGGCCGGAAGCGATCCGTGCGCCGGCTCATTAATATAAGAAGGTGATGAAGGGATTGCGGGACTGATGTTCCGCAGGAACTTATTGCGTGTCTTCAGCAGTCGCCGAAATGCGGCGCGCACCATTAAAGCGCTTTTTCCAGTAAGCCACATCCATGTCTTCGATGCGCACCTGGCCGCCGGCGGAAGGCGAGTGGATGAATTTGCCGTCGCCAAGGTAGATGCCGACATGCGAGAAGCCGCGACGCAGCGTATTGTAGAACACCAGGTCGCCCGGACGCAGGTCGACGACTTTTTCACCGACGCGGCTGATCTCCGCCGACGTACGCGGCAAATCGGTGCCGAGCGCTTCCTTGAATACGTAACGTACCAGGCCGCTGCAATCCAGGCCGGTCTCCGGCGATGTGCCGCCGTAACGATAGTTGATGCCGAGCATGCTCAATGCCTGGACAGCGAGTTCGGAAGCGCGGTTGGTGATGTCGTGCAGTTTGGCGAGAGCGATGTTTGCTTTGCCGGGAGGAAGAGAGTCTTGCTGAAGAGGTGTTTCGATACTCCACGCGGTGCTGCAGAACCAGAATCCGGCCGCCAGCACGCATGATTTTGCGAGGTGTCGTCGGAGTCGGCTGGTTTTTGCGGCGTTGCGTGTTGTCATCAGGACATTTCCCTATCGGTATGACTGCTGGAATGTAAACAATTTAGCCAGTAATGTCAAAAGCTTATTTCACGTTTTCCTACAAAAATTGCAATAAAGTCAATGCCTTACGCTGTAGGAGGATGCCCCTCAATGAGCAGGACATCGCTGGGCTTTTGCATATTTTGTGCCAGCGCGCCAATCTCGAATTACAATCAGCATTCTTTTTTACTTGAGCTATTTGGGAGCATCATGCAAACGAAACCGTATCTGACCCTCGACGATCTGAAGAAAATTGCCGCCGGCGCCGAAGCCGAAGCAAAAGCCAATAACTGGGCGGTCGTCATTGCCATCGTCGACGATGGCGGTCACTTGCTGTGGTTGCAACGCCTGGACGGCGCGGCGCCTGCTTCGTCGCACATCGCTCCGGCCAAGGCCAAGACCGCCGCGCTGGGTCGCCGCGAAACCAAGATTTACGAAGACATGATCAACAATGGCCGTTTCTCCTTCCTGTGTGCGCCTGAACTGGACGGCCTGCTGGAAGGCGGCGTGCCTATCGTGGTCGACGGTCAATGTGTCGGCGCGGTCGGCGTGTCGGGCGTGAAGTCATCGGAAGACGTGCAGATCGGCAAGGCAGGCATCGCTGCACTGGGTCTGTAATCTTCCTGATTGGCGTGTGATCGATTCGCTAATTAGTTGATTTTTAGCCGGTTTTTGACTCCCGGCAAGCTCTTGAAATGCGCTTTCCGGCAATCTTAGGATTTGCTGGGGGGCGCATTTTGCGCTATAATCGAGCGGTTTAGCTAATTTAAATTCCGCCGTAGCGCATACCGAATCCTCCATCTCGTCCCAGCACGCCAACCAAGCTCCTCCTTGCATCAAAACGGGGAATTTGCGCCGGTCGTCGGTTGGGTAACTGAGTGCAGAATCTCTGCAGCACGATCTGGTCAGGCCAGCGGCGGTAACAATCTCAGGAGTTACCCTTGCTGCCTCTTCTTTCTGGCCCTACCGTTCCGGCCATCCTCGCGCTAGCAGACGGGTCCGTTTTTCTTGGTGTTTCCATCGGCGCTGCCGGCAACACGACAGGTGAGGTGGTTTTCAACACTGCCATGACCGGCTACCAGGAAATTCTGACCGATCCCAGCTACAGCCAACAGATCGTCACACTGACTTACCCGCATATCGGCAATACCGGCGTTAATCCCGAAGACATTGAAGCCTCCCAGATTCACGCTGCCGGCCTGATCATCAAGGATCTGCCGCGCCTGACTTCCAATTTTCGCACCAAGCAGACACTGACCGAATACCTGCAAGCCAGCAACATTGTGGCCATTGCCGATATCGACACGCGCAAGCTGACCCGCATCCTGCGTGAAAAGGGCGCGCAAGGCGGCGCCATCGTTGCCGGCGACACCAACATCGAAGCGGCAACCGCCAAGGCGCTGGAACTGGCGCGCGGTTTCCCGGGACTGGCCGGCATGGACCTGGCGAAGGTTGTGTCGACCAAGCAAGCCTACAACTGGACCGAGACCGAGTGGAAACTGGGTCGCGGCTACGGTCAGCAGATCACCCCGAAATTCCACGTGGTCGCGTTCGACTACGGCGTCAAGTACAACATCCTGCGCATGCTCGCCGAGCGGGGCTGCAAAGTGACCGTGCTGCCGGCGCAGGCGTCCGCCGCCGAAGCGCTGGCGCTGAATCCGGACGGCATCTTCCTGTCCAATGGTCCAGGCGATCCGGAACCATGCGACTACGCGATTGCCGCGTCGAAGGAACTGATTGAGCGCGGCATCCCGACCTTCGGCATCTGCCTCGGCCACCAAATCATGGCGCTGGCTTCCGGTGCCAAGACGCTGAAGATGAAGTTCGGCCACCACGGCGCTAACCATCCGGTTCAGGATCTGGACACCAAGCAAGTACTGATCACTTCGCAAAACCACGGTTTCGCCGTGGATGCCGCGACCTTGCCGGCCAACTGCCGCGTCACGCACGTGTCGCTGTTCGACGGCTCGCTGCAAGGTTTTGCCCGTACCGATAAGCCTGCGTTCTGCTTCCAGGGCCACCCCGAAGCATCGCCCGGGCCGCATGACATCGCCCCCCTGTTCGATAAATTTGTGGCGATGATGGAGAAAAAGAAACATGCCTAAGCGTAACGACATTAAAAGCATTCTGATCATCGGCGCTGGTCCGATCATCATCGGTCAGGCCTGCGAATTCGACTATTCCGGCGCGCAAGCCTGTAAGGCGCTGCGTGAAGAGGGCTACAAAGTCATCCTGGTCAACAGCAATCCTGCGACCATCATGACCGACCCTGAAATGGCCGACGTCACCTACATCGAGCCGATTACCTGGCAAGTGGTGGAGCGCATCATCGCCAAGGAAAAGCCGGACGCGATCCTGCCGACCATGGGCGGCCAGACTGCGCTGAATTGCGCACTCGACCTGCACCGCAACGGCGTGCTCGAAAAATACGGTTGCGAACTGATCGGCGCCTCGCCGGAAGCCATCGACAAGGCCGAAGACCGCTCCAAGTTCAAGGACGCCATGACCAAGATCGGTCTGGGCTCCGCACGCTCGGGCGTGTCGCACACCCTGGAAGAGTCCTGGGCGGTGCAGAAGGAACTGGGCTTCCCGGTCATCATCCGCCCCTCGTTCACCATGGGCGGCACCGGCGGTGGTATCGCCTACAACGCCGAAGAATTCGAAACCATCTGCAAGCGCGGCCTGGAAGCCTCGCCGACCACCGAACTGCTGATTGAAGAATCGCTGATCGGCTGGAAAGAGTACGAGATGGAAGTCGTGCGCGACAAGGCCGACAACTGCATCATTGTTTGCTCGATCGAAAACCTGGATCCGATGGGCGTGCATACCGGCGACTCCATCACCGTCGCGCCAGCGCAAACGCTGACCGACAAGGAATACCAGATCATGCGTAACGCCTCGCTGGCGGTGCTGCGTGAAATCGGCGTCGACACCGGCGGCTCCAACGTGCAGTTCTCGGTCAATCCGGCCGACGGCCGCATGATCGTCATCGAAATGAATCCGCGCGTCTCGCGCTCCTCGGCGCTGGCTTCGAAAGCGACCGGTTTCCCGATCGCCAAGATCGCCGCCAAGCTGGCAGTCGGCTTCACGCTGGATGAGCTGCGCAACGAAATCACCGGCGGCGCGACCCCGGCTTCGTTCGAACCGTCGATCGACTACGTCGTCACCAAGATCCCGCGTTTTGCGTTCGAGAAATTCCCGCAAGCCGACAACCACCTGACCACGCAAATGAAGTCGGTCGGTGAAGTCATGGCGATCGGCCGCACCTTCCAGGAATCGTTCCAGAAAGCCCTGCGCGGCCTGGAAGTCGGCGTCGACGGCATGAACGAAAAGACCACCGACCACGAAACCATCAAGGAAGAACTGGGCGAGCCCGGTCCCGACCGTATCTGGTACGTGGGCGATGCGTTCGCACAAGGTTTCACGCTGGAAGAAGTGCATGGCCTGACGCACATCGATCCGTGGTTCCTGTCGCAGATCAAGGAAATCGTCGACATCGAGCTGTGGCTGGAAAACGGCCAGACGCTGGAAGGCCTGGACAAGGCCACGCTGTACAAGCTCAAGCAAAAGGGCTTCGCCGACCGTCGCCTGGCCAAGTTGCTGAAGGTTACCGACACCGCCGTGCGCGAGAAGCGCCATGCGCTGAACATCCGTCCGGTCTACAAGCGCGTCGACACTTGCGCCGGCGAATTCTCGACCAACACCGCGTACATGTACTCGACCTATGAGGAAGAGTGCGAGTCGAAGCCGACCGACAAGAAGAAGATCATGGTGCTGGGCGGCGGTCCGAACCGCATCGGCCAGGGTATCGAATTCGACTATTGCTGCGTGCACGCTGCGCTGGCAATGCGCGAAGACGGTTACGAAACCATCATGGTCAACTGCAATCCGGAAACCGTCTCGACCGACTACGACACGTCCGACCGTCTGTACTTCGAATCGCTGACGCTGGAAGATGTGCTGGAAATCGTCGCGCTGGAAAAACCATACGGCGTGATCGTGCAGTACGGCGGCCAGACACCGCTGAAGCTGGCGCTGGATCTGGAAGCCAACGGCGTGCCTATCGTCGGTACTTCGCCGGATATGATCGATGCTGCAGAAGATCGCGAACGTTTCCAAAAACTGCTGCAAGACCTCGGCCTGCGTCAACCGCCGAACCGCACTGCACGTACTGAAGCCGACGCACTGCGCCTGGCGCAGGAAATCGGTTATCCGCTGGTGGTGCGTCCGTCGTACGTGCTGGGCGGCCGCGCAATGGAAATCGTCCACGAGCAACGCGACCTCGAGCGCTACATGCGTGAAGCGGTCAAGGTCTCGCACGATTCGCCGGTATTGCTGGACCGCTTCCTGAACGACGCGATCGAAGTCGACGTCGACTGCCTATCGGATGGCGAGCGCACCTTCATCGGCGGCGTGATGGAACACATTGAACAAGCCGGCGTGCACTCGGGCGACTCGGCGTGCTCGCTGCCGCCTTACTCGCTGGCGAAAGACACCATCGAAGAACTGAAGCGCCAGACCGCATTGATGGCCAAGGGTCTGAACGTGGTCGGCCTGATGAACGTGCAGTTCGCGATCCAGCAAACCGAAGTCGACGGCAAACTGCAAGACGTCGTCTTCGTGCTGGAAGTGAACCCGCGCGCGTCGCGTACCGTGCCGTTCGTGTCCAAGGCGACCGGCTTGCAACTGGCAAAGATTGCAGCACGCTGCATGGTCGGCCAGTCGCTGGACAGCCAGGGCATCAAGAACGAAGTGATCCCGCCTTACTTCAGCGTCAAGGAAGCCGTGTTCCCGTTCGTGAAGTTCCCGGGCGTCGACACCATTCTCGGACCTGAGATGAAGTCGACCGGCGAAGTCATGGGCGTGGGCAAGACCTTCGGCGAAGCCTTCGTGAAGTCGCAACTGGGCGCAGGCGTCAAGTTGCCGACATCGGGCAAGGTGTTCCTGAGCGTCAAAGGCAGCGACAAGCCGCGTGCGGTGCAAGTGGCGAAGGATCTGGTCGGTCTCGGCTTCTCCATCGTTGCGACCAAGGGTACGGCTGCGGCCGTCAGCGCTGCGGGTATTCCTGTCGCGACCGTGAACAAGGTGGTGGAAGGTCGTCCGCATATCGTCGACATGATCAAGAACAACGAGATCACACTCGTGGTCAACACGGTCGAAGAGAAGCGCACGGCGATTGCCGACTCCGGTGCGATCCGTACTTCGGCACTGGCAGCGCGCGTGACGACGTTCACGACCATCGCCGGTGCAGAGGCTGCGGTCGAGGGCATGCGTCATCTGAATGCGCTGGATGTGTATGATTTACAAGGGCTGCATAAAGCTATACACTAAACCCACATACACGTTTTATTGCTAGCCACAGAGGGCATCTGAGTATTCGATGCCCTCTGTGTCTTTTTTAACGGCAAACTCTGTATTTGCCCGCAAGGGCTGTTGGGACATTGCGCTGGGCGGGCCACCGTTTCCAGGGCAATGTCCCAACAGCCTTATGGGGCAAGTCATACAAAAGTGCCTCATTTTTTTGTTGAGAGTTTTATGAGTACAGTTCCCATCACCAAGTATGGTGCAGAGCTTCTGAAGGAAGAGTTGCAGCGTCTGAAAACCAAAGAACGTCCAGCAGTCATCAACGCGATTGCCGAAGCGCGCGCGCAAGGCGATCTGTCGGAAAACGCCGAATACGATGCCGCCAAGGAACGCCAGGCCTTCATCGAAGGCCGCATTGCCGACCTCGAAGGCAAGCTGGGTTCGTCGCTGGTCGTCGATCCTGCGACCTTGAGCTCGGGCGCCGATGGACGCGTGGTGTTTGCCGCGACGGTCGATCTGGAAAACCTGGACAGCGGTGAAAAGGTCACCTATCAGATCGTCGGCATCGACGAAGCCGATATCAAGGTCTCGAAGGTGTCGGTGACGTCGCCGATCGCGCGTGCATTGATCGGCAAGAGCGCCGGCGATGTGGTTGCCGTCGAAGCGCCGTCGGGCGTGCGCGAGTATGAAATCCTGGAAGTGCGCTACGTTTAAGTCGTAGCGCAAAGGCCGACGCAGGTGCTGTGGATAAGCTGAAAATAATTTACGGCACTGCGATGGTTAAAAAAATGCCCGCTGAAGCGGGCATTTTTTCTTGCTAAATCCGATGGTGGGATGATCAGCCCATGGATTTCTTGGCGCTTTTCTGACGCGGTTTGGCGCGCTTGATCGAGCCGCCCGCAGTGACGCGTTCGTTGCCCTTGATCATGACCTTGGTCACCGATGGACGCTTGGTGCCGCTGGCGCTGGGTTTGACGATGGTGACTTCGCGCATGCCCTTGCCGCGTGTCTCGCTGCGTTCCTTGACGGCGTCCTTCTTGGGACGGAAGATCACCAGCAGTTTGCCGATGTGTTGCACCGGCGCTGCCTTGAGTTGTTCGCAGATGGTGTCGTAGATGGCGACGCGCGCCTCGCGGTCATCGCCGAATACGCGGACCTTGATGAGACCGTGGGCGTTCAGACTGGCATCGATTTCCTTGGTGACGCCGGCGGTCAGGCCGCCTTCGCCGATGATCACGACAGGGCTCAGGCCATGCGCTTCGGCGCGCAATTCACTGCGCTCTGCAGGAGTAAGTTTCAACATAGTTTGTTTCCGGTGGGAGAGCGGCTTGTCGCCTGGGGCCGGCAAGAACCGGACCGAACTCTGTCCCTCAATATTTAAAACCAGTATTCTACGCGAATGGCAAAGAAGAAATTAAACAAAAACTGGCTGCACGATCACATTAACGACCCGTATGTGAAGCTTGCGCAAAAGGAAGGCTACCGCGCGCGCGCGGCTTACAAGCTCAAGGAAATCGACGAGGAAGAAAAGCTGATCAAGCCCGGCCAGGTGATCGTCGACCTTGGTTCGACGCCCGGCAGCTGGTCGCAATATGCCCGCAACAAGCTGGCCGGCCTCGAAGGCGGCGGCATCCGCGGCACCATCATCGGACTGGACATGCTGCCGATGGATCCGATCGCCGACGTCCACTTCATCCAGGGCGACTTCCGCGAGGAGGATTCCCTGCGCCAGCTGGAAGCGATCCTGGACGGCCGCCAAGTCGACCTGGTGCTGTCCGACATGGCGCCGAACCTGTCCGGCGTGGCAATTTCCGATGCGGCGCGGGTCGAACATCTTATCGATCTGGCAATTGAATTCGCCCAGGCGCACATGAAGCCGACCGGCTCGGTACTCGTGAAATGCTTCAACGGCACCGGTTACAACGAACTGGTGCACAAATTTCGCGCAGAATTCAAGACGGTAATGTCGAAGAAGCCGAAGGCCAGCCGCGACAAGTCATCTGAAATTTTTCTCCTGGGCAAGGTTCTGAAGAATCCGCGATAAGCTGCCTCCGGCGTTTTACGGTAAAACTTCCGTAATAAAGCCGCATTCAGCCCATTTTCCTTCTTGATTTCACGCTATCCGGCCACACATCAACTGCAGGAAGCCTTCCTTTGCATGTCCGAAAGGCATCGTTTGCGCCGGTTTTGGTGTTGTTTCCGACGTGATGCTGCCGTCTTCCCCGCATTCAAGTTTGCCCGCCTGTTTGCCGTAGTTCAGAGCAGGACTGCCGGTATGGACGGTTTCCTAGTAAGCGCAGATGAATCCGAGTAAAATCGGATATATATAGGTAATGAGGCGCGCTCGCGTCGGAGGAGTTCTAGTGAACAACATGTTTTCCAAAGCCGCCATCTGGGTGGTCATCGCGCTGGTGCTGTTTATGGTCTTTAAACAGTTCGACAGCCGCAGCCTGGCGTCGGGCGCTACGCCGATCGCTTACTCCGACTTCATCAGCGAAGTAAAAGCCGGTCACATCAAAGATGCCACCATCGAAGACCGCAGTATCGTCGCGACCACGCAAGACGGTAAAAAAGTCAAAACCGCCGCGACCTATCTGGACCGCGGCCTGGTTGGCGATCTGTTGAGCAACGGCGTGAAGTTCGACGTGAAGCAGCCTGAAGAGCAATCCTTCCTGTCGCAAGTCTTCATTTCCTGGTTCCCGATGCTGTTGCTGATTGGCGTCTGGGTGTTCTTCATGCGCCAGATGCAGGGCGGCGGCAAGGGCGGCGCGTTCTCCTTCGGCAAATCGAAGGCGCGCATGCTCGATGAAAACAGCAATTCGGTCACCTTCGCCGACGTTGCAGGTTGCGATGAAGCCAAGGAAGAAGTGCAGGAGTTGGTCGAATTCCTGCGCGATCCAACCAAATTCCAGAAACTCGGTGGCCGCATTCCTCACGGCGTGCTGATGGTCGGTCCTCCGGGTACCGGTAAGACATTGCTGGCGCGCGCAATTGCCGGCGAAGCCAAAGTGCCGTTCTTCACCATCTCCGGCTCCGACTTCGTTGAAATGTTCGTCGGCGTGGGCGCATCGCGCGTCCGCGACATGTTCGAAAACGCCAAGAAGCATGCACCGTGCATCATCTTCATCGATGAAATCGACGCGGTCGGTCGCCATCGCGGCGCCGGCATGGGCGGCGGCAACGACGAACGTGAACAGACACTGAACCAGATGCTGGTCGAGATGGACGGCTTTGAAGCCAACTCGGGCGTCATCGTGATCGCCGCAACCAACCGCGCCGACGTGCTCGACAAGGCGCTGCTGCGTCCGGGCCGTTTCGACCGCCAGGTGATGGTCGGTCTGCCGGACATCCGCGGCCGCGAACAAATCCTCTACGTCCACATGCGCAAGGTGCCTATTGCTCCTGACGTCAAGGCAGATATCCTGGCCCGCGGCACACCTGGTTTCTCGGGTGCCGATCTGGCCAACCTGGTCAACGAAGCGGCATTGTTCGCCGCGCGCCGCAGTAAGCGCCTGGTGGAGATGCAGGACTTCGAAGACGCCAAGGACAAGATCGTCATGGGTCCTGAACGCAAGTCCGCCGTGATGCGCGAAGAAGAACGCCGCAATACCGCGTTCCATGAATCCGGCCATGCCGTCGTTGCCAAGCTGTTGCCTAAGGCCGATCCGGTCCACAAGGTCACCATCATGCCGCGCGGTTATGCCCTGGGCCTGACCTGGCAGTTGCCTGAACATGACCGCGTCAACATGTACAAGGACAAGATGCTGGAAGAGATCGCCATCCTGTTCGGTGGTCGTATCGCGGAAGAAATCTTCATGCATCAGATGTCGACCGGTGCTTCCAACGACTTTGAGCGTGCAACCAAGCTGGCGCGCGCCATGGTGACGCGCTATGGCATGTCTGAAGCCCTTGGCACGATGGTCTACGAAGACACAGAGCAAGACGCCTACTTCGGCCGCATGTCGTCGAAGACCGTTTCCGAAGCGACGCAGCAAAAGGTCGATGCAGAAATTCGCAGCATCCTCGACACGCAATATGCGCTGTCGCGTCGTCTGCTGGAAGAGAATCGCGACAAGGTCGAAGTCATGGCGCAGAAGCTGCTCGACTGGGAAACCATCGATGCCGACCAGATCAGCGACATCATGGCAGGCAACGAGCCGCGTCCGCCGAAGTCCGGTATCCCGGCCAAGAAGTCTTCCGACAATACACCAGGCGATATTTCGCCGACCGCCACCGCTCCCGCCTGATCGCGGGGCAGGGCGGATAGCTGGTCTCAGGGTGAGGAGCAATCCTCGCCCTTTTTCTTTGTTTAGCGCCGAAGTGAAGGAGTGGATAGTCGTGAATAGTCGATAGTCAGTCGTATGTGGTCTGGAGACGGCGAATCAATAACAACAATATCGCCTGCGGGCACCTCGGACACCTTGGGCGCCAGGTTTGAAAACGATGCAGCTTCAATGAGCCAACACTTTTTACAATGCGGGCGCTACCGCCTTCCCGTTGCACCGGGGCGCAGGCCTCTGGTCATGGGTATCCTCAACGTCACCCCCGATTCCTTTTCTGACGGTGGCAGCTATTCCGCGCTGGAGTTCGCGCTGTCGCATGCCGAGCAGATGATCGCCGACGGCGTCGACATCATCGACATCGGCGGCGAATCGACCCGTCCCGGCATTCCGCCGGTGCCGTTGGATGAAGAGCTGCGGCGTGTGATGCCGGTGATTTACGCCTTGCGCGATTGCGGCAAACCGCTGTCGATCGATACCTACAAGCCGGAAGTCATGCGCGAGGCGTTGATCGCCGAAGTGGACATGATCAACGACATCAATGGTTTCCGCGCTCCTGGCGCCATTGACGCCGTCAAGGACAGCGCGGCCGGGCTGTGCATCATGCATATGCAAGGTGATCCGCAGACCATGCAGCAGCAGCCGAGCTATGGCGACGTGGTGCAGGAGGTTGTCGCTTTCTTGCAGGAGCGTGTCGTTGCCTTGCGCGCCGCGGGCGTGCAACATGACCGCCTTTGCATCGATCCCGGCTTCGGCTTCGGCAAGAGCGTCGAGCACAATTACGACCTGCTGCGGAACACGCGTCGGATGATCGAGACGCTTGACCTGCCGCTGCTGGCCGGTATGTCACGCAAATCCATGATCGGCGCGATCACCGGCAAGCCGCTCGACCAGCGTCTGGCCGGCAGTCTTGGCGCGGCCTTGGCAGCGGCGGCGCAAGGTGCGATGATCATCCGTGTGCATGACGTCGCGGAGACTGTCGACGCGCTCAACGTGTGGCAGGCCGGCATGGCCGCGACAGCGTGAAAACAATTTATAAAAATATCTGACGAGAGAGAACCAGGAATCATGGCTGCAAAATATTTTGGTACCGATGGCGTGCGCGGACGTGTGGGAACGGCGCCGATCACGCCCGATTTCGTGATGCGTCTCGGCTATGCCGCCGGCAAGGTGTTGACCAAGAAGTGGTCATCCTCGGCCAAACCGACGGTGCTGATCGGCAAGGACACGCGGATTTCCGGCTACATGCTGGAAGCTGCCCTGGAAGCCGGCTTTGCCGCCGCCGGAGTGGACGTGATGCTGGCCGGTCCGGTGCCGACCCCGGCGGTGGCGTATCTGACGCGCGCCTTGAGGCTGTCGGCCGGCGTGGTGATTTCGGCTTCGCACAATCCGTATCACGACAACGGCATCAAGTTTTTCTCGGCCTCGGGCAACAAGCTGGCCGATGCAGTGGAAGCCGAGATTGAAGCGGAACTCGAGCAACCCATGGGCTGCGCGTCTTCCGAAAAGCTCGGCAAGGCCAAGCGTCTGGATGATGCCCAGGGCCGTTACATTGAATTCTGCAAGGGCACTTTCCCAAACGACCTCGATCTGCATGGCATGCGTATCGTGGTCGATTGCGCGCACGGCGCCGCTTACCATATCGCACCGCACGTGTTTCATGAACTCGGCGCTGAAGTCATCACCATCGGCAACCAGCCCAATGGCCTCAACATCAATGAAGGTTTTGGCGCGACAGCGCCGGAGGCTTTGTCCAGATCCGTGCTGGCCAACAAGGCACACGTCGGCATCGCTCTCGACGGCGACGCGGACCGGCTGGTGATGGTCGACGCGACGGGCCGCATCTACAACGGCGACGAGCTGCTGTATGTGATGGTCAAGGATCGTCTTGCTACCGGACCGGTGCCTGGCGCAGTCGGCACGCTGATGACCAATATGGCGCTGGAAGTCGCTTTCAAGAACATGGGCATCGGCTTCGCCCGTGCCAAAGTGGGTGACCGCTACGTGCTGGAAACCTTGCAGGAACGCGGCTGGCTGCTGGGCGGCGAAGGCTCGGGCCATTTGCTGTGCCTGGACAAGCACACCACCGGCGACGGCATCGTCTCGGCGCTGCAGGTGTTGTCCGCGCTCAAGCGCGCCAGTATGAGCCTGGCGGAAATGACTGCCGACATCCGCCTGTATCCGCAAGTGCTCATCAATGTGAAGATCCCGGCTGGTTTCGACTGGAAAACCAATTCCGGCATGCAAGCCGAGAAGGACGCCGTCGAAAAGGCGTTGGGCGACAGCGGCCGCGTACTGATCCGGCCTTCCGGCACCGAGCCGCTGATCCGGGTCATGGTCGAAGCGCAGCAGGCGGAAGTCGCGCAGACGATGGCAAGACGGATTGCTGATAAAGTAACGGCCTGACGCGACACATCAGTGCAGAGCAGGAGCCGGGAAGGGCTGCTGCTCGCGAATGCGCTGCACCGGCGTCGCCCATGACAAGTCAAACATATCCGCGAATGTCAAAAGACCAGTTACACATCCTGTTAGTCGAAGACGAGCCCAGCATCGCCGAGCTGCTGCGGTTCACCATGCAGGGAGCAGGATTCATCACGTCCATCGCCAGCGACGCGGCGCAGGCGCGCAAGTTGATCGCCGACGCTCTACCGCATCTGGTGTTGCTGGACTGGATGCTGCCCGACACCTCCGGCCTGGGATTGCTCAGTGAATGGCGTCGCGATGCCCGCACGGCAGCTTTGCCGGTGATCATGCTGACCGCCAAGGGCATGGAAGAAGACAAGGTCAAGGGACTCAATGAGGGCGCCGACGACTACGTCACCAAACCGTTTTCACCGAAGGAACTGGTGGCGCGTGTACAGGCGCTGCTGCGCCGCAAGGCGCCGGAAGTCGGGCAACAGAGCCTGGCTTATGGATTGGTCGGCATCGATACCGAACGCCATCGCGTGACGATCGGTCAGCAGGAGGTCGAGTTGGACCAGGCCGAATTCAAACTGCTGCGTTACCTGGTGGCGCATCCCGAGCGCATCTTTTCGCGGGCACAGTTACTGGACAAAGTCTGGGGCGATCACACCTTCATCGAAGAGCGCACCGTCGACGTCCATATCATGCGTCTGCGCAAATCGCTGGGCGCCGCCGCCGATTACGTCAAGACCGTCCGTGGCATGGGCTACAAGCTCAGCATGGAAGACAAATAGCCGAACCACTTCCGCGACGGCGCACACTGCCGTCGCTGCACCGTCAATCCAATGGGATTGAACGGTTGCGATTCACTTCTTGCGGCGACACAAAGCCCGCGCGATTTTCCCAGCTGTTCCGGACGTACGACACTACCGCCGCCACTTCCTGGTCATTGAGCATTTGCCCGAATGGCGGCATCCCGTACGGGCGCGGGTTGCCTTCGGTTGACGGCGGGAAGCCGCCGTTGAGCACCATCCGGATCGGATTCACGGCCGAGCCCATGGTCAATGCACGGTTGCCGCTCATCGGCGGATAAGCCGGCGTGATGCCCTTACCGTCGGCCTTGTGGCATTCGGCACAATGCTGTTCATAGATCTTCGCCCCCGCCTGCATCACGCGATCTGCCGCGCCCTTGTCCGGTTGCGGCGTGTCGAGCGCGGGCGGTGGATCGTTTTGCGGTAACGACTTCAGATAGACCGCCATGGCCTGGATGTCGCTGTCGTCGAGATGCTGCAAGCTGCGGCTGACGACTTCCGCCATCGGGCCGAATACGGTGCTGCGCGGCGATACGCCGGTTTTCAGCAGCGCCGTGATGTGTTGCAGCTCCCAGTTACCGAGGCCTGCTTCGGCGTCCGAGGTCAGCGAGGGTGCGTACCAGTTCATGATCGGGATCAAGCCGCCGCCCAGGTCGGACTTGGCGACTGTCGCGCCGAAGGCGTTGCGCGTGGTGTGGCAGGCGCTGCAATGGCCCAGTCCCTGCACCAGGTAGGCGCCGCGGTTCCATTCCACCGATTGCCCGCTGTCGGCGCGATAGGCGCCCGGGGTGAAGTACAGCGCGCGCCAGCCGGCCAGCAGGATGCGATTGTTGTACGGAAAGCGCAGCGCATGTTCCTGGCTGGCCTGGCGCACCGGCGTCACGGTCTGCATGTAGGCGAACAAGGCATTGGAATCCTCGCGCGTGATCTTGGTGTAGTTGGTGTACGGGAAGGCCGGGTAGAGGAAACTGCCGTCCTTCGACTTGCCGTGATGCAGTGCGCGCCAGAAATCGTTCGCGCTCCAGGAGCCCAGACCGGTTTCCTTGTCGGCGGTGATGTTGGGTGCGTACATGGTGCCGAATGGCGTCGGGATGGCCCGCCCGCCCGCATAAGGCTGGCCGCCGCGCGCGGTGTGGCAGGCCATGCAATCGCCGGCACGCGCGAGGTAAGCACCGCGCGCGATCTGTTGTTCGGTGGCCGGCGAAGATGGCGGTGCGGTCGCCGCGCTTTCGGCGTCCTCGCGATCGATGAATTCGGCGCCGATGATGACGGCCGGCACCGCGATGACCAGCAACAGCAGCGCCAGCAGGATACGTTTGATGGATCTCATGGCGTGTTCCTTATTCCGCCACGCTGCCGCAGGGCAGCGGCAACCTGACTGTTGTTGCGGGGGCCGGACGCGCGCCTTCCGGAACCGTCTGCGCGGCCAGCCAGCTGCTGGCGGCGTTGATGTCTTCCAGCGACAAGCGTTGCGTGATCTGCGCCATGCAATCCGGTGCTTTGGCTTTGCGTACACCGTTTTTCCAAGCGCCGAATTGCGAGTTGATGTAATCGCGCGGCAGACCGATCAGGCCGGGCACCGCCGGCGCCACGCCGGTCAGGGCCTGTCCGTGGCAGGCGATGCAGGCCGGCACTTTCTTGCTGCTGTCGCCGTTCATGACCAGCGCGCGCCCGCGTTCCAGCACGGCCGGTGTCGCTTCCACCTGTTGCGGCGCCGGATAGGGCGGATGCTGGGCGGAAAAGTAGGCGGCGATTTCGTGCAGGTAAGCGTCCGATAAATGATCAAGCAGATACGTCATCAGCGGATACTGGCGGTGGCCGTCTCGAAAGTTGGTCAGCTGATTGTAGAGATAGCCTTCCGGCTTACCGGCGATGCGGGGGTAGTAGCCGTCGCTGGAAGCGCGGCCTTCCTTGCCGTGGCAGGCGGTACAGGCGGCCACCCGCTGGGCAATGGTGTCGGGTAATTGCTGCGCTTGGACAGGGGCAGTCGCGGCAATCCAGAGCGTCGACAGCGTCAATAGTGCGACGCGTGCAACGCGCCAAGCGGATGAAAGCGTAAGGCTGGCCATATAGTCTCGTTGTAAGTTATATGAGGCGAGCTGATCGGGCGACGGAGTCGAATGATCGCGCGGTGATTGCATTGTAACGGAGCGGCCCTTTATCATGCCTGCACACCCGTTATACGAAAATCGAAGTACAGTACGGGCTGTTGCAGTACAGATCAATGAGCAAGCAATGAGCAAAGGCAAAACCCAACCATGAGCGACAAGTCTTTCGAACAGGCCGTCGTTGCCGAGCGCAGCATGCTGGTGCGGTTCGCTCGCCTGCATTTGCAGGAGGACGCTGCCGAGGATGCGGCCCAGGAAACCCTGTTGGCTGCGTTGCAGAACCCGGCCGGCTATTCGGGCAAATCCGCGCTGCGCACCTGGCTGGTGGGCATCCTCAAGCACAAGATCGTCGACGTATTGCGCAAGGAAAAGAAATACGTCCAGGCCGGCCCGGCGGAAATCGGCGATCCCGGCGACTTTGACGTCCTGTTCGACGATACCGGCCATTGGGCCGAAGCGCCGGCCGACTGGGGCAATCCTGCCGAAACGCTGCAGCAGGCGCAGTTCTTCGACATCATGGATTTTTGCCTGAACAAGCTGACGCCGGTGATGGCGCGCGTGTTTTCGATGCGCGAGCTGTTCGAATTCGAGATTAGCGAAATCTGCAAGGAACTGAAGATCACCGCCGGCAACTGCAGCGTCCTGTTGTACCGCGCGCGCATGCAATTGCGTTTGTGCCTGGATCAGAACTGGTTTGAAGGCCGCAAGGCCTGATCCTGATCTGCCCCGCCGAACTTTCCTTCCACCTCCGCAGCCGTTACAATAGCGACCACGCCCCCGTAGCTCAGTGGATAGAGCGATCCCCTCCTAAATACAATTGGGCACCGGCATCCGAAAGGCGCCGCGTGAATGGAGTCAAATTCGGTGAACCCTGACAGCGCTTGTTTTCCTGCAAGCGGCTGCTGGCAATACCGAGCCAAGCCGCATCGGACCTCATGATGCGGAAGGTGTAGAGACTAGACGGCTCCGGCCTGCAGGCTGCAAGTTGCAAGTCCATGGCCAAGGTATAGTCCAGACCACAAACAAGGCTCTTGGTGGCGAAAGCCATAGTGGTACGAAGGGATAGGTCACACGTTCGATCCGTGTCGGGGGCGCCAGACAAAAAAAGCGCAGAAGATTTTTCTTCTGCGCTTTTTTCTTTGGGCGATCGGATCAGTGCGGATCAGTTGCGGCTCAATGCCCCTGATACAGGTTGTCCCTGGCCTTCTCTTGCGGAGACGGTGCGGGGCCGGACGAAGGCGCCTGGGTTTCCGAATTCGGATTCTTCGACCAGCCGAAGAAGTTCGACAGCGCATCGACCACGCCGCCGCCTTCAACGCCCAGCGAGGCGACGAAACCGTTGCCCGGCGTGAAGTTCTCATAGTACGGCTCGCCGTCGATGAAGCGAATCCCGGCCGGTGCCGGCGTGTCGGACTGCGGCGTTCCGCGCAGCGCCACGCCCATGTAGTCGACCCAGATCGGCAACGCCAGCTGCGCACCGAATTCCTTGCTGCCCAGGCTCTTGGGCTGGTCGTAACCCATCCACACCACCGTCGTCAATGTGCGCTGATAACCGGCGAACCAGCCGTCGAAGGCGTCATTGGTGGTACCGGTCTTGCCGGCTAGGTCGGTGCGCTTGAGCGAGTTGCTGCGGGCGCCGGTACCGCGCTGGGCCACCGATTGCAGCAGGCTGGTCATGATGTAGCTGTTGCGCTCATCGATCGCGCGCGGGGCATTGCTGCCGACGATCAGCGGCTCAGCCTTGGACAGCACCTTGCCGCGTGCGTCGGTGATCTGCGTGATCAGATAAGGATTGATCTTGTAGCCGCCGTTGGCGAAGATCGCATACGCCGAAGCCAGTTGCAGCGGCGTGGTCTGGCCCGCGCCCAGCGCCATCGGCAGATACGGCGGCACCTTGTCGGTATCGAAGCCGAAGTGCTGCGTGATGAAGTCCTGCGCATACTTCACGCCGATCGCGTCAAGCGTGCGGATGGCGACCAGGTTGACCGATTTCTGCAACGCGGTGCGCATCGCCATCGGGCCGGCCGGCGGATCGTCGTCCTTCGGCTCCCAGTTCGGCTGGCCGTTGCCGGCCGGGTAAGACACCGGAGAGTCATTGATGATGGAAGCCGGCGCAAAACCTTTTTCCAGCGCCGCGGAATAAATAAATGGCTTGAACGTCGAGCCGGGCTGGCGCCAGGCTTGCGTGACGTGGTTGAAATTGTTCTGCGTGAAATCGAAGCCGCCCACCAGCGCGCGGATGGCGCCGTTCTGCGGCGTCACCGATACCAGCGTGGCTTCCACTTCAGGCAGCTGCACGATCTGCCAGTTCTTCTTGCCGTCCTGCATGACGCGGATCACCGCGCCGGGAGCGATGCGGATTTCCTTCTTGGCCTTGGGGCCGAGCGCGGCGGCCACGAACTTGAGCGTGTCGCCCGATAGTGTGATTTTGTCGCCGCTGCGGATTACCGCCTGGATCTGTTTCGGATCGGCCGACACCACGACGGCGGCGAGGATGTCGTCGTTATCGGGATAGTCGTCCATGGCGTCGTCGATGGCCTGGGCGCGCTCGTCCTCCTTTGACGGCAGCTCGATGGTTTCTTCCGGACCGCGATAGCCGTGACGGCGGTCGTAATCCATCACACCCTTGCGCACTGCATCGTAGGCGGCCTTCTGGTCGGCGGCGTTGATGGTGGTGGTGACGGTGATGCCGTGGGTGTAGGTGTCTTCCTTGTACTGGGCGTACACCATCTGGCGTACCATTTCATTCACGTATTCGGCGTGGACGTTGTACTGGTTGCCGGGAGCGCGCACCTGGATGTCTTCCTTGACGGCCGCGTCGTATTCCTTCTGCGTGATGTATTCGAGGTCGAGCATGCGTTGCAGGATGTACTGTTGGCGAATATGCGCACGCTTGGGGTTGACGATCGGGTTGTAGGCCGACGGCGCCTTCGGCAGGCCGGCCAGCATCGCGGCCTGGGCCAGCGTGATGTCCTTGATGTCCTTGCCGAAATAGGTGCGCGCCGCCGCCGCGAAACCGAAGGCGCGCTGACCCAGGTAGATCTGGTTCATGTACACCTCAAGGATCTGGTCCTTGCTCAGCGCCGCTTCGATCTTGTTGGCCAGCAGCACTTCATACAGTTTGCGCGAGACGGTTTTTTCCTTGGTCAGGAACACGTTGCGGGCCACCTGCATGGTGATTGTGCTGGCGCCCTGGCTGGCGTGGCCGCGCACCACGTCGGTGGCGATGGCGCGCGCGATGCCGATGTAGTCGATGCCGCCGTGCTGATAGAAACGGTTGTCCTCGATCGCCAGCACAGCATTCTTCATGTTGGCCGGGATGTCGTCGAGCTTGACCAGACTGCGCTTCTCCTCGCCGAATTCACCGAGCAGCACGTTGTCTGCGGAGTAGATGCGCAGCGGGATCTTCGGACGGTAGTCAGTGATCACGTCCAGCGACGGCAGGCGCGGATTGATGAAGATCAGTGCATAAGCGATGATCAGCGCGCCGATGATGACGAGGCCGAGCACCGAGAAGGCAAGGAACTTGGCGATGTTGGGATTGAGGAAGCCGCGTTGACGCGAAAGGTGGTGCAAACGAGAGTTGAAGCGCATGGTTATTGTAGGAAACCGTCGTAAAGTCAGGGCGGTGTGGTGTGCGCCAGCTTGATCTTGAAACGGCTTCGTAGTGAAGGGCGTGCCGTATCTTACAACATGGGCCGGGCGCGACAGCCGATCTGCGGCCGATCGGCGCGACGATTGTGTTTCCAAATGTATGCAGGGGCCCTTTTCGGTGCGTGGTCGTAATAAAAAAACATCAAATCAACCCATAATCCGCATCGTTTGTTGTCCAAAGGTAATGGATTGCGTTGACCGCAACAGCCGATCATGTGCAGATGGCGTCCATACGCAGCATAGATACACCATCATCGCGCGCAATCGGTACAATGCGGTCTTTCTTCTTTAATTGAGTCGCGGCAAAGGCATTCCCGCCCCGACCTTCGATCTCATCCCTCGGCATACTTATGGCAGTCATCTCCCTCTCCAATGCGCAGCTCGCATTCGGACACGTCCCGCTCCTCGACCATGCGGAATTTTCTCTCGAAACCGGGGAGCGCGTCGGCCTGATCGGCCGCAACGGCACAGGCAAGTCGTCCTTGCTGAAAATCATCGCCGCCGTTTCCAAGCTCGACGATGGTCTGCTGGTCATGCAGCAGGGCCTGAAAATCGCCTACGTTGATCAGGAGCCGCATTTCCCTGCCGAGATGACGATCTTCAACGCGGTCGCTTCCGGCCTCGGTGAGTTGCCGGCGCTGCTGGCCGAATACGAATCGCTGACCGGCCAGTTCGGCGGCGACAACGACGAAGCGCTCATGGAGCGCATGCACGACATCCAGCTGGTCCTCGATGCGGCCGACGCCTGGAGCCTGAACAACAAGGTCGAGACCACGCTCGACAAGCTCAACCTCAAGGGCGAAGCCCTCATCGGTGAACTGTCGGGCGGCATGCAAAAGCGCGTGGCGTTGGCCTGCGGTTTGGTCGGCGCTCCTGACGTGCTGCTGCTGGACGAGCCGACCAACCATCTGGATTTCGGCTCCATCCTGTGGCTCGAAGGCCTGCTGCGCGACTACAAGGGCAGCGTGCTGTTCGTCACCCATGATCGCAGCTTCCTCGACAACGTCGCCACCCGCATCATCGAACTCGACCGCGGCAAGCTGTTGTCCTTCCCGGGCAACTTCAGCACCTACCAGGGCCGCAAGGAAGAGTTGCTGGATAACGAAGAAGTCGAGAACGCCAAGTTCGACAAATTCCTGGCGCAGGAAGAAGTCTGGATCCGCAAAGGCGTCAAGGCGCGCCGCACGCGTGACGAAGGCCGCGTACGCCGGCTCGAATCCTTGCGTCTCGAACGTAGCGCGCGCCGTGACCGGCAGGGGCAGGTCAAGCTGGAAGTGTCGTCCGGCGAGCGTTCCGGCAAGATCGTGGCGGAACTCGAAAACGTCAGCAAGTCCTACGGCGCCAAGACCATCGTGCGCGATTTCAGCGGCATCCTCATGCGCGGCGACAAGGTCGGCCTGATCGGCCAGAACGGCGCCGGCAAGACCACGCTGCTCAAGCTGATCCTCGGCGAAGAAACCGCTGACACCGGCACCGTCCGCCAAGGCACCAAATTGCAGGTGGCGTACTTCGACCAGATGCGCACTCAGCTCAATGAAGAAGCCACCCTGGCCGACACCATCGCGCCGGGCAGCGACTGGGTGGAAGTCAACGGCCAGCGCCGCCACGTGATGACGTATCTGGGCGACTTCCTGTTCGCGCCGGAACGCGCCCGTTCGCCGGTGCGAACCCTGTCCGGCGGCGAGCGCAATCGCTTGTTGCTGGCGCGCCTGTTCGCCAAGCCGGCCAACGTGCTGGTGCTCGATGAACCGACCAACGATCTGGACATCGACACGCTCGAACTGCTGGAAGAATTGCTGGAAGATTACGAAGGCACCGTGTTCCTGGTGAGCCATGACCGCACCTTCCTCGACAACGTCGTCACGCAAGTGATTGCGTCCGAAGGCGATGGCGTCTGGAAGGAATATGTCGGCGGTTACAGCGACTGGGAGCGCGTGCGCGCCAGCTCCCAGGCAAGCGCGAAGAAATCGGACGGCAAGAGCGAATCCAAACCGGCTGAACTTCCGGTGGCGGCGCCTGCTGTTGCCAAGCCGAAGAAGCTCAGCTACAAGGAGCAGCGCGAGTTGGAAGAGCTGCCGAAGCTGATCGCGCAACTGGAAGAAGAGCAGACGGCGATTTCCGCCAAGCTGGCTGATCCGGATCTGTACAAGGCGGGCGGGGACGAAGCGGGACGCCTGAATGCGCGTTTTGCTGAAATCGACGGTTTGTTGCTGGAAAATCTCGAACGCTGGGAATTGATTGAAGCGCGTTCGAAGGGGTAAGCAGTAGTCAGTAGTCAGTGACGCGAGGCTGGCGTCTCCAACTTCAGTTGGGACGCCTGCTGGCGTGACGTAGCTCCGGCAGCTTTTCACGCATGCTGTCGGCGTCTTCCGCATCGGGACGCAAGGCCAGGTAAGCCTCCAGATCGTCCAGCGCCGCCTGCGGTTCAGCCAGGTTGGCGTAGGCCAGGCCGCGATCACGGCGTTCGGTAATTTCATCCGGCAACAAGATCACCAGGCGTTCCTGTACTTCAAGCACACCCTGCCAGCGTTGGGAGTCGGTGTAGATGGCTTTCAGGTTGCGCAGCATGCGAGTCAGGATTTCGCGCGGATGGGCGGCGCGCAGATATGCCGCCAGCGGCAACTCGTCGCCATATTCCTGTTGCTCGAGATAAGGCTCGAGGCGTTCTTCCAATTCTTCACGCGACAGGCTGGCGCCGTTCATCGGGTCGAGCACGATGTCACCCGATTGCACCGACAGCTTCATCAGGAAATGGCCGGGGAAGGAAATGCCCTTCATGTTCAGGCCGATCTGCTGTCCCAACTCCATGTACACCACCGCCAGCGAAATCGGAATGCCGCGGCGCGACGTCAGCACGCGATGGATGTAGCTGTTGTCGGGATCGTAATAATTGTTGATGTTGCCGGCGAACGCCAGCTCCTGGAAAAAGAAGTGGTTGAGCATCCGCAATTTTTGGATATGCGATGCATCCGAGGACAGACGCTGCTTCAACTTGAGCGCCAGGGTATCCATCTCGATCTGGCACGCGGACAAATCCAGATCGGGGTGCGCATCTTGCCCCAGCGCCAGAGCCGATTCAAAAAGCGGAATCGAATCGTCTTGACGAACCAGCGAGGAAAAATATTCGAGCGGTGTAAGCGTCATATATTGAACATGCTATCAAAATATGCGCGCTTGTGAAATGTTTGGCTGGCAATGGAGCATCAACGCAACATTGCAGCGGCCAGGTACGCTCTCAGCGACCGATGCGCTTGAAGTCGCGGAATCGGAATCCCATCGCCATCAAGGCGCCGAAATACGCCACGCCGCATGCCGCAAACACCAGCAGCAAGGCGCCGATGCGCTCTGCCGGATGGGCGCGCATGGCGATCCAGTCGAAATGCCGCGCCACCGCCAGCGCCACGCCGCCGAGCAGGAACAGCGCGCCGGTCAGCTTGATCAGGAACATGCGCCAGCCCGGTTGCGGCGTGTAGATGTTGCGGCGGCGCAGGCCCCAGAACAGGAACGCTGCGTTCAGGCAGGCGCCCAGGCCGATCGACAAGGCCAGGCCGGCATGCGCGATCCATGGTACGAAAATGTAGTTCATCAGCTGGGTCGCGATCAGCACGCCGATGGCGATCTTGACCGGGGTGCGGATGTCCTGTTTGGCATAGAAGCCGGGCGCCAGGATTTTCACCAGGATCAGGCCGATCAGGCCGACGCCGTAAGCGATCAATGCGCGGCCGGTCATGTCGACCGAGACCGTGTCGAATTTGCCGTAATGGAACAGCGTGGCGGTCAGCGGCTCCGACAGCGTCGCCAGCCCCACCGCGCAAGGCAGCGCCAGCAGAAAGGTCAGGCGCAAGCCCCAGTCCAGCAATGCCGAATATTCGGCCATGTCGTTTTCGGCATGCGCGTTCGACAGGCTGGGCAACAGGATGGTCCCGAGCGCCACGCCTAGCAGGGCGGTCGGGAATTCCATCAGGCGGTCGGCGTACGACAGCCACGACACGCTGCCGTGCGCCAGGCGCGAAGCGATATTGGTGTTGATCATCAGGCTGATCTGCGCGGCCGAGACGGCGAACACCGCCGGGCCCATTTTCTTGAGCACGCGCCGGACGCCTTCGTCGGAGAGGCCTATCATCGGATTGAGGTACAGGCGCGGCAGCATGCCGATCTTGATCAGCGCGGGAATCTGCAGCGCGACTTGCAGCACGCCGCCGACGAACACCGCAAACGCCATCGCGTAGATCGGCTGGTCCATGTAAGGGGCGACGAACAGGGACGCAACGATAAAGGACACATTCAGCAGCACCGAGGTGAATGCCGGGATCTTGAATTCGCGCCAGGTGTTGAGGATGCCGCCGGCCAGCGCCACGAAGGACATGAACCCAATGTAGGGGAACATGATGCGGGTCATGACCACCGAGGCCTCGAACGCGCCCTGGTTGTACTTGAGCCCGGTGGCGATGAAGTACACGATCAGCGGCGTGGCCACGATGCCGGCAATGCTGGTGGCGACCATCACCCAGATCAGCACGGTCGCGACGTGGTCAACCAGGTGTTTGGTGGCGATGTCGCCTTTCTGGTTCTTGTATTCGGCGAGGATGGGTACGAAGGCCTGCGAAAAGGCGCCTTCGGCAAACAGCCGGCGCAACAGGTTGGGAATGCGGAAGGCGACGTTGAAGGCGTCGGTATAGGCCGAGGCGCCAAATGCGCGAGCGAACAGGATTTCTCTTGCGAGACCGGTAATGCGGGAGAGCATCGTCATGCCAGAAACGGTGGCAAGCGTTTTATGCAAGTTCATGGGACGGCATTATAGCTTTCGTTTTCGCGGGAGCCACGGGTTTGCAAGGGATTCCCGCAGGGCTGACGCGGTTGGAGGCGAACGCGCAAAGAACGTTCGCCTTGAATCTTGCATATAGGTAATTAAGCCTCTTTTGCAACAGGCGGCTGGCGATAGTCAGGCTGTATTTGCCAGTTTGATGAAAAATGGTTATAATCCGTGGCTTTACAGAATTCCGCCTCGCAAGTTATCAAGATTGCGATGCTCTCGATCTCGATTTAGGATAATTATTCATGGCAAATACCGCACAAGCACGCAAACGTGCTCGTCAAGCTGTTAAGCAAAACGCGCACAACTCCAGCCAGCGTTCGACGCTGCGTACAGCAATCAAGGCTGTCCGCAAGGCGATCGAAGCAGGCGACAAGGCTGCTGCGACTTCCGTGTTCCAGGCTTCGGTCTCGACTATCGACAGCATCGCTGACAAGAAAATCATCCACAAGAACAAGGCTGCTCGCCACAAGAGCCGTCTGGCTGCTGCCCTGAAGGCACTGGCTGCTTAATTCTTGTTGCTGACCGGATCTTTGCTCAGGCAAGGATCCGCGCAATGTCGAATCGATAGCAATGTCGATTCACAAGCATCACGAAAACATCAACCCGCCCAAGCGATTTGGCGGGTTTTTGCATTTCCGGGTGTTGTTCAGTGAGAAATTGCTGATTCGGGTGCGACGTCTATGTGAAAGCCTGCCATGGGGCTGTAGCGACACCTTGATGCCGGCTTCCGGCGTCACAGGCTTGTTGTCAGGCGTTTAACGCGGCAGGCCTTCGATGACCGTGCCGGGTTTGATGTTCTTTTGCTTGAACCAGCCCTTGTTCATTTCCAAGGCGTAGGTGGCCGGCTTGGTCGCGCAATGCGAATCCAGCGTCTGTTCCTTCATTTCCTCGATATTGATGATCTTGCCGGTTTCGTCCATGAAGGCGACCGACAGGGGGATCAGCGTATTCTTCATCCACATGCACACGCCGGCCGGCGCGCCGAATGCGAACACCATGCCCTCATTGGCGCCCATCTTGTCGCGGAACATCAGGCCTTGCTCGCGCTGCGCTTCGGTCGAGGCGACTTCGGCCTTGATCAGGTACAGGCCGGCATTGAGCGTGGTGGTCGGGAATTTCTGAAGCTGCTGGGCCTGGCCGGGCAGAGCGACCGCAAGAGCGGCGAGGGTGGCGAGCAGGGTGGCGAAAGGGAGGAGACGACGCATGATGGGATGTACGTGGCTGTATGGGAATCGACTGCAGATCCGAAATCTGCCGGAATGCGGCGATTATAAAGGAAGCCGACAAATGCAGCGGACATGAAAAAAGGCAGGACTAGCCTGCCTTTTAGCAATGCGAAAGCAAGATTACTTGGCAGCGTCAGCAGCTGGAGCAGCCTTCTTTGCCTTGTGGCTCTTCTTGGCTTTCTTGGCCTTCTTAGCCTTCGGTGCAGCAGCTTCAGCCTTAGGAGCATCAGCAGGTGCGGCAGCAGGAGCTGCAGCTTGTGCGAACACGGAAGTGGCGAACAGACCAGCGATCAGAGCGGCGATCAATTTTTTCATTTTGCAGTCCTTCAATTTAACATGTTAAGAAGACGGTGATTCTCGTGAATCATTGCCAATAACGACGCGCCGAAGGCTTGGTTGACAAAAAATTCCAAAAAACAAAATTTCTTTGCGGACTGTCTTTGAAAAGCCGGTTTTGTCAGTAGTTTGTCAGCTATTGCGGCGGAATTCCTGAGGATCGACGGTTTTCCACTCTCCCGGCAGCAGCGGATCGGTCGCCAGTGCAAACGGTCCGATGGCGATCCGGACCAGCCGCAATGTGGGCAGTCCGACCGCCGCCGTCATGCGGCGGACCTGACGATTCTTTCCCTCCGATATCTGTATCGTCAGCCAGCTGGTCGGGTGATTCTTGCGTTCGCGGATGGGCGGATTGCGCGGCCACAGCCAGGCCGGTTCCTGCACATGGCGGACTTCACTTTTCTGGGTGACGAAATCGCCGAGATCGAGCGGGTTGCGCAGGCGCTCGAGGCTGTTTGCATCGGGCGTGCCTTCCACCTGCACCAGGTAGACCTTGGGTTGCTTGCGTTTGGGATGGCTGATGGCGTGCTGCAATTCACCGTCATCGGTCAATAGCATCAATCCTTCGCTGTCGGCGTCGAGACGTCCGGCAGGGTAGATGTCGGGGATGTCCAGGTAGTCGGCCAGCGTTTCTCGGTCATCCTGCGCCGAAAACTGGCACATTACCTGATAGGGTTTGTTGAATAAAATGAGGGGCATGCGTCAGTGTCGCAAAAACATGACGTCCAGTAAAATACTCGTGCATAATATAAATCAATGTCTTATGTCTTATATGAGACTTGACTCTGAATTTAATCGCCCCGAGGCTGCGATGTTGCGCGCGACAAGTCCGCGTTCGCCCATGTCCGCAGCGAGGCCGAATTCCCCTCTTTTCCGCACTATTCTCGGAGACCGTAATGTATCAACACATTCAGGTGCCGGCCGAAGGTAAGAAGATTACCGTCAACGCCGACTTTTCCCTCAACGTCCCGGACAATCCGATCATTCCGTTCATCCAGGGCGACGGCACCGGTCGCGATGTCACGCCTGTCATGCTCAAGGTTGTGGATGCCGCGGTCGCCAAGGCCTACGGCGACCAACGCAAGATCAACTGGATGGAAATCTACGCCGGCGAAAAATCGACGCAGCTGTACGGCGCCGACGTCTGGTTGCCGGAAGAGACCGTCGCTGCGGTCAAGGAATTCGTGGTGTCCATCAAGGGCCCGCTGACGACGCCGGTCGGCGGCGGCATCCGCTCCCTGAACGTGTCGCTGCGCCAACAGCTGGACCTGTACGTCTGCCTGCGCCCGGTGCGCTATTTCAAGGGCGTGCCGTCGCCGTTGCGCGAACCTGAAAAAACCAACATGGTCATCTTCCGCGAAAACTCGGAAGACATTTACGCCGGCATCGAATGGCAGGCCGGCACCGACGGCGCCAAGAAGCTGATCGACTTCCTGGTCAAGGAAATGGGTGTCAAGACGCTGCGCTTTCCTGAGACCTCCAGCCTGGGCATCAAACCAGTGTCGCAGGAAGGCACCGAGCGTCTGGTGCGCAAGGCGATCCAGTACGCCATCGACCATGACAAGCCGTCGGTGACGATTGTCCACAAGGGCAATATCATGAAGTTCACCGAAGGCAGCTTCCGCGACTGGGCCTATGCCCTGGCGCAGAAGGAATTCGGCGGCGTGGTGATCGATGACGGTCCATGGGTCAGGATCAAGAATCCGAAGACCGGGCGCGACATCATCGTCAAGGACGTGATCGCCGACGCCTTCATGCAGCAGATTCTCTTGCGTCCCGCCGAGTACAGCGTGATTGCAACGATGAACCTGAACGGCGACTACATCTCGGACGCGCTGGCGGCCCAGGTAGGCGGCATCGGGATTGCTCCCGGCGCCAATATGTCGGATTCCGTGGCAATGTTCGAAGCCACCCACGGCACCTCGCCGCGCTATGCCGGCAAGGATTACGTCAATCCGGGTTCACTGATCCTGTCGGCGGAAATGATGCTGCGCCACATCGGCTGGACCGAAGCGGCGGCCTTGATCATCGAGGCCATGCAAACCACGATTTCGTCGAAGAAGGTGACTTACGACTTTGCGCGCCTGATGGAAGGCGCGACGCAGGTGTCATGCTCGGGCTTCGGTGACGCGGTAATCGAAAATATGTAATTCAGCGGGTGATTCTTGCTGAAGAAAGGCCGGGCTGTGTTGCCGGCCTTTTTTATTGCCTGCTGCAGATGCAGTCCGCAAATGGTGCAGGCATAAAAAAAGCTCCTGCCGAAACAGGAGCTTTTTACAAAAGCGACTTAATACGAATTAAGGAGCCTGGATGTTGGAAGCTTGCTTGCCTTTAGGGCCTTGCGTGACTTCGAACTGTACTTTTTGACCTTCTTTGAGGGTCTTGAAGCCGTTCATTTGAATTGCCGAGAAGTGTGCGAACAAATCTTCACCGCCGTCATCCGGAGTGATAAAGCCGAAGCCTTTAGAATCGTTGAACCACTTGACTGTACCTGTTGCCATAAAAAGCATCTTTCAATTAAAAAAAATCACACGAGCCGTAAAAGCAAGAAGCCTCGCGAGATTGAATCTTCCGCAGCCCCCCTTAAACTTGCCCCCTTCGTATTAACAAGCAGTAACTACTTATCAATGAATTCCATTGTTCTCGTTAAAAATACAAAAGTCAAGTCGTTTTCAATGGAATTATTAAGCTTTTGTTCCGCGAATTGAATAGTACGCTCTTGATTTAGGATAAATGAGCGTTATCTGCGCACTATCAGGAAAACGCGTAATATCTAATCTAATTAGGTATTTTCTTCATGTTGTGCGGTGCACAGTGGATTGATGGTTTTAGAATAAATGCATGGCTACCAAGCACGATAATGATAACGGTACGGTCCTGGCGCGGCAGGAGCAGAAGCTCAAGCCGCCCCCTATGTACCAGGTATTGTTGTTGAATGATGACTATACGCCGATGGAATTCGTCGTCGCAGTCATTCAGGAGTACTTCAACAAAGACCGTGAAACTGCGACGCAGATTATGCTCAACGTTCACCGCGATGGGAAAGGTATGTGTGGTGTGTATCCCAAAGATATCGCATCCACAAAAGTTGAACTCGTTTTAACCCACGCTCGAAAAGCAGGGCACCCCCTGCAATGCGTGATGGAGGAAGCATGATTGCGCAGGAATTGGAAGTCAGTTTGCACATGGCCTTTGTCGAAGCCAGACAATCGCGTCATGAATTTATCACCGTGGAACATTTGCTCCTCGCGCTGCTGGATAATCCATCGGCTGCGGAAGTGCTGCGCGCGTGCTCGGTCAATATCGACGATCTGCGCAAGACACTGACCAATTTCATCACGGACAACACCCCGACCGTGCCCGGCACGAACGAGGTCGACACGCAGCCGACGCTGGGATTCCAGCGTGTGATCCAGCGCGCGATCATGCACGTGCAGTCGGCGTCCAACGGCAAGAAGGAAGTGACCGGCGCCAACGTGCTGGTGGCCATCTTCGGCGAGAAGGATTCGCACGCTGTCTACTATCTGCATCAACAAGGCGTGACCCGCCTGGACGTAGTCAATTTCATTTCTCATGGTGTGCGCAAGGATCAGCAGATCGATTCGCAAAAAGCGCCTGAAGGAGCGGAAGACGTGCAGACCGAAGGCCAGCAAAAGGAAAGTCCTCTCGATCAGTTCACCCAGAATCTGAACAAGGCCGCCGCAGAAGGCAAGATCGACCCGCTGATCGGCCGCGACGCTGAAGTCGAGCGCGTGATCCAGACCCTGTGCCGCCGCCGCAAGAATAACCCGCTGCTGGTCGGCGAGGCCGGCGTGGGCAAGACTGCCATCGCCGAAGGCCTGGCATGGCGCATCACGCAAAACGACGTACCGGAAATCCTCAAGAACGCCGTCGTGTATTCGCTCGACATGGGCGCGCTGCTGGCCGGCACCAAGTATCGCGGTGACTTCGAGCAGCGTCTGAAGGCCGTCCTCAAGCAATTGAAGGATGCGCCCAACGGCATTCTGTTCATTGACGAAATCCACACCATCATCGGCGCCGGTTCGGCCTCGGGCGGTACGCTGGATGCATCGAATCTGCTCAAGCCGGCATTGTCCAGCGGCCAGCTGAAGTGCATCGGCGCGACCACCTATACCGAATTCCGCGGCGTCTTTGAAAAAGACCACGCGCTGTCGCGTCGCTTCCAGAAGATCGACGTCAACGAACCGACCGTCGAACAGACCATCCAGATTTTGCGTGGCCTGAAATCGAAGTTTGAAGAACATCATGGCGTCAAGTATTCTGCTTCGGCGTTGACCTCGGCAGCCGAACTGGCCGCGCGCTTCATCAACGACCGTCATCTGCCCGACAAGGCGATCGACGTGATCGATGAAGCAGGCGCAGCACAGCGCATCCTGCCGAAGTCGAAGCAGAAGAAGACCATCGGCAAGTCCGAGATCGAAGAAATCATCTCCAAGATCGCGCGCATTCCGCCGCAATCGGTCAATCAGGACGACCGCACCAAGCTGCAAACGATCGATCGTGACCTCAAGAACGTCGTGTTCGGTCAGGATCCTGCCATCGAAGCGCTGGCGTCAGCCATCAAGATGGCGCGCGCCGGTCTGGGCAAGACCGACAAGCCGATCGGCTCCTTCCTGTTCTCCGGTCCGACCGGCGTGGGCAAGACCGAAGTGGCGAAGCAACTGGCGTTCATCCTCGGCATCGAGCTGATCCGTTTCGACATGTCCGAATACATGGAGCGCCACGCGGTCAGCCGTCTGATCGGCGCACCTCCGGGTTACGTCGGTTTCGACCAGGGCGGTCTGTTGACCGAAGCGATCACCAAGAAGCCGCACGCCGTGCTGCTGCTCGATGAAATCGAAAAGGCGCATCCGGATATTTTCAATATCCTGCTGCAGGTGATGGATCACGGTACGCTGACCGACAACAACGGCCGCAAGACCGACTTCCGCAACGTCATCATCGTGATGACCACGAATGCCGGTGCAGAAAGCCTGCAAAAGCGTTCGATCGGTTTCACCGACAAGAAGGAAGCCGGCGACGAGATGGCGGACATCAAGCGCATGTTTACGCCGGAGTTCCGCAACCGTCTGGATGCCATCATCAGCTTCCGTGCGCTGGACGAAGAAATCATCCTGCGCGTGGTCGACAAGTTCCTGATGCAACTGGAAGAGCAATTGCACGAGAAGAAGGTGGAAGCCGTATTCTCCGACGCACTGCGCAAGTTCCTGAGCAAGAAGGGCTTCGATCCGCTCATGGGCGCACGTCCGATGTCGCGTCTGATCCAGGACATGATCCGCAAGGCGCTGGCCGACGAGCTGTTGTTCGGTCGTCTGGTGACAGGCGGTCGCGTGACGGTCGAGCTGGACGACAAGGATCAGGTCAAGCTGGAATTCCCCGAAGGCGACGACCCGACGCCGCCGCCGGAAGAGCCGCAAGAGAAGCTGGAAGTCGAGTAAGCAGAAGCTAATCCGGGCGCCTCGCAAGAGGCGTCAGGAGTGGCCAAGCAAAAAGGCCGGAACGTTTGATCGTTCCGGCCTTTTTGTTTTTGCGGTGTGTTGGCGACGCTGCCTGGCGCTGAGACGGCAATGCGCCAGTGTTACAGTTGCAGGCATCTGTGGGCCTCACAGGCGTCCTGTGGTGTGCACAGGACGTCAGGACTCACGGCGTCACATCACGGCGTCAGGGGCTTGCCTGCGGCCTGCTTGGCCTTGAGTGCCTGCACGGACTTGTCTATCGCCGTCATGCGATAGGCCGTGCCCGGATGGAGCGCTGTATAGCCGCTCGGCACGCTGGCCGGATATTGCGTCGCCAGCCGTTGCCAGAATGCGGCGTAGCCGTCGATGCCGTAACCGGCGCGCACCAGCATGTACAGGGCCAGGTTGTCGGCTGCCGCGTCCAGGTCCTGCGGATACGGGCGAATGCCACCGGTGCCCGCCGCCGCAGTCGGATCGGGACGTGCGCGCATCAAGTTGTCGATGACGCTGCCGGTGGTCGCCACCATACGCTGGCGAATCGCATGGCCCAGCGAGTTGTGGGCCATGTCCTTGGCGATCAGGTAGGCCAGTTCTTCATCCGTCCTGGCGAAATTCATCATGCCGCGCGTAATCAGCACACGACGGCCGTCGGCGTAAGTGTTGACGTTGTCGGCGTTGCCCAACTCGATGCTGAAGGCGCAGGCCAGCGTCAGCGGTACGATGACGTTTTGCTGCGCCTTGTTGCGCATCACGGTCAGTTTGATCGGTGCGCGGCCGTTGGTGACCAATGGCCCCAGCAGATTGGCCGCCTGGCGCTCGGCATCGGGGCCTTGCTGCAGGGGTTTGTCTGCAACCGCCACCAGCACATCGCCGCGTTGCACGCCGCTCTTGGCAGCGCCGCTGCCTGGCAGCACGCCGGTGACTTGCAGGCGATCGTCGAAGCCCAGCGACTGGGCCGCATCGGCGAACTCACTCGGATAGGAATACTTGTTCTTGGCGGTGAAGCCAAGCAAGTTGCGGGCATTGCCGCGGCACAGCTGCGCATTGGCGGTCAGCAGGGGCGCGGCCACGTTGTACAGCCGGTCCTGCTGCGCCGTCAGCGCGCGCAATGCAGTCTGGTCGGGCGTCAGCACCGGCGTCTTGACGGCGGTCGGCGCCGTCGCTGTTTGCGCCGGCCTGTTGAGTGTGTTGCTGTCTTGCGGTGTGACGCATGCTGCGAGCAATGCCGCTGGCATGACCGCCAGCGCGATTTTTATTCTTCCCCAATAAGCCAGGTGTCGAGCGTGCATCCAGTGATCTCCTTAATGTTTTCCGGTACTGCCGAAACCGCCTGCGCCGCGCTCGCTGCTGTCGAATTCTTCAACCACGTTAAAGCCCACTTGCATGACCGGAACGATCACAAGTTGCGCCAGGCGCTCCATGGGGTTTAGGACAAACTCGGTCTGTCCGCGGTTCCACGTCGAGACCATCAGCTGGCCCTGATAATCGGAGTCGATCAGTCCGACCAGGTTGCCCAGCACGATGCCGTGCTTGTGGCCAAGGCCGCTGCGCGGCAGGATGATCGCCGCATAGCCGGGATCGGCCACGTGGATCGCCAGGCCGGTCGGGATCAGGTGAGTGGTTCCCGGCGCAATCGTCAGCGGCGCGTCCAGACAGGCGCGCAGGTCCAGTCCGGCGCTGCCGGCGGTAGCGTAGCTTGGCAGTTGATCTTTCATGCGCGGGTCGAGGATTTTGACGTCGATAGTTTTCATGGAAACAAAATAATTAAGTTAAAAATCAATGCGAGACGGCTGCAGACAAGCGATACGCAATTTCGCGCACCAGTTGTCGCGCCAGCGTCTGCTTGTCGGCGCGCGGCAGGCTGGTATGGCCCTTGTCGTCGAACAGCGTCAGTGCGTTTTCATCCTTGCCGAAGGTCTGATGGCCGATGTTGCCGACCAGCAGGGGAATGTTTTTCTTCACGCGTTTGGCGGCACCGTACTGTTCGAGATTTTCCGACTCGGCTGCAAAGCCCACGCAATAGGGGCGCTTCGGTAAAGCAGCCACATCCGCCAGGATGTCCGCGTTCTGTTCGAAGGCCAGCTTGAGGCTGTCATCGTCGGCGCTCTTCTTGAGCTTCTGCTCACTGACGTTGGCGACGCGCCAGTCGGCCACCGCGGCGACGGCGACAAAAATGTCCTGGCCGGCGATGTTGGCGAACACCGCGTCATGCATCTGCTGCGCCGTCTGCACGTCAATGCGACGTACACCGTAAGGTGCGTCCAGTGCGGTCGGTCCCGACACCAGCACCACCTCGGCGCCGGCTTCGCGTGCAGCGCGGGCCACGGCATAGCCCATTTTGCCCGATGACAGATTGGTGATGCCGCGCACCGGATCAATCGGCTCGAAGGTCGGACCGGCTGTCAGCAATACGCGGCGTCCGGCCAACAGCTTGGGCTGGAACGCGGCGATGATTTCTTCCCGCAGTTGTTCAGGCTCAAGCATCCGGCCATAGCCGACTTCGCCGCAGGCCTGGTCGCCCGAATCGGGGCCGAGCAATTTGATGCCGTCCTGCTGCACCTGCGCGATGTTGCGCTGGGTCGCCGGGTTCTGCCACATCTCGACGTTCATGGCCGGGGCGATCATCAGCGGCACGCCATGCGGACGCGCCACGCAGAGTGTGGACAGCAGATCGTCGCAGGCGCCGTGCGCGAGTTTGAAAATGAAATCGGTGGAGCAGGGCACGATCACGATCGCGTCGATCCCGCGCGTGAGGTCGATGTGCGGCATGTTGTTCCCGATGCGCGCATCCCATTGATCGGTGTAGACCGTGTTGCCGGTCAGCGCCTGCATGGTGACGGTCGTGATGAATTGTGTTGCCGCCTGCGTCATGACGACTTGCACCGAGGCACCCGCCTTGCCGAGGCCGCGCGCCAGTTCGGCGGCCTTGTAGCAGGCCACGCCGCCGGTCAGGCCGAGAAGGATTTTTTTGCCAGCGAGATCCATTGCCCTACTCCTTATAGAACTCAATCGTGACGACCGCAGCAATCAAGAAAATTGCTGCAGCCTTGCCGCCAGCCACTATTTGCCGACGCGGCGCAATTCATCCAGCACGAACAATACCGCACCGACGCAGATCGCACTATCGGCGATGTTGAAAGCCGGCCAGTGCCAGTTGCCAATGAAGACATCGAGGAAGTCGATCACATGACCGTACAGGATGCGATCGATCACGTTGCCCACCGCGCCGCCCAGGATCAGCGCCAGCGCCCAGCAAAACATGCGTTGGCCGGCGTGCTTGCGCAGCAGATAGATGATGTAGATCGCGGCGGCGATGCCGATCGCGGTGAAGAGGTGGCGCTGCCAGCCCGATTCGGCGGCCAGGAAGCTGAACGCCGCGCCCTTGTTGTAGACCAGCACCAGATTGAAGAAGCCGGTGATCGGACGCGATTCGCCGTAGTGGAACAGCTTGAGAATCGTGATCTTGGACAGTTGATCCAGCAGCAGGACGATCAGCGAAATACCCAGCCATGGCAGCAGGCTGTTGTTGTTGCTGGAGCTGGGCATGAGGCGTTTTTTATTGGAAGCCATGGAGGATGAATATGGATACGGACGTTGATGATATCGGGAGAAAAAGCGCGGAAAAAGCGCCGGCACGTGTCATATGTCACGCGCCGGCTTGCCTGATGCTTAAGCGAAGTGGCGGTCTTCACCGCTGCCGAACAGATTGGCGACGCAGCGGCCGCACAGGCCTTCGTGTTCGGCATGTGAGCCGACATCCGCGCGATAGTGCCAGCAGCGTTCGCATTTCTGATTGGCCGATGGCGTGACGACGATGGCTTCGTCGGCTTCCGCCGCCACCGCAGTGACCTTGGCGGCCGAGGTGATCAGCACGAACTTCAGATCGTCGCCCAGGCTTTGCAGCAAGGCCACCTTGTCGCCGCTGACCTTGAGTTCGACTTCCGCTTGCAGCGACGAACCGATGTTGCCGGCGATGCGGACTTCTTCCAGTTGCTTGGTCACGGTGGCGCGCACTTCATGCAGCACGTTGAACTTGGCCACCAGCGCGTCAGCCTGCGCCACTTCCGGCAGCGTGTAATACGTCTGCGAGAAGATGGTTTCGCTGCTGTCGGCAAAGGCTTCCTTGCTTGCGAAGAAGCTCCATGCCTCTTCCGCCGTGAACGAAAGCGTCGGCGCCATCAGGCGCAG
The DNA here is from genome assembly GCF_044767325.1 of Herbaspirillum sp. NPDC101397. Taxonomy (NCBI): domain Bacteria; kingdom Pseudomonadati; phylum Pseudomonadota; class Betaproteobacteria; order Burkholderiales; family Oxalobacteraceae; genus Herbaspirillum; species Herbaspirillum sp. NPDC101397. Next base: position 125,098 of record NZ_JBIWNS010000005.1, read on the forward strand.
CAGCGCCTGGGTGATGTGCCAGATCGCGGTCTGCGCCGAACGGCGCGCGTGCGAATCGACGCCACTGGTGTAGAGGCGGTCCTTGAGGATGTCGAGGTAGAAACCGCCCAGGTCTTCCGAGCAATACATCTGCAGCTTGGAGACCACCGGATGGAACTCATAGGTCTCGTAATGCGCCAGGATTTCCTTCTGCAGGTTGGCCATGTTGGCGATCGCATAGCGGTCGATTTCCAGCATCTCGGCGACCGGCACGGCGTTCTTGGCCATGTCGAAATCGGCCGTGTTGGCCAGCAGGAAGCGCAGCGTATTGCGGATGCGGCGATAGGCTTCCGTCACGCGCTTGAGGATTTCGTCCGAGATCGAGATCTCGCCCGAGTAGTCGCTCGACGCCACCCACAGGCGCAGGATTTCAGCGCCCAGCGAGTCGGCCACCTTTTGCGGTTCGACGCCATTCTTGAGCGACTTCGACATCTTGCGACCTTCCCCGTCCACCACGAAGCCGTGCGTCAGCAAGGCCTTGTACGGTGCGCAGCCGTTCAGCATCGACGAGGTCAGCAAGGAGGAGTGGAACCAGCCGCGATGCTGGTCCGAACCTTCCAGGTACAGGTCGGCCGGGAACTGGAGCTCATCCTTATGCGAACCGCGCAGCACGGTCTGATGGGTCGAGCCGGAGTCGAACCAGACGTCCAGCGTGTCCTTGTTCTTCAGGTATTGATCGGCTTCGTCGCCCAGCAATTCCTTCGGATCCAGCGCCTGCCATGCCTCGATGCCGCCGTGCTCGATGCGCTGGGCGATCTGTTCCAGCAGCTCGGGCGTGCGTGGATGCAGCAGGCCGGTTTCCTTATGCACGAAGAAGGCCATCGGCACGCCCCATTGGCGTTGGCGCGACAGCGTCCAGTCGGGACGGTTGGCGATCATGCCGTGCAGGCGCGCCTTGCCCCAGGCCGGAAAGAAGGCGGTGTCCTCGATGCCTTGCAGCGCGGTGTCGCGCAGGCTCTTGCCACCATCCTTGGGGGTGTTGTCCATGCTCGCGAACCATTGCGAGGTGGCGCGATAGATGATCGGCGTCTTGTGGCGCCAGCAGTGCATGTAGCTGTGGTCGAACATCACCAGCTTGAACAGCGCGCCGGTTTCTTCCAGCTTGGCGCAGATCGGCTTGGAGGCCTCCCAGATCGTCAGGCCGGCGAACAGCGGCAGCGACGACGCGTAGCGGCCGTCGCCCATGACCGGGCTGATGATGTCGTCGTCCTTCATGCCGTGCGCCTTGCACGAGATAAAGTCTTCGATACCGTAAGCCGGCGCCGAGTGGACGATGCCGGTGCCGCTGTCGGCGGTCACATAGTCGCCCAGGTAGATCGGCGACAGGCGGTCGTAGCCCTTGTCGGCTTTCGCCAGCGGATGATGGAAGGCGATCAGCGACAGCGCTTCGCCCTTGGCGGTGGCGATGACCTTGCCTTCCAGGCCGTAACGCTGCAGGCAGGCTTCGACCAGGTCGTTGGCCAGGATCAGCAAGGTCGGTTCGCCGTTGCGCTCGGTCTGCACCAGCGCATAGTCGAATTCCGGATGTACGTTCAGCGCCTGGTTGGACGGGATGGTCCATGGCGTGGTGGTCCAGATGACCACGTAGCCTTTATCTGTTGGCAGCTTGGCCAGGCCGAAGGCCTTGGCGATCTTGTCGTGTTCCGCAAACGGGAAGCCGACGTCAATGGCCGGGTCGCGCTTGTCCTGGTATTCCACTTCCGCTTCCGCCAATGCGGAGCCGCAGTCGAAACACCAGTTGACCGGCTTCAGGCCGCGATAGACATAACCCTTCTCCAGGATCGTGCCGAGCGCGCGCAGCTCATCGGCTTCGTTGGAGAAGTTCATGGTCTTGTATGGATTGTCCCATTCGCCCAATACGCCGAGGCGGATGAAGTCCTTCTTCTGCAGCTCAATCTGCTCGTTGGCGTAAGCGCGCGCCTTGGCTTGCACTTCGGCCACCGGCAGGTTCTTGCCGTATTTCTTTTCGATCTGGATTTCGATCGGCATGCCGTGGCAATCCCAGCCCGGTACGTATTGCGCATCGAAGCCGGCCATGTTGCGGGCCTTGACGATCATGTCCTTGAGGATCTTGTTGACGGCGTGGCCCAGGTGGATTTCACCGTTGGCGTACGGCGGACCGTCGTGCAGGATGAACTTCGGACGACCGGCCGAGGCCTTGCGGATACGTTGATACAGCTTCTTGCTCTGCCATTCCTTGACCCATTGCGGCTCGCGCTTGGCCAGGTCGCCGCGCATCGGGAACGCGGTTTCGGTCATGTTGACCGGATACTTGCCGGCCGGTTTGCCTTCGTTCTTGCCGGGCTTGTTCGGCTTGGAGGATTCGTTGTTCGACATAAGTTGTTTTCAGTTAAATTCGGGAAATCGGTGACGGCTGATGCCGGAAGAAGCGGTGCCGCGAATGACTGCCGGCGAGCGAGCGGGGCGGGCCAGCGTCAAATTCGGTCGGTGGCGGACACGGCGAAACTCGCCTGTTCCTTGAACCAGGCACGCGCCTGTTGCGCATCGCGCTCAATGGCTGCCGTCAATGTCGGCAGGTCGACGTATTTCTCTTCGTCGCGAATCTTCTTCAGGAACTCCACGCGCAGCAATTTGCCGTAGCAATCGCCGCTGTAGTCGAAGATATGCGTTTCCAGCAGCACGCGGCCGCTGTCGTCCACGGTCGGGCGTACGCCCAGGCTGGCAACGGCCGGCAAGGGTTGGTCGCCCAGTCCGTGCACCTGCACGATGAAGATGCCTGACAGCGCCGGATGCTTGTGGCTCACGCGCATGTTGAGCGTCGGGAATCCGATGGTGCGGCCGAGCTTCTTGCCGTGCACCACGTGGCCGGAGATCGCGTACGAATGGCCCAGCAACTGGCGTGCATGCGGGAAGTCCGCCTTTGCCAGCGCCGCACGGATGGCCGACGACGAAATCCGCACGCCGTCGTTGTTCACATTCGGCATGGTGTGCACTTCGAAACCGTATTGCTTGCCGGCGTCGATCAGCGTCTGGATATTGCCGGCGCGGCGCGAGCCGAAGCAGAAGTCTTCGCCGACCAGCAGCCAGCGCACGTGCAGGCCCTGGATCAGGATCTTCTCGATGAAGTCTTGCGGCGACAGGGCGGCGAAGTTGGCGTTGAAATGTTCGACGATGACGCGGTCGACACCGGCATTGGACAGCGATTGCAGCTTGTCGCGCAGGTTGGCGATGCGTTGCGGGGCTTTTTCCGGGGTGCCGGCCAGCTGTGCGAAGAACTCGCGCGGATGCGGTTCGAACGTCATCACGGCGGCATCCAGGTTCAGGCGGGTGGCCGCTTCGCGCACCTGCGCCAGCAGCGCCTGGTGGCCACGGTGCACGCCGTCGAAGTTGCCGATCGTCAGCGCGCAGGGCGCACGCGATTCAGCATTGGGAAGTCCGCGAAATACCTTCATGGAAGAGGTTAAAAGTGATGCCGTTGCAAAAGCCTTCCATTATAAATGTTTTCGGAGGCCCACCCCTGATTTGGCGGCGAAACGGCGGGAAACAAGCCGCAGCTGAAGCCGCTCCAAGGCATCGGGCTGACCGGCGAGGCGGTTTTTCAAGGGGAATTGATCAAAGTGCAATTATTCCAATTTGGAAATATTGTTCGGCGCCAATGCCAGCGTCCCCGACCCTTGGCATAATGGCCGAATCCGGCAGAACTTCACTCTACAGACGCCAACCCCCCAAGGAAGCAGCGATGCACATAGAAGTCGACGATCTTTCGCGCCCCGCCATTCACGCCTTGCTCGAAGAGCATTTGCGCAATATGCGTGAGATATCGCCTCCGGAGAGCGTGCATGCTCTTGACCTTGGCAAGCTGCGCAGCCCCGACATCACGTTCTGGACGGCGTGGAAGGATGCGCAACTGATTGGCTGCGGTGCGCTCAAGGAGCTCGATCGCCTGCACGGCGAGATCAAGTCCATGCGCACCCCGCAAGCGCTGCGCCGCAAAGGCGCCGGCCGGGCAATGCTGGCGCACATCATCGGGCAAGCCAGGGCGCGCGGCTATGAACGCCTCAGCCTGGAGACCGGATCGCTCGATGCATTCAAGCCGGCCCGGCAACTGTATGAGAGTGTGGGTTTCGTCTACTGCGGCCCGTTCGGGACTTACGAAGAAGATCCGAACAGCCTGTTCATGACCTTGCGTCTGTAAACTTGGGCGAGGCGGCGTAGAGAGTTGTTCTGGCCGCTAAGGCAGTGTTTTCAATTGTTCCTGGCGCGCCTCGGCCAGCATCCAGATCGTGATCTTGCGCACTTCCAGCTTGCTTTGCGTGATGTGGGCGCGCAGCAGGATCTGCGCCTCGGTGGCCTTGCGCTTGGCGATCAGCTTGAGGATCTTGCCGTGTTCTTCATAGGTCGCCAGCACACGGTTCTTCTTGAGAAAGTCGAGACGGCGCACGATGCGGATCTTTTCCGTGACCTCGGTGTGGATGCGCGTCATTTCCTCGTTGCCGGCGGCGGCGACCAGGTTGGTGTGGAAGCTTTCATCGAGCTCGGCAACCTTGACGGCTTCGCTTTCGCGTTCGTCTTCCGGCACCAGCCAGATCGAGTTCAGCGCCAGCAGGCCCGGCGAAGGATCGGGATTCTGGCACAGACGCTCGAGCGCCGCCATTTCCAGCACGATGCGCAAGTCATACAGATTGTCGAGCCGGTCGAAGTCGATGGGCCGCACCTTCCAGCCGCGCCGGAAGCCGACGTCCAGGTAGCCTTCGCGCTGCATCCGGAAAAGGGCGTCGCGCAGCGGCGTACGCGAGACGCCGTAGGACAGCGCCATCTCGGTTTCGGTAAAGTTGTCGCCCGGCAGCAGGCGGAAATTGAAGATGTCTTCCTTGAGCCGGTTGTAAACCTGTTCAGCAAGCGGATTTGCAGCAGTTACGGTCATGGCGGGACGTCGTCAATACAAAGAAGAAATCGGAACAACTATCTTGGAACCTGTTCACAGCATCAGGCTGACATGGGCCGCGACGATACGCCATTCATCGTCCATGCGCACCCAGGTTTGCATCTGGCGGCCGATTTTATCGGAGTCCTCGCCGGTAAATTCGGTGCTGACAGTAGCATAGTCGCTGCCGAAGGTCGTGACCACCGTGCGATGCAATTTACGCGAAGGATGCACCGGCGCGCAGGTCTGGCGATATTGGCGGATCGCTTCGCCGCCCAGCAGGATTTCACCCACGCCGTAGCGCACCGTCTGCGGGTCGTACCAGAACCAGCGGTCCAGCGCGGGCACGTCGTGGATCAGCAGGGCGTGTTCGTAGTCGGCGAAGGCTTGTTCGACTTCTTCCACGATGTGCGGCAGATTGACTTGCGGATTCATGATGCGGTTTCTCCGGCGGTTTCTTTGAATGCGGTTTGCAAAGTGGATAGCGACGCTTGCCAGCCGACGATGCCGCCCTGTGCGGTCAACATGGCCAGCGTGGCCTGATGAAAGACGGGGAAATAACTGGCGCAGGCATCTTCGACGATCAGGCATTCGTAACCGCGGTCGTTGGCTTCGCGCATCGAAGTCTGCACGCAGACTTCGGTCGTGACGCCGGCAAACAGCAGGTGCGTGATGCTGCGCGCCTGCAATTGGGCATGCAGGTCGGTGGCGTAGAACGCGCCCTTGCCAGGTTTGTCGATCACCAGCTCGCCGTATTGCGGCGCCAGCAGCGGCAGGATCTGGTTGCCCGGTTCGCCGCGCACCAGGATGCGGCCCATCGGGCCTTCATCGCCGATGCCCAGCGTCGGATTGCCGCGCTTGAGTTTGGCCGGCGGGCAATCGGACAGATCCGGCGAATGCGATTCGCGCGTATGCACCACCAGCATGTTCTGTTCGCGCGCCAGCGCCAGCAGGTTCGCCACGGTCGGCACGATGATCGTCAGCGGCCGCACGTCATTGCCGAGCACGCTGCCGAAGCCGCCTTCCTCGACGAAATCGCGCTGCATGTCGATCACCACCAGCGCCGTGCGGCGGCTGTCGAATTGGTAAGGATAGGGAATGGCGTCGACGGTGATCATGCGGTCTCCAGTTGAGCGTTGTGTGAGGTTGCGTCCGCGTGCTGACCATGTCCCGCCATCCAGCGTCCCAGCTCAGCGCGGTCGGCGCCGGCGGCATCAGTCGCATGCACGATAGCGCCGTCGGTCATGACCACGATGCGGTCCGACAACTCCAGCAACTCATCGAGATCTTCGCTCACGAGCAAGACTGCCGCGCCCAGTGCGCGCGCCTGCAGCAGGCGTGCATGGATGTCGGCCACCGAAGCGAAGTCGAGGCCGAACACCGGATTGGCGACGATCAACACGTTGACGGCGTCTTCCTGCCTGGTCGAGTCGCCCAGTTCGCGCGCCAGCACCGCGCGCTGCACGTTGCCGCCCGAAAGCGTGCCGATGGCGCGTTCCGGCAGCGGCGGCTTGACGTTGAAGGCGGCGATCAGGGCCTGCGCCTGCTTGCGCATGGCGGCGCGATTGACGCTCCAGCGCAGCCAGCCGCTGCGACGGAACGGCGCGACGTCGAAATTGCGTAACGCCATGTTTTCGGCGACGTTCATCCCCGCGATGCAGGCGTTGCGCAGCGGTTCTTCCGGCAGCGCAAAGACCTTGCGCTCGCGCATTTCAGTACGGCTGGCCTGGTAATCGGCGCCGTTGATCTGTACTTCGCCGGACAAGCGGCGGCGCTGGCCGAGCAGGGCTTCCACCAGTTCTTTCTGCCCGTTGCCGGAGATGCCGGCCAGGCCGACGATCTCGCCGCGCTTTACCTGCAGCGACAGCGTGTTGACGGCGGTGACGCCACGGTCATTGAGCACCAGCAGGGAATCCACGTTCAGTCCGACCGGCGCATTGGCGGGCACGGGTGGTCGCGCCACGGCTTCTTTTTCGACGCGCGCCTGTCCCATCATCCAGTGTGCGAGTTCGGCCGGACTGGTGTCGGCTACCGCCGCGCTGCCGACCAGCCGTCCCTTGCGCAGCACCGTGACATCGTCGGCGTAGGCGGTGACTTCGTGGAATTTGTGCGTGATCATCAGCACGGTCAGTTCTTCGCGACGAGTGAGGTCGCGCATCAGGCCGAGCACTTCGTCGGCTTCCTGCGGCGTGAGCACCGAGGTCGGTTCGTCGAGGATCAGCAGGCGGCGGCGCAGGTAAAGTTGCTTGAGGATTTCGAGCTTCTGTTTTTCGCCGGCGGACAGGCTGCTGATGAGGCGGTCGAGGTCGAGCCGGAACGGCATCGCCTCCATGAATTCTTCCAGCGCCTGGCGTTCCAGGTTCCAGTGGATGCGCCAGCGCACCAGTCCGCGCGCCAGCAGCAGGTTTTCGGCCACGGAAAGGCTCGGCGCCAGCGTGAAATGCTGGTACACCATGCCGATGCCGAGCATGTTGGGCACGCGCGGGCCGCGAATCTCCACCTCGCGGCGATCGGCCTGGATGATGCCCTGGTCGAGCGGGCTGTAGCCGACCAGGCCTTTGACGAGCGTACTTTTTCCCGCGCCGTTTTCGCCCAGCAGCGCATGGATGGTGCCGGCCTTGATCTTGATCGAGACCTCGTCCAGCGCGCGGAATTCGCCGAAGGATTTGCCGGCGCCGATGACTTCCAGCTCGAGCGCGTGCATGATTATTTGCCTATCGCTTGCAACAGCGATGACGAGTCCGACACCGCGCCGAACACGCCGCCTTGCATCTTGATCATCGACAGCGCCGCCAGATGATTGTTGTGATCGGTGGCGCCGCAGCAGTCGGCCAGCATCACGCATTCGAAGCCGCGATCATTGGCTTCGCGCATGGTGGTGTGGACGCAGACGTCGGTGGTGATGCCGGTCAGGATCAGGTTGCGGATGCCGCGCGTGTGCAGCACCAGTTCCAGGTCGGTGGCGCAGAACGAGCCCTTGCCCGGTTTGTCGATGATGATTTCGCCGGCGATGGGCGCCAGTTCGGGAATGATTTCCCAGCCCGGCTCGCCCCGCACGAGGATTTTTCCACAGGGGCCGTCATCACCGATGCCGACGCCGTTGGCGCCGATCCGGCGCGAACGCCAGCGCTTGTTGGCGGGCAGGTCGGACAAGTCGGGGCGATGGCCTTCACGGGTATGGATGATGGTGTAGCCGCCGGTGCGCATGGCGGCCAGCACGCTCTTGATCGGCGCGATCGGTGCGCGCGTCAGCGACAGGTCGTAACCCATCTTGTCGACGTAGCCGCCGATGCCGCAGAAGTCGGTCTGCATGTCGATCACGATCAGCGCGGTGTTGCCCGGCGTCAGCGCACCGTCGTAGGGCCACGGGTAGGGTTCGGACTGGATGAACAATTCGGACATATCGGTTTCTCCTGATTTATCTGGTAAGGCTGAGCTCGCCCGGCGCGCTCGACAGCGTGCGGTCGGGGCGGCAGGTAATGATCATGATCAGCAGGGTCAGCGCGTAAGGCGCGGCGTTGAACAGGTAATAGCCCGAGGTCACGCCGACCGCCTGCAAGGCCGGACCGAGTGCGCCCGCAGCGCCGAACAGCAGCGCCGCCAGCAGGCAGCGCAGCGGCTGCCAGCGCGCAAAAATCACCAGTGCCACCGCCATCAAGCCTTGTCCGCTGGACAGGCCTTCGTTCCAGCTGCCGGGGTAGTAGAGCGAAAGATAAGCGCCGCCCACCGCCGCCAGGAAGCCGCCGCAAGCCGTCGCGATGATGCGCGTCAGATTGATGCGATAGCCGAGTGCGCGCGCGGTCTCGGCATGGTCGCCGACCAGGCGCAGCGCCAGGCCCCAGCTGGTGCTCGACAGGCCCCATTGCAAGGCGGCGGCCAACAGCACGCCGATCAGGAACAGGGCATTGATTTCGAGCGCGTGATGCAGATGCGGATTGCTGCTCCAGCGACCGAGATCGATCGACGGCAGCATCGTCGCCTGCGGCTGGATGAACGGCTTGCCGAGGAAGAAGGCGAGGCCGGTGCCGAGCAGCATCAGCGCGATGCCGAAGGCGATATCGTTGACGCGCGGCAGCGAACACACCAAACCGTGCAAGGTGCCGAGCAGCATGCCGGAGGCGCCCGCCGCCAGCACACCCAGCCAGGCCGAGCCGGAGAAGAAGGAGACGGCGTAGCCGGTCATCGCGCCGCAAACCAGGATGCCTTCGAGGCCGAGATTCACGCGGCCGCCTTTTTCGGTCAGGCATTCGCCCAGACTGACGAACAGGAAGGGCGTGCCGACCCGGATCGCGCCCGCGAACAAGGCCAGCAGCAGCGTGGTGAAATCGAAATCAACCATGGATGGTCTCCGCGACAGTGGTCGACAAAGGTTGCGCCTGCTGCTGCCAGCGCGTCTTCAACGCGCCGAGACGACCAGTGATGGCTTCCCATGCCAACAGGTTGCAGAACAGCAGTCCCTGCAACACCAGCGTGGTGGCGTCGGGCAGGTCGAGGCGGCGTTGCAGCAGGCTGCCGCTGGCTTCGACGCCGCCGATGACGACCGCGCAGACGATGATGGCGAGCGGATTCTGGCGCGCGGCAAAGGCAACCAGAATGCCGCTGAATCCGTAGCCTGCCAGCAGCGCGCTGTTGGCGCTGCCATGCACGGCGGTGACTTCGAACATGCCGGCCAGACCCGCTGCAGCGCCACCCATGGCGCAGGCGATCACGACCAGGCGATTGACCGGCAGGCCGACCAGGCGCGCAGTACGACCGTTGCCCCCGGCAATCGCCATGGCGAAACCGGTCACGCTATGGCGCAGGAATACCCACGCCGCCACACAAGCCAGTGCACCCCAGACCAATCCCCAATGCACATCGAGACCGGGCAGGGGATTGATCAGATAGGCGTCCGGCAGCGGCACTGTCGACGGCTTGTTGAGACTGGCCGGATCGCGCAGCGGACCTTCGACCAGATGTTTGAACAGTGCAACCGCGATGTAGGAAAGCAGCAGGCTGGAGATGGTTTCGTTGACACCGCGCCATTGACGCAGGGCGCCGCACAGCGCGATCCAGAGACCGCCGGCGATCATCGCAACGATGGCCATGGCCGGCAACATGATCCACGGCGACAGCATGGGTAAGAAAGAAGGAAGCACGGCGGCAAACAAACCACCCATCGCCAGCGCGCCTTCTCCGCCGATGACGATCAGGCCCACGCGCGCAGGCAGCGCCACGCACAGCGCCGTCAGCAGCAAAGGCGCTGCGCGCTGCAAGGTATTTTGCCAGGCGAACATCGAGCCGAACGCACCCTGGAAAATCAGCAGGCAGGCTTCGGTCGCGGGCTTGCCCTGCACCAGAAGGAACAGCACGAACAGCAACAGTGTACCGGCCAGCGCGCACAGCGTCGGCAATACCGGCGCCAGCGCGATACCGATACGGGCCTTCAGCTGCAAAATGAAACCACTGCTTTCCGCGCGGTCGTGTGTGGTCATGGCGATCAATGAACAATGAATGGCGAAAAAAATCCGTAAGCGGCGCGTTGCGGTGACGACTATTTGTCGCTGCAACGCGCTGCCGTATCACATTGCGTCAAGCAGTTTTCATACCTGGCCGACGACGCCCGCCACCAGATAATTCATCTTCTCGAGCGCGACGTCGGTCTGAATTTGCGTGGTGCCGGCCGGGATCACGACTGCACCCTTGTTGTCCTTGATCGGCCCCTTGAAAATCTGGAATTTACCGGCGAGCATCTGCGCCTTGACGTCGTCGGCCTTCTTCTTCGCGGCGGCGCTGACGTTGGCGCCGTAAGGCGACATCTTGACGAAATTGTCCTTGAGGCCGCCGCGCAGGAAGTTGATCATCGGCTTGCCTTCCAGCGTGGCCTTGACGATCTCGGTATAAGGCGTGGCCCAGTTCCACTCGGCGCCGGTGAGGTAGCCCTTGGGCGCGAGCGCGGCCTGGCTGGCGTGGTAGCCGCAGGTCATGACACCGCGCTTCTCGGCGGTTTCGACGATGACCTTGGGGCCGTCGACGTGACAGGTGATGACGTCGCAGCCCTGGTCGATCAGGCTGTTGGCGGCTTCGGCTTCCTTGACCGGCAGCGACCAGTCGCCGGTGAAGATCACGCGTGTGGTGATAGCCGGATCGACCGACTGCGCGCCCAGCGTGAAGGCATTGATGTTGCGCAGCACCTGCGGGATCGGCTTGGCGGCGATGAAGGCCAGCTTCTTGGATTTGCTCATGTGTCCGGCGACCACGCCGGACAGGTATTCGCACTCTTCGATGTAGCCGAAGAAGCTGCCGACGTTGAGCGGATGCTTGCCTTGCGTCCACAGGCCGCCGCAATGGGCGATGCGCACCTTGGGATATTTCTCCGCGACTTTCAGCACGTGCGGATCGAAGTAGCCGAACGAGGTCGGGAAGATCAGCGATGCGCCGTCCTGCTGGATCATGGCTTCCATGGTCTTTTGCACGGCCACGGTTTCCGGGACTTTCTCTTCTTCGATGACCTTGATGCCGGGCATTTTCTTGATGATGGCGGCAGCCTGCGCATGCGACTGGTTGTAGCCGAAATCGTCGCGTGCGCCGACATAGATGAAGCCGACCGTCAGCGGTGCGGCAGCCAGCAGGTCCAGTGGAAATGCCGAGCCCAGCGCGGCGGCGCCGGTCAGTTTGAGAAAGTCACGACGGTTGTTCATCTTTGGCTCCGGTAAAGGGAAACGTTGGTGGTGTTGTTGGCAAAGTGATGCTGAAAAAAATCTTATTTCGGCGGCTGAGCAGTAGCCTCGCGCCGCACTTCAGTCTGGAAAATTTCCAGGCTCATCTTCTTGGCGTCGATGAAGCGCGGTTGCGTCAGCGTCTCCACCGTGCGCGGACGGGCATCGTCGTAATGCAGGATGTGTGCCACCTTGGTCGGGCGCTTGGTCAGCAGCAGGATCTCGTCGGCGAGGTAGACCGCTTCTTCCAGATCGTGCGAGACCAGCATCATGGTGGTGCCGGTCTGCATGAAGACTTCCTGCAGCTTTTCGCGGATGAACAGCGTCATCTCGAAGTCGAGCGCGGAGAACGGTTCGTCGAGAAACAGCACCTCCGGCCCCGGCGCCAGTGCGCGCATGATGGAAGCGGTCTGCTGCTGGCCGCCCGACATTTCATACGGATAGCGGTTGAGGTCGAACTTGACGTCGAAGGAAGCCACCAGTTCTTCCACGCGGCGGTTGATCTCGACCTTGGATTTGCCTTCCAGCTTGAGCGGGTAGGCGATGTTGTCGATGGTGCGCAACCACGGGAACATCGCTTCGCGGTAGTTCTGGAAGACGTAGCCGATCTTGGTGTCGGCCAGCGATTTGCCGTCGAACAGGATCTGGCCGGCGTCGATCGGGATCAGGCCGGCGATCATGTTGATCAGCGTCGACTTGCCGCAGCCGTTGGGGCCGAACACCGAGACGATCTTTCCCTTGGGGATGTCAAGGTTGAAATCCTCGTACAGGGGCCAGCCGGCGAAATATTTGGTCAGCCCTCGGATCGTGATGTGGGTGCCGGGAGGACCGGGAACGAAAGGGACGACCGGCTCTTCGTGCTTCAATTTCGGGGAAATGACGACGCTCATCTTCCGCTCCAGTGGACGATACGTTTTTCAATCACGATGAACACCACGTTCAACGCATAGCCGAGCGCGCCGGCGGCCAGGATCGCGGCATACATTTCGCGCACGTTCAACACTTGCTGGGCGTCGATGATCTTGTGGCCAAGGCCGTTTTCGGAGCCGATGAACATTTCGGCCACGATCACGATCACCAGCGCCATCGACACCGCACTGCGCAGGCCGACGAAGGTCGGTTGCAGGCTTTCCCACAGCAGCACGTCCTTGAAGATCTGCCAGCGCGACGCACCCATGACCTTGGCCGCCATCACGCGCTGCTTGCGGGCGTTGAGCACACCGTAAGCGCTGTTGAACAGCACGATCAGCAGCGCGCCGAAGGCGGCGATGGCGACCTTGTTGATGTCCGACACGCCGAAGATCAGCAGGAACAGCGGGATCAGTGCCGACGACGGCGTCGAGCGGAAAAAGTCGATCAGGAACTCCACGCTGCGATAGGCGCGCTCGTTGCTGCCCAGCAGAACACCGAGCGGTACGCCGACCACGGCGGCAATCAGGAAGGCTTCCAGCGTGCGCATCACCGTCACCAGGAAATCCAGCAACAGCGGTCCGCCGGCGAGGCCGTTGACCAGCGTGATCAGCGTTGCCGCAGGCGTCGGCAGCAGGATCGCCTTGATCCAGCCGGCGCGCACCACCAGGTCCCAGATGATGAACAAGGCGATCGGGCCGATGAAAGGCAGGAGCTTGCCGAAGGACGGCAGCGCACGGCGCTTTTTGACAACCGGTGCAGGCTTGATTTCAGCCGCCGCAACGCCTGCGGTGTCCGGCTTGGCGGCAGCATCGGCGCCGTCAACAGTGAGGGAGTCAGCCATGATCAACCCTTGTAAAGAAGCGAATCCACCATCACGCGCGAGGCGAAGATGCCCTTGTCGACGAACAGGTCGTAGAACTTCTGGAAGTAGGCAACGTCGCTGGCCTTGAACTCGTTGTAGAGCATGTAAGACGCCAGCGGAACTTCATTGGTGAGCGAACCTTCGATGGCGGTGTAGCCCTTGAGGTAAGGACGCGCCTTGTCGGGCGTCTTGCGGATCAGCTCGATGCCGCGCGCATAAGCGGCGATGTATTTTTTGGTTTCGGCCGGATGCTTCTTGATGAACTCGGTGGTCAGCGCCGCTGCGCCGCCATGCCATGGCGCGTTCGGATTGCCGAGGATGTACTTGGCGATGACGCCGGCTTCCAGCACGCGGGTGGTGTTGTTCATGCGGCCGACGGTGCCGGTCGGCTCCAGCGTGTAGACGGCGTCGACCTGACCTGCGGCAAGCGCGGCGACGTGCTGGCCGATCGGCAGTTCGGTAACAGTGGCGCCGGTCGCGCCCGCGCGTTCGAGCACGGTCTTGGCCAGCGTGACGTTCTGGATGCCGGGACCGGAGGCGACCTTCTTGCCCTTGAGTTCGGCGATCGATTTGATGGTGCTGTCTTTCGGCACCAGGAATTCGTCGAGCACGTATTGCGCATTGCTCGGATTCGTCGCGAAGATCTTGAACAGGCCGGGCTGGGCGATTTCACCAATGGCCAGGTTGCCGGCGCCGGTGCCGTTGGCCGAACCATCAGCGCGACCTGACAGCATGGCTTCCATCACTTGCTGCGCACCGGCGAATTTGATTGGTTGCACATCAAGGCCGGCTTCCTTGAAGTAGCCGGCTTCCACCGCTGCGTAAAAGGGCAGGCCGGCGGCGACCGGCCAGTAGCCGATCCGGATCGGCACGCTTTGCGCGCGCAGGATCGCCGGCGCGCCGCCCAGCGCCAGCGTGGTCGCGACCGTGCCGGCGGCACCGAGGAAGCGGCGGCGTCGCGCCGACTCCACCTTCACCTCTGTCTGTGTGCCAAGTGCGTTTTCTGTATCAGAGATTGCTGTTTTTTTCATGCTGGCTCCGTGAGGTGGGGGCGGAAAATAAGGTCGAAGGTTGTTCAGATTTTTGCAGCGAGATACGCAGTCCAGCCGCCGTAACCGGTGATGTCGCGCGCATTGTCCAGCGCTGCCGGTTCGCAGATGAAGCCCTTGACGCTGCTGCCGTCGGCCAGCTCCATCGTGCCGATGCCCAGCGGCGCAGGAATCGCGGCGACGAAGCTGCCGAAATTGCGCAGCGGCATTTCCCAGACTTCGGTGATGATGGCGACGCCGTCCTCTCCATTTGCACTATTGATGCGGACAAGGCCCGGTTTGGCCGGCGTGGTGTTGGCGAGCGCGTAAAGGCGGTAATGTTTGCTGGTGGTGGTGGTGGCATGCAGGCGCGCGCCGGCTTCCAGCAGTTGCCAGTTCAGCGGCTGGCCGCTCAGATGCGCGCCGACCACGCCGACCTTGATGGTCGGTTCATTGAAGGGCAGCGGCGCTGCCGCCACGGCGTCGGCCTGCGCCGCGCCGCCGAGCAGTTGCTGGAACTTCGCCCCGGCTTCAGCCAGCAAGTGGTCGGAGCCGGCCGGCCCGATCAGCGTGATCCCGGCGGGCAAGCCGTCCTTGCGCCACACGGCAGGAATCGCCAGCGCCGCCATGTCCATCAAGTTGACGAAATTGGTGTAGTAGCCGAGCTGGGAATTGCGCACCACCGGATCCGCTTCCACTGCAGCGATGGTTGGCATCGTCGTCGTTGTCGGCACCAGCAGCAGGTCGGTGTCTTGCAGCAGGTTTTCCGCTTCGCGGCGCAGCCCGGCGAGGCGGTATTGGCCGTTGAAGGCGTCGACCGCATTGAACTTGTCGGCTTGCGCGGTGATCTCCCGAACTACCGGATGGATCGCCGCATTATTGGTGTCGTAAAAATCTCCCAGTGCGGCGCGTCGCTCGGCCACCCACGGGCCCTGGTAAAGCAATTGCGCGGCATCGGTGAACGCGTCGAAAGGAATGCGCGTGATGCTAACGCCCGGCATGGCCGTGACTTTTTCCAACGCCTGCTCGAACGCCAGCCGGGCCTGCTCGTCGCCATAGAACTCCGGCTTGGCCGGTACGGCGACGCGATAGCCGCGGCGTTTGACGCCGAGCATGGCCGGGGTGCGCGAGTAGGCGTCGGCGGCGTCAAAGCCGGCCGCGCTTTGCAGCACGCGCCAGGCATCGGCGACGTCGTGCGCGAAGATGGAAATGCAATCGAGCGTGCGGCATGCCGGCACCATGCCGCTGCCGCTGAGCAGGCCGCGCGTCGGCTTGAGCCCGACCAGGTTGTTGAAGGCGGCCGGCACGCGGCCCGACCCGGCGGTGTCGGTGCCGAGCGAGAACAACACCTGTCCCAGCGCGACCGCGACGGCGGAGCCGGAGCTGGAGCCGCCCGATACATATTCGGGTTGCAGCGCGTTGCGCACCGCGCCGTAGGGCGAACGCACGCCCACCAGGCCGGTGGCGAACTGGTCGAGATTGGTTTTGCCGATCAGCAGGGCGCCGGCTTTCTGCAAGCGCGCGACCACCGTGGCGCTGACTTGCGGCACATGGCTGAATTCAGGGCAGGCGGCGGTGGTCGGCAGTTCGGCGACGTCGATATTGTCTTTCACCGCAAACGGGATGCCGAACAGCGGCAGCGTCTCGAACACCGCTTCGCCCTTGATCTGCAGCATCAGGTCAAGTGCGGCGGCCTGTTGCTTGAGCGTCTTGGCGGACACGCGATGAATCCAGACCTCGGTGCGATCGGACTGCTCGATCTGCGTCAACAGGTCGCCGATCAGCTTGCTCGGCTTGAGGCTGCCGGTGCGATAGGAGGCCAGCAAATCGGCGATGGTCCGCTGCGGGGCGGCGGAATTCGAGGAGGCGGAGGAGGCGTATTGGGGCAAAGTAGTTGCTGACATAGATATATGCATTCTTGAATACAAGATGAAAAATATTAAGCAGATAGCGTGCCAGCGGATCTTTGGGGGCGCTCTGAGAACGACGGGAGGCGCCGAAACCGCTTGCCGCAGCTTGTTTGGCGGCATCGCAGTCAGCGCGACAATGAGGGGAGATTGATGGTGGAAAGAGGACGGACTTGATCGGAAACGCGGAGGAGTGCGTTCGATTGGCGCGTTCAGCAACGCCAAACTGGTGCCTGCACCAGATTTTGGTGCAGGCGGGGACGCAGGCAGCTAATGATTAGCGGGCAATGATGGCGTGGCGATTGCCCCGCCGAGAGTCACAAGAATAAGGCTCGAAAATCAAGCTCGAGATTCAAGCTCGAGATTCAGGCCGACTTGCCGCCGAGAAAGCCGCCAAGCAGGCTGCCGATTTCCGAGCCGAGATCGCCGTCGGATGCGGGCACCTGGCCGTTTGGCGTCAGATGATCAACCAGGCCTGGAAGAATCTGGGCCAGATGGCCGGCGATATCGCTTTGCGGAATGCCGGCCGTTTGCGCCAGCCCGCTCAACTGGTCGTCGCCCAGCGCTTGCGCCAGCTGATCGCCCGAGACCGGCTGATTTTGGCCGGTGCCGATCCAGGAATCGACGATCTGGCCGAGGCCTGCATTTTGCAGGCTGCCGAGCAAGCCGCCCAATCCGCCAAGCCCACCCAGCGCGCCCGAGCCGCCGGACGGATTGTTGGCAAGCATGCTCAGCACAGCCTGAATCAACGCTGTTTTGGGGTCGCCGCCGGTTGCATTGCCGTTTGTACTGTCATTGAGTGCGCCGAGTACGCTGTCGAGTAAGCCCATGAGATTCTCCTGAAAGGAAGTGAAGGAACGATCCGGCAGGGGAGGAAAAGAATTGCCGGAACGGGTGGAGAGGCAACGGATGGCACGCTGACTGCGTTGTCGAAGGATGTGGAGATATCTCTTCTTTTGTCTCTCTATGCCTATGTTTACTGCTTTTCCTGCTTCTTCATATTTCTGCTGACTTCTCTGAAGCGGCCTTGCCGGGAAGCTGCCTACATCTCGCCCCAGATCGCATTGATCGCCGCCAGCGCGCTCAGGCCGGCGGTTTCGGTGCGCAGCACGCGCGGTCCCATCGACAGCATCAGCGCGCCTTGGTCGCAGGCCAGGTTTTCTTCGGCTTCGGTAAAGCCGCCCTCCGGGCCGACTACCAGGCTCAGCGCCTGCGCCGGGTGATGGCGCGCCCAGTCGGACAGCGATTGCTCGCCGCGCGGCGACAGCAGAATGCGCTTGTGGAGGTCGCTCTGGCCGATCCAGCTGTTGAATTCGGTCAGCGGCGCCAGATGCGCCAAACGATTGCGTCCGCTTTGTTCCGCCGCGGCCTGGACAATCCCTTGCCAGTGGCTCTGCTTCTTCTCGGCACGCTCGCTGTTGAGGCGCACCACGCAACGTTGCGCCGCCAGCGGCTGGATCGCGGCCACGCCGAGCTCCATGGCTTTCTCGATGATCCAGTCCATTTTGGATGCTTCCGGCAGCGCCTGCGCCAGCGTGACGGCGTAGGACAGCTCGGCTTCGCGCGGCGAAAAGGTCTTGACCTCGGCGTACACGCGCTTTTTTTCCATCTGGGTGATGACCGCCGTATATTCGCCGCCCTGGCCGTTGAACAGGGTGATCGGATTGCCCATTTGCATGCGGATCACCTGGACATGGTGCGCGACCTGTTCGGGCAGGGCCAGCGTCATGCCGATGGCCAGGGAGTCGGGGCAGTAAAAGCGAGGCATGGGATGGACGATCCGATAGAAAAATGGCAATTGGCAACGATTTGAAGCGATTTAACCGGAGGCGCGGGCAAAAATGCATAAAAAATTGTTTTTTTACATGCCGTAATACGCCGCCGACATGCCGCGATTTTAATTCTTCGGGCTGGTCTCTGGTAAAATAGTTGGCTCAGTCTGGCTTGATCCGGGAGTTCATCCGGGCCGACCGGCAAGGCATCCGACATGCGCGCGTTAGGTCCAAATTGTTCGTAACGGCGTAGTTCGACCGCAATCCGCAACTCTTTGACATCGACATGACTTCCACACTCCCTACCGACAAGATGGCCAACGCGATCCGCGCGCTGGCAATGGACGCAGTACAAAAAGCAAACTCAGGACACCCAGGCGCGCCGATGGGGATGGCGGAAATCGCAGTTGCATTGTGGGCCAAGCACTATCGCCACAACCCGACCAATCCGCAATGGGCCAACCGCGACCGCTTCGTGCTGTCCAACGGCCACGGTTCGATGCTGCAATACGCCTTGTTGCACCTGACCGGTTACGACCTGTCGATGGACGAGATCAAGAACTTCCGCCAACTGCATTCCAAGACCGCCGGCCATCCGGAAGTCCACATCACCCCAGGCGTGGAAACCACCACCGGTCCGCTCGGCCAGGGCATCACCAACGCCGTCGGCATGGCGCTGGCGGAAAAGTTGCTGGCTGCAGAATTCAACAAGCCGGACCTGGCCGTGGTTGATCACTACACTTACGCTTTCGTCGGCGACGGCTGCCTGATGGAAGGCATCTCGCACGAAGCCTGTTCGCTGGCCGGCACGTTGCGCCTGTCCAAGCTGATCGTGCTGTACGACGACAACGGCATCTCCATTGACGGCAAGGTCGAAGGCTGGTTCAAGGACGACACCCCGAAGCGCTTCGAAGCCTACGGCTGGAACGTGATCCCTGCGGTCGACGGTCACAACGTCGAAGCGGTCAACTCCGCCATCCATCAGGCCAAGCTGGCCGACAAGCCGACCCTGATCTGCTGCAAGACCGTGATCGGCAAGGGTTCGCCGAACCTGGCCGGCACCGACAAGGTCCACGGCGCGGCGCTGGGCGACAAGGAAGTCGCGGCAGTGCGCGAAGCGCTGGGCTGGACTTCGGCGCCATTTGAAATCCCTGCCGACATCTATTCCGCGTGGGATGGCAAGGTCCAAGGCCAGCAATTGGAAGCCGACTGGAACAAGCTGTACCAGGCTTATCAGGCCAAGTACCCGACCGAAGCCGCCGAACTGGTGCGCCGCCTGAAGGGCGAGCTGCCGGCCGGTTTCGACGCGGCGGTGCAGGCTTACATCGCCAGCACCATCGACAAGAAAGAAACCATCGCCACCCGCAAGGCCAGCCAGAACGCGATCCAGGCTTACGCGCAAGTGCTGCCTGAATTCCTCGGCGGTTCGGCCGACCTGACCGGCTCCAATCTGACCAACTGGAAAGAATCGGTGGCCGTGCGCGCCGATGTCGCCGGCAACCACATCAACTATGGCGTGCGCGAATTCGGCATGAGCGCGATCATGAACGGCATCGCCCTGCATGGCGGCTACATTCCGTTCGGCGCGACTTTCCTGACCTTCTCCGATTACAGCCGCAATGCATTGCGCATGGCCGCGCTGATGAAGCTGCGTGCGCTGTTCGTGTTCACGCATGACTCCATCGGCCTGGGCGAAGACGGCCCGACCCATCAATCGGTCGAGCACGTTTCCAGCCTGCGCCTGATCCCGAATCTGGACAACTGGCGTCCATGCGACACGGTCGAATCGGCCGTGGCATGGGAGCAGTCGGTCAAGCGCAACGACGGTCCGAGCACCTTGATCTTCTCGCGTCAAAACCTGCCGTTCCAGGAGCGTACTCCTCAGCAAGTCGCCGACATCAAGCGCGGCGGCTACATCCTCAGGGAAGCCAAGGACGCCAAGGTTATCCTGATCGCCACCGGTTCGGAAATCGAACTGGCGGTCAAGGCGGCCGACGAACTGGCGGCGCAAGGCATCCTCGCGCGCATCGTGTCGATGCCGAGCACCGATGTGTTCGATCGCCAGGATGCAGCCTACAAGGCCAGCGTGCTGCAGCGCGGCGTGCCGCGCGTCGCGATCGAAGCCGGCGTGACCTCGACCTGGTACAAGTATGTCGGCCTGGAAGGCGCCGTGGTCGGTATCGACACCTTCGGTGAATCGGCTCCCGCAGGCGTGCTGTTCAAGCATTTCGGCTTCACCGTCGAAAACGTCGTCGCCAAGGCCAAGCTGATCCTGGCATGAGTGTCTCCGGCAACGACATCATCAATGTCGTCGGTCCGGTGACGGTCCGGCGCGCGACGGTCGATGATGCAGCCCTGATCGCTCAGGTGCGTATCGACAGCTGGCGCGCGGCATATCGCGGCATGATTCCGGACGCCTATCTGGACGGCATGAAGGTGGAAGACAGCACACGCATGTGGACGCGCGTGCTGGGCGCGGCGTCCGACGCCGCCTGCACCTTCGTGGCGGAAGTGGAGGGCGAACTGGTCGGTTTCGCCGCCGGCATTACGCTGGCGGAACGCAAGCTGGATTTCGATGCCGAACTGACAGCCCTGTACGTTTTACCTTCGGCCCAGCGCGCCGGCATTGGCCGCCGCCTGCTGACCGAAGTGGCTGCAACACTGGGCGCGGCAGGAGCGCCCAACCTGCTGGTCTGGGTGCTGGCGCAGAACAAGAAGGCGCGCGACTTTTACGCGCACCTCGATGCGCTGCTGCTGGCTGAACAGACCTTCAAGTGGGATGAACTGGATTTGATCGAAGTCGCCTATGGCTGGCGCGACATCCAATCCATCGGCAGAATTACTACTGTTTCTTAAGGAGAAAACATGACTATCCGCGTCGCAATCAATGGCTATGGCCGCATCGGCCGCAACATCCTCCGCGCTCAT
Organism: Herbaspirillum sp. NPDC101397; assembly: GCF_044767325.1. Taxonomy (NCBI): domain Bacteria; kingdom Pseudomonadati; phylum Pseudomonadota; class Betaproteobacteria; order Burkholderiales; family Oxalobacteraceae; genus Herbaspirillum; species Herbaspirillum sp. NPDC101397. The sequence continues at coordinate 146,129 of NZ_JBIWNS010000005.1, forward strand.
TACGAAGGCGGCAAGAAACACGACATCCAGATCGTGGCGATCAACGACCTCGGCGATCCGAAGACCAACGCCCACCTGACCCAATACGACACCACCCACGGCAAGTTCCCGGGCACCGTGACTGTCGATGGCGATTCCATCGTCGTCAACGGCGACCGCATCAAGGTGCTGGCGCAACGCAATCCGGCAGAGCTGCCATGGGGCGAACTGAAGGTTGACGTCGTGCTGGAATGCACCGGCTTCTTCACCACAAAAGAAAAGGCCAGCGCCCACCTGAAGGGCGGCGCCAAGAAAGTCATCATCTCCGCACCAGGCGGCAAGGACGTCGACGCGACTGTCGTGTTCGGCGTCAATGACGGCGTGCTGAAGGCCTCCGACACCGTGATCTCGAACGCATCGTGCACCACCAACTGCCTGGCACCGCTGGTCCAGCCGCTGCACGAGAAGATCGGTCTGGTCAACGGCCTGATGACGACCGTCCACGCCTACACCAACGACCAGGTACTGACCGACGTCTACCACGAAGACCTGCGCCGTGCGCGTTCGGCCACCCAGTCGATGATTCCGGCCAAGACCGGCGCCGCTTCGGCAGTCGGCTTGGTGCTGCCTGAACTGAACGGCAAGCTGGACGGTTACGCGATCCGCGTGCCGACCATCAACGTCTCGATCGTCGACCTGTCGTTCATCGCCGCGCGCGACACGACTGTGGACGAAGTCAACGCCATCATGAAGGCCGCTTCCGAAGCTGGTCCGCTGAAGGGCATCCTGACCTACAACACCGAGCCACTGGTGTCGGTCGACTTCAACCACAACCCGGCATCGTCGAATTTCGACTCGACCCTGACCAAGGTCTCCGGCCGTCTGGTCAAGGTTTCGTCGTGGTATGACAACGAGTGGGGCTTCTCGAACCGCATGCTGGACACCACAGTCGCACTGGTTTCGGCAAAATAATCGGTCTCAAACCGTCATTTTTGATTGATCCGGCCTAATTTGGCTTCTTTTCTTCGCATGCTTGTCAGGCGATGTCTAAGAAAATATCTTGGGCGGATCAATAACCAGACGATGTGTTCTGGAAAGGCTGTTGCAAATCCGTTTTGCGATAGCCTTTTTTATTGACGATTTAACAATAATTAATCGAGGGCTGTAATGTCGTCACCTTCTTCAACACCGATTTTGCGTAGCCACGGCGTCAAGCTGATCGCCATGCTGGCCCTGAGCTTCACGCTCGGCGGCTGCGACTATGTCGCCAGCTTCACCAAACCCAAGCAGACGCCCGAAGAAGCCAAGGCCGAAGGCATCGCACTGGGCGCGGGTTGCCGCCAGGCCGGCCAGAGCCTGGAAGATTGCTACCAACGCAACCCAGATAAGCTGAAAGCGGGTATTTTCGCCGGCTGGAAGGACATGCACGAGTACATGGCGGCCAAGAACATCCCCACCGTGGTGCCGCCGCCGGTGCCTGAAAAGACCGAGGCCGATAGCGCCAAGGAAAAGGAAGCGCCGAAGGACGATCGCGCCGCGCGCCGCGAACGCCGTGAGCGTGAGAAGGCCGAGAAAGATGCCAAGGATGGCAAAGACAGCAAAGACAGCAAGAGCAAGGATAGCAAGAGCAAGGATGGTGGCGGTGGCGACAGCGACCGCAGCAGCCGCAGCAGCCGTAGCAATCGTGATCGCGACGACAGCAGCTCGAGCAAAAAGTAAGTAGACTGGACGGCGGGAGCGAGTCTTGACGATTCGCTGCGCGCCGGCCTGCAACGAGCAGCTCAAGGCAGACAATGCGCCCCGCCAGTCGGGGCGTTTTTCATGGAATGAACGATATGCAAGCGATCAAGAAACTGATTTCCGCCAACAAGGGCTTCCTGTGCTTCCTGCTCGGCATGTTGCTGATCCGCAGCGCCGTCGCGGATTGGTACGGCGTGCCGTCGGCGTCGATGTATCCGACGCTGCTGATCGGCGACCGCATCATTTCGAATCGTCTTGCCTATGACGTCAAGCTGCCGTTCACCGATATCGTGGTCGGCCGCATCGCCGATCCCCGGCGCGGCGACATCGTCACCTTCAGTTCGCCGCAAGACGGTACGCGGCTGGTCAAGCGCCTGATCGGCCTGCCCGGCGATATCATTGAGATGCGCGACGAGCAGCTGGTGATTAACGGTACGCCGATGTCTTACGACGCCGCGACGGCGGCGCCCGCATCGCACCGCATGCCGGACTATGAAGGAAGCCAGTTGATTGTCCGGGAAAGCCTGCCGGCAATGGCGCACGGCGTGATGCTGCTGCCCGAGCGCATGGCCTTGCGCAGCTTCGGCCCGATGACCGTGCCGGCAGGGGAATACCTGGTGCTGGGCGACAACCGCGACGACAGCAAGGATTCACGCTACATCGGCTTCGTGCCGCGCGCCTTGCTGACCGGACGCGTCAGCCGCGTGATGTTTTCGCTCGATCCGCAGCGTCACTATCTGCCGCGGGTGCAGCGATTTGGCGCGGCGTTGCGGGACGCCGGCTAAGCGGGGACAGCGCTACGCAGCGGCTTGCCGCGGCGACTGGCATTCTTCCGGGAATGTCGGTACAGGTTTTGCTTTTCCCGGCAAGGCAGGGCATCATGCTCGCTCGTCACGCAAGACCATAAGAATATGAACGCTCCCCTGATCGTCAAATCGCCTCACAGCTATCCCCACGTCCCCGAGACCGCCTTCGGCATCTGGTTCCTGCAGACCCATACCTGGACCTTGCATGTGCTGGAGCGCGCCTTCAAGGATCTCGAGCCGCTGATTCCGGAGCGGCGCGCGTCGTATCCGGTGGTGGCCGACGTTGGTTGTGGCTGGGGTCGTTCGCTCACGAAGCTGCATGAGCGTTTCGCGCCGCAGCGGCTGATCGGCATGGACATCGATGCCGCCATGCTGGAGGCGTCCGCGAAAGAAGTCGCCGGCGCCGGCATCCGCGCCGAATTCATCCAGTGCTCAAGCTCGCACATGACGCTGGAAGACAACAGCGTCGATCTGCTGTTCTGCCACCAGACTTTCCATCACCTGATCGAGCAGGAAGAGGCGATCCAGGAGTTTTTCCGCGTGCTCAAGCCGGGCGGCGTGCTGTTGTTCGCCGAATCGACCAAGCGCTACATCCATTCGTGGATGATCCGGCTGCTGTTTCGCCATCCGATGGAAGTGCAGAAGACCGCCGGCGAATACCTGGCGCTGGTGCGCAGCGCCGGCTTTCAGGTGGCGCCGCAGTCGATTTCCTATCCCTACCTGTGGTGGAGCCGCGAGGACCTCGGTCTGATGGAGCGCGTACTGCGCATCAAGCCCAATGCCGTGCGTGAAGAAACTCTGATCAACCTAGTCGCGGTCAAGCCGGTCGTCTGAATTTTTGCAGCCGGTTCGTCCTGATCCGGCTGCACTTCCAGCTTCAACCCCTCATCCCCCGAACACTTCCAGCCACAAGCGCTTGACGCTGTCGGTTTCCTTTTGCACGCGTTCGATCGGCGTGCGTGCGCGCTCTTCGCCCCGCAGCCGGATCTGATGCTGCAGCTTGCGGAACAGGCGGTAGGCATTGGCCACTTCATCGGCCAGTGCCGCGTCGATCAGCGCCAGTGAACCGCACAGCTTGAGCAGCGCGATGTTGCCGATGTCGCCGGTCAGCTGCTGGTATTGCGAGGCATAGCGCAGCACCAGGAATTGCACCAGGAACTCGATGTCGATCATGCCGCCGTCGTCATGCTTGAGGTCGAACAGCGTGCTGGGATTGGGATGCGCCTGATGCATCTTCATGCGCATGCCGAGTACTTCCTGGGTCAGTTTCTGCGGATCGCGTTCCTGCCGCAGCAAGTCTTCGCGCAAGGCTTCGAAACGGTTGCCGATGCCGGTGTCGCCGGCGCAATAGCGCGCCCGCGTCAGCGCCTGGTGTTCCCATACCCAGGCCGAGGTGCGCTGGTATTTTTCGAAGGTAGCAAACGATGAGACCAGCAAGCCGCTGGCGCCGTCCGGGCGCAGCGCGATGTCGATGTCGAACAGCGTGCCGGCCGGCGTATGCGAGGTCATCCAGGTGATGAAGCGCTGGGCCAGCTTGGCGTACAAGCCTGGCGCTTCCTGGTCGTCGTCATCGTAGAGAAACACCACGTCGAGGTCGGACACGTAGCCGAGCTCCTTGCCGCCGAGCTTGCCGTAGGCGATCACGGTGAATTGCGGCACGTCGCGATGGCGGTTGGCGACGGTCTGCCAGACCGCCTGGATGGTGGCGGCGACCAGGATATCAGCCAGCGCCGACAGGTGATCGGCCAGGTGTTCGACGCTCAGGTCGCCTTCCAGGTCCTGCGCCAGCAAGCGGAACAGCTGGGCGTGATGGACTTCGCGCAGGATGTCCATTTGCCGCTCGGTGTCGCCCGGCGCGGTGTCGAGCTGGCGCTGGCAATCCAGGGCGAACGCCGGCCAGTCGGGCGGCGCCTTGAGGTTGCGGTCGTCCAGCAATTCGTCGAGCAGGATCGGATGCTGCGTCAGGTATTGGGCGGCCCAGTCGCTGGCGGCCATCATGCGGATGAGGCGTGTCAGTGCATGCGGATATTCGGTCAACAGCGCCAGGTAGGCCGCGCGGCGCGCGATCGCTTCGAAGAAATCCAGCAGCCGGCGCAAGGTCGGCAGGCGTTTGTCGGGCATCGCGCCGATGATCGGCAGCGCCGCATTGATCAGCGTCATCAGGCGCGTGCGGCTGGCTTCAGGCAGCGATTGCAGGCGCGGCGACTGCAGCGTCGCCTGCACGCGCTGGGTGGCGCCCTCGACGTCGTCGTAGCCGAGCAGCGTGAGCGTATCGGCGATCGAGTCGGCGCTCTCGCCGTCGTTGAGTTCACAGACAGCGCCATCGCCTTCCGAGTCCGCACGATCGTCGGTGTTGTTGCCGCCTTGCTTGTCGCTGAAGATGGTATCGAATTGCCCGGCCACGATGCGGCGATGGCGTTCCAGTTCGGCAAGCAACGCGGCGACGTCAGGGTAGCCCATCATCTGGGCGACGATCAGTTGATCGCTGTCGTTGACCGGCAGCGTGTGGGTTTGCGCGTCTTCCAGATATTGCAGGCGATGTTCAAGATTGCGCAGGAAGGTGTACGCCTCGAGCAATTGCGCGACCACGTCCGGCTCCAGCAGGTTCTTGTCGGCCAGCGTGCGCAGCGTGACGCGGGTGGAGCGGTCGCGCAGTTCCGGGTCGCGGCCGCCGCGGATCAGCTGGAATACCTGGCTGGTGAATTCGATTTCGCGGATGCCGCCGCGACCGAGTTTGACGTTGTTGCTGCGTTCAGGGTGCAGCGACTCCTGGCGTTTGACCTCGGCGCGGATCTGCGCGTGCATCGAGCGCAGCGCATCGATCGAGCCGAAGTCGAGATAGCGGCGGTAGATGAACGGCCGGCTGATGGCTTCCAGCGCGGCGATGTCGCTGTCCTTGCCGGTCAGCGCGCGTGCCTTGGTCCACGCATAGCGCTCCCATTCGCGGCCCTGGCGGATCAGGTATTCCTCGACCATGTTGTGGCTGGCTACCAGCGGGCCGGAGCCGCCGTTGGGACGCAGCGCCATGTCGACGCGGAAGGTGAAGCCGTCGGCGGTGATCTCGGACAGCGCGGCGATCAGTTTCTTGCCCAGCCGGATAAAGAATTCGTGGTTCGACAGCGAGCGCTGGCCGGGCTGGTCGGCGCGCGTGTCGCCATCCTCGGGATAGACGAAGATCAGGTCGATGTCGGAGGACACGTTGAGTTCGCCGCCGCCGAGCTTGCCCATGCCGAGGACGATCATTTCCTGTTCGCTGCCCGACTCCTCGCCGATGGGCATGCCGTACAGCGCGGTCAACTCCTGCATCAGCGCCGCCAGGTGGGTCTGGACCGCGAAGTCGGCGAATTCGCTCATGGTCCGCACGACTTCGGCCAGATCGGCCTTGCCGCTCAGGTCGCGTTCGATCAGCGTGCAGACGATCAGGTTGCGCAGCCGCCGCATCGGGCCGTTGAGCGCCGCAGCACCACTTTCAGGGGCGCGGGCGGTACTTATGTCATTTTGTAAAACGCGCTCGAAAACCGCACGGTTCAGGGATAATTGCGAGAATTCCGCCAGTTGGGCGGGGCGCGCCGCATCGGCATTTGCCCAACGGGCCAGGAACCGGGAGGCCGTCATGCTGTCGAGAAGGGAGTTAGTCACAAATTGTCAGGATATCGGGTTGAATACGAGGTTAAAGATGGTAAAGCCGGGGTTTTCCACCATGAAAACGGGCCGCCGTCCTCTAGGTCAAACCACGCTTCCATGCGATGATGCTGGGCTACGACGCTTGTTTCATTCTACCGTGAGTTTTTCCTCTTGCCCCTGATGTCCGAAGACCAACACGACGCCACTCCGCCGACCGGCCGCCGCGCTGCCGCCTGGCGTACTGCGTGGGGTGCGGCCAAGGGGGTGTATTGCCATCTGAGCAGCGCCACGCGCCGCGTCATCGGCTTTGTCTTCAAGCTGCTGGTGCTGGCTTATTTCGTGTTTTGCGCGCTGTTCCTGACGCTGCGCTACGGCATCCTGCCCGAAATCGACAGCTACAAGGGCGACATCGAAAAAATCGCCACCCGGGCCGTCGGCCGTCCGGTCACCATCGCCGACATCGACGCCTCCTGGAGCGGACTGCGGCCGCAGCTGGAACTGACCGAAGTCGTGATCCACGACAGCGCCGGACAAGCGGCGCTGACTTTGCCCAAGGTCTCCGCCACGCTGTCGTGGACCACGGTGCTGGTCGGTGAGCTGCGCTTCGACAACCTGACCATCCTGCGGCCTGATCTGTCGGTGCTGCGCGACGCCGACGGCAAATTCTTCGTCGCCGGCCTGCCGGCCTCCAGCGGCAAGGACAACAGCGCCGGCGCCGACTGGCTGCTGTCGCAACGCGAAGTCGTCATCCGCGACGGCAAGATTCGCTGGCGCGACGACAAGCGCGGTGCGCCCGAGCTGGCGCTCGACCAGGTCAACCTGGTGCTGCACAACCGATGGCGCCTGCACCAGATGGCGTTGAAGGCGACGCCGCCGGCCGACTATGCGGCACCGCTCGACGTGCGCGCGAATTTTTACCATCCCAGTTTCGCCAGCAAAATTTCCGACGTGACGCGTTGGAAAGGCACCTTGTACGCCGACGTGCGCAATACCGATCTTGCAGTCTGGAAAGCCTATGTTGACTATCCGCTGGAATTGACGCAGGGCCGCGGCTCGGTGCGCGCCTGGCTCGACCTGGATCACACCAAGATCGCCAACTTCACCGCCGACCTCAGCCTGGCCAACCTGTCGGCGCGGCTGGACAAAAAACTCGAGCCGTTGCAACTGGCGCGCGTCAGCGGCCGCGTGTCCGGCAGCGAGATTTATGCCCCCGATCTGCAGGACGGCATCCCGACCTTCGGCGCCAACGGCCACAGGCTGACGCTGAGCAATTTCTCGCTGGAGACCGATGACGGCTTCGCGCTGCCGCCGACCACAATTTCCGAAGTGTTCGAACCGGCCACGCGCTTCCGTCCCGAGAAAATGACGGTGGAAGCGAAGCTGCTCGACCTCGCCATTCTTTCCGACCTCGGCAGCCGCCTGCCGCTGACGACGTCGCAGCACAAACTGCTCGCCGACCTGGCGCCGCACGGCCAACTCAAGGATTTTTCGGTGCAATGGGAAGGCAGCTATCCGGATGTGCGCGCCTATCGTCTCCGCGGCGCCTTCAATGGCCTCGGCATGCAGCCGCAGGCAGCCCGCCTGGCCCAGCCCAAGACCGCAACGCAGCCCGCGCGCGCCGGTGCACCGGCGATTCCCGGCTTTGCCAATCTGGATGGGCAGATTGATGCGACGGAGCGCGGCGGCAAGCTGAGCCTGGCGTCGCAGGACGTTGCGCTGCAACTGCCGGCATTGTTCGCCGATGCAGCCATGCCGTTCGACAAGCTCAATCTGCAAAGCCATTGGGAAATCCAGAACAACGAGATCCTGCAGTTCCACGTCGATAGCCTCGACTTTGCGCAGGACAGCGCTGCGGGCACGCTTAGCGGCACTCACACGCTGCCGCTGCAAGGCAAGTCGCCCGGCGTCATCGACCTGAAAGCCAAGCTGTCGCGCTTCGATCTGCAAAAGCTGTCGCGCTACCTGCCGCTGCACACTGCCAAACCGGCCATGGACTGGATCAGCGGCGCGCTGCTTGACGGCCAGGCGACTGACGTCGACATCGTCGCACGCGGCGATCTGGCCGACTTCCCGTTCCGCAACGTCAAGCCGGGCAGCAAAAATCCCGGCGAATTCAAGGTCTCCGGCAAGTTCGACAAGCTCAAGATCAACTATGCGCCGTCGCATACCGGCAAGGACGGCAAGTCGCCCGAATGGCCGCTGCTGGAAGACGTCAAGGGCAGCATCACGATCGACCGCACGCGCCTGGAAATCCTGGCCGATTCGGGCAAGACCCACGGCGTCGGGGTGTCGGACGTCAAGGCCGTGATCCCGGATTTGCTGAGTGCCGAATCGTCGCTGGAGATTGACGGCAGTGCCGCCGGCGCCATGCCGGATTTCCTGCGCTATGTGAAGGACAGTCCGGTGGCGCACTGGATCGGCAATTTCACCGAAGACACTCAAGCGACCGGCAACGCCAAGCTGCAATTGAAGTTCCAGCTGCCGTTGCATCACATGATCGAGGCCAAGGTCGATGGCGCGCTGCAATTCCAGAACAACGACGTCGCGCTGATGACCGGACTGCCGACCGTCTACCGCACCAACGGCAAGCTGGAGTTCAATGAAAAGGGCTTCAACCTGAACGGTATCAAGGGCATGTTCCTCAATGAGCCGGTCACGGTGGCGGGCGGCACCCAGCGCGACGGCACGACGCTGGTCAAGGTCGACGGCGCAGTTACCGCAGACGGTTTGCGCAAGGCCTACAGCGAGCCAGTGCTGCAGCGTTTGCTGGGCCGCCTGAGCGGTGCTTCACGCTACATCGCCACCATCGCGGTGCGCCAGCATCTGCCGGAAATCACCATCGAGTCCAGCTTGCAAGGGCTGGCGGTGGACTTGCCGGCGCCGATGCAGAAAGCTGCCGGTGAAAGCTGGCCTTTGAAGTTTGAAATCGTCGGCATGCCGTCGTCTGATCCTTTGCTTCAGCGCGATGAAATCAAACTGTCGCTCGGGTCGGTATTGGCTGCGCGCTACCTGCGCCAGAAGGCGCCCGGCAAGGCTGACTGGCAGGTGCTGAGCGGCGGTATCGGCTTCGGCCAGCCGGCGCCGCAACCGGATAGCGGCCTGGCGATTTACGCCAGCGCCAAATCGATGAACATCGATCAGTGGATGAGCTTCCGTTCTGCGATGCTGAAGCAGTCCGACGGTAGCGAGGGCGCTCCCGATCCGGGCCTGAGCGCCTATCTCGAGCCTGACGTCATCGCCGGACGCACCAGTGAATTGCTGCTGATGGGCAAGAAGCTCGACAACGTCGTGCTGGGCGCTTCGCACCAGAACAAAGCCTGGCAGGTGAATATATCTTCTGACCAAGCCACCGGTTACGCCACCTGGAGCGAGTCAGGTAGCGGCCGCGGACTGGGCCGTGTCACGGCGCGCCTGGCCACGCTGAATATCCAGAAGGGCGCCGGCACGGATCCTGCCGACCTGTTGGAAAATAACGCCGATGCAGCCGACAATACCAACGCCAACAGTGCCAGCCGAATTCCGGCGCTGGACATCGTGGCGGAAGACTTCCGCCTGTTCGGAAAGAAGCTCGGCCGCCTCGAACTCAACGCCAACAACGTGCGCGTCAGCGTCGGCAGCGAATGGCGCATCAACAAGCTCACGCTGATCAATCCCGACGCCGAGCTGCGCGCCGCCGGCAACTGGATGGCGTTCGGCCGCAACAATACTTCCAACCTGACCTATGCGCTGGATATCAATGACGCCGGCAAGCTGCTTGAGCGCTTCGGTTTCGTCGGTGTGGTGCGCGGCGGCAAGGGGCAACTCGACGGCGACGTCAGCTGGAAGGGCTTGCCGTATTCACTGGACATCCCGAGCCTGAGCGGACAGGTCCACATGGATATCCATTCAGGGCAGTTCCTGAAGGTTGATCCGGGTGCGGCCAAGCTGCTCGGCGTGCTCAATTTGCAAGCCTTGCCGCGTCGTCTGGCGCTGGATTTCCGCGACGTGTTTTCGGAAGGCTTTGCCTTTGACAACATCGTCGGCACCGCATCCATCGCACAAGGCATCGCCACCACCGACAATCTCAAGATGACCGGCGTGGCGGCGTCAGTGCTGATGAACGGTTCGGCAGACATCGCCAGGGAAACCCAAAACCTGCACCTTGTGGTGATCCCGGAGGTCAATCTCGGTACCGCGTCGCTGGTGGCGCTGGCGATCAATCCGGTGGTCGGGGTCGGCACTTACCTGGCGCAACTGTTCCTGCGCAACCCGCTGATGAAGACGCTGACCTTTGAATATAATGTAACCGGGTCCTGGAGCGATCCTCTGGTCGTCAAGCAGGAACGCACCGCTGACGCCAACAGCAAACCTGCCGCCAAATAATATTCATACGGCATTCCCATCCCCGGATTGCGTCATCTTTCGGCGCAAACGATTTCCAGCGAGGCTGACATGAGTGAAACGTACAAAGTTGCGGCGATACAGATGGTGTCGACGCCCGAAGTCGAAGAGAATTTCGCGGCTGCGCGCCGGCTGGTCGGACAAGCCGCAGAACAGGGCGCACAACTGGTGTTGCTGCCGGAATACTGGCCCATCATGGGCATGCACGAAAAAGCCAAGCTCGCGCACGCCGAGCAGACCGACGTCGGCAAGATCCAGGATTTCATGGTGGCGCTGGCCAGCGAGTTCAAGGTCTGGCTGATCGGCGGCACCTTGCCGATGGCTTCCGATGAAGCCGACAAGGTGCTCAACACGACGATGGTCTACGACCCGGCCGGTCGCCGCGTGGCACGCTATGACAAGATCCACCTGTTCAGTTTCGTGCGCGGCGAAGAGGCTTATGACGAAGCGCGCACCATTGTCTTCGGCAACGAAGTCGGGGGCTTTACCGCGCCGTTCGGCAAGGTCGGCCTGTCGATCTGCTATGACCTGCGTTTCCCCGAGCTGTACCGGGCCATGGGCGACTGCGCGCTGATCGTGGTGCCGGCGGCATTCACTCATACCACCGGCCAGGCGCATTGGGAAACCCTGCTGCGCGCCCGCGCGATCGAGAACCAGTGTTACGTCCTGGCGTCGGCCCAAGGCGGCAAGCATGTCAATGGTCGCCGCACCTGGGGCCATAGCATGCTGATCGACCCGTGGGGTGAAATCGTCAGCGTGTTGCCGGAAGGCGAAGGCCTTGTTATCGGCGGCGTTGACCCCCATCGTCTACAATACGTACGTGAAAGCCTGCCTGCGCTCAGGCACCGCAAACTCTGAGCGCCAATAGTTGCTGTAAATTAAATAAATCATTCATGAAAACATTCGAACCCAATCTCAGCGCGCTCGGTATTGCACGCGATGTCCTGCTCACGCCGTTCGGCCTGGACGAAGCCAAGTTGCTGAAAACACTGGGCACCATGTTTACGCACAAGGTCGATTACGCCGACCTGTATTTTCAGTTCACCAAGAGCGAGGGCTGGAGCCTGGAAGAGGGCATCGTCAAGACCGGCAGCTTCTCCATCGACCAGGGCGTCGGCGTACGCGCCGTGTCGGGCGACAAGACGGCGTTCTCGTATTCGGATGAAATCTCGGAAGCGATCCTGCTCGACGCCGCTGCCGCAACCCGCACCATTGGTCGCCAGGGCGCAGGGCGCGTCAAGATTGCCGGCAGCATGCAGCCCAACGGCGGTCGTTCGCTGTACCTGCCGCACGATCCGCTGACCTCCCTCGATGCGACGGCCAAGGTCAATCTGCTGGAACGTATCGAACGCATCGCCCGCGCCAAGGATCCGCGCGTCGTGCAAGTCATGGCCAGCCTGGCCGGCGAATACGACGTGGTGCTGGTGGCGCGCAGCGACGGCATCATTGCCGCCGATATCCGTCCGCTGGTGCGCGTGTCGATCACGGTCATTGCCGAACAGAACGGTCGCCGCGAAATGGGCAGCAGTGGTGGCGGCGGTCGCTACAGCTATGCTTACTTCAGCGACGAGTTGCTGGAAAAATACGCCTCTGAAGCGGTCTCCACTGCATTGGTCAATCTGGACGCGCGTCCGGCGCCGGCCGGTCCGATGACCGTTGTGCTCGGACCGGGCTGGCCCGGCATCCTGTTGCACGAAGCCATCGGCCACGGCCTCGAGGGCGACTTCAATCGCAAGGGCTCGAGCACCTTCTCCGGCCGCATCGGCGAGCGCGTCGCCGCCAAGGGCGTCACTGTCGTGGATGACGGCACCATTGCCGATCGCCGCGGTTCGCTCAACATCGACGACGAAGGCAATCCGACCCAGTGCACCACGCTGATCGAAGACGGCATCCTGAAGGGTTACATCCAGGACACCATGAACGCGCGCCTGATGAAGATGCCGGTGACCGGCAATGCCCGCCGCGAATCGTTTGCGCACCTGCCGATGCCGCGCATGACCAATACGTACATGCTGGCCGGCGACAAGGATCCTGCCGAAATTCTGGCATCGGTGAAGAACGGCTTGTACGCCGTCAACTTCGGCGGCGGCCAGGTCGACATCACCAACGGCAAGTTCGTCTTTTCGGCCAGCGAAGCCTACATGATCGAGAACGGCAAGATTTCCTACCCGGTCAAGGGCGCCACGCTGATCGGCAACGGTCCTGACGTGCTGAACCGGGTTTCGCTGATCGGCAACGACATGAAACTCGATTCCGGCGTCGGCGTGTGCGGCAAGGAAGGCCAGAGCGTCCCGGTCGGCGTCGGTCAGCCGACCTTGCGCATCGATGGCGTTACGGTGGGTGGTACGGCATAAATTGTGCGTTGCAGGCATTGGGTGACGGTTTGAATGCAAAAAAACGTCATTCAATGCGGTTTTTGTGAAAAATTAATGACCGGTGTTGCCAAAGCCGGGAAATTGTTGCATTATCGTTTTCTGTTGTCACTAACGACTATTCGCATAGATCACACAATGTCTTTCGCCCGCGCTTACTTCTTTTATTTTTACTTTAGCTATTCCAGCCCCACGGCGGTGAAAAGCGGTAAGCGTTCGTAAGTAGAGACCAAACCGAATTTCTAAAAAACCGCCAGTGATGGCGGTTTTTTTTTACCCATTCGAATTCCCAAATTCAGATTGCAATCAGGAGAAAAAAATGCCGCGCACCGACGATCTACGCATCCGAGAAATGAAAGAACTGACACCCCCCTCGCACCTGATCCGTGAATTCGGCGGCAGCGAAAAAGTCGAGAGCACCACCGCAGAGTGCCGCACGGCCCTGCATCGCATCCTGCACGGCCAGGACGACCGCGTCATGGTCGTGATCGGCCCTTGCTCGATCCACGACACCAAGGCCGCGATGGAATATGCCCGCCGCCTGGTGGTCGAGCGTGAACGCTTCAAGGGCGAGCTGGAAATCGTCATGCGCGTCTACTTCGAAAAGCCACGTACGACAGTGGGTTGGAAGGGCCTGATCAACGATCCCTACATGGACAACAGCTTCCGCATCAATGACGGCCTGCGCACCGCGCGCGAGCTGCTGCTGAACATCAACGAGCTGGGCCTGCCGGCCGGCACCGAGTTCCTCGACGTGATCAGCCCGCAATACATCGCCGATCTGATCAGCTGGGGCGCGATCGGCGCGCGCACCACCGAATCGCAGGTGCACCGCGAACTGGCTTCGGGCCTGTCGTGCCCGGTCGGTTTCAAGAACGGCACCGACGGCAACATCAAGATCGCCGTCGACGCCATCAAGGCGGCCTCGCAGCCTCACCATTTCCTGTCGGTCACCAAGGGCGGCCACTCGGCCATCGTCTCGACCGCCGGCAATGAGGATTGCCACATTATCCTGCGCGGCGGCAAGGCGCCGAATTACGACGCCGCCAACGTGGAAGCGGCCTGCCAGGACATCGCCAAGAGCGGCCTGGCGGCGCGCCTGATGATCGACGCCTCGCACGCCAACAGCTCGAAGAAGCCGGAGAATCAAATCCCGGTCTGCGCCGACATCGCCGGCCAGATCGCCGGCGGCGACACCCGCATCGTCGGCGTGATGGTCGAGTCGAATCTGGTGGCAGGTCGCCAGGACCTGGTGCCGGGCAAGGAGCTGACCTACGGTCAATCCGTCACAGACGGCTGCATCAACTGGGAAGAAAGCCTGGGCGTGCTGCAAGGTCTGGCCGACGCGGTCAAGCAACGCCGGCTGATCGGCGACAAGGAGTAAGGTCGCTCCGTTTGCGATGTGCCTGCAAGCAGAAGAAACACGAAAAGCCCCACATGTCGGGGCTTTTTTTCATTCCGACACTGCATCTCGGCTTGGCTTTCCGTCAACTTGATTTTTAAGACGCAGGGCGCACAATGAGCGTCCTGATTTCATCAAAGGAGACAAGCATGGCCACTTCTTCCCAAGTCAAGGCTATCCCCGAGGGCATGCATACGCTGACGCCCTATCTGATATGCGCCGGGGCCGCGCAAGCCATCGAATTTTACAAACAGGCCTTCGGCGCCATTGAACTGGCGCGGTTGCCGGGGCCGGACGGCAAGATCATGCACGCGTTGGTGCGCATCGGCGATTCGTCGTTGATGCTGGTCGATGAAATGCCAGAATGGGGCGCAGGCTCGCGCGGTCCGCATCTGCTGGGCGGTTCGCCTGTCATCGTCCATCTCTACGTCGAAGACGCCGATGCCGTGTTTGCCCAGGCGCAGTCCGCCGGCGCCAAAGTCGTGGTGCCCCTCGCCGACATGTTCTGGGGCGACCGCTACGGCCAGCTCGAAGATCCGTTCGGCCATCGCTGGTCGGTCGCCACCCATCAGCGCGACCTGTCGCCGGACGAAATCAGGGAGGCGATGGAAAAGATGAGCAAGGAGCAGAAGATGCAATGCGGTTGATGGCGTCAAGAAAGCGCACAGCAATAAAAAACGCCGGCACATCATGATGTGCCGGCGTTTTTTATTCGTTCAGACAATGATCGTCAGTCGCGGAAGTTGTTGAATTCCAGCGGCAGATCCTTGATCTCCTTGCGCAGCATCGCCATGGCGGCTTGCAGGTCGTCGCGCTTGGCGCCGGTCACGCGCACGGCGTCGCCCTGGATGCTGGCCTGCACCTTCATCTTGCTGTCCTTGATGACGCGCACGATCTTCTTGGCGTCTTCGGTCTCGATGCCGTTCTTGACCTTGATGACCTGCTTGACCTTGTCGCCGCCGATTTTTTCAATCTTGCCGTGGTCGAGGAAACGCACGTCGACGTTGCGCTTGGTCATCTTGTTGGTCAGCACGTCGCGCACCTGGCCGAGCTGGAATTCGGAGTCGGCATAGGCGGTCAGGTCGCGTTCCTTTTGTTCGACGCGGGCGTCGCTGCCCTTGAAATCGAAGCGCGTGGTGATTTCCTTGTTGGACTGCTCGACGGCGTTCTTGACTTCAACCAGATTGGCTTCGGAGACGGTATCAAATGAGGGCATGGCGATTTCCTTTATATCTTGTGGGTGCGCGCAAAGTAGAGAAGACTGCGGCAGGGCGCTTGCACCCGAAAGACGTGATTTTAACGGACAACCGGGTTTGCGGCTATGCCCGCGCCGTTCCCGTATAGCGCAGGCTATAATCCTGCGCTTATGTTTCCCATACCTGTCCAGCGGGATTTTTCCCTGCGCCATCTCAATACCTTCGGCATTGACGCCAAGGCAGCCGTCTATTTGCCGGTAGACAGCGTCGATACCTTGCTCGCGGTGAGAGCCGACAAGGAATTGTCGGCCTTGCCACGCCTGATTCTCGGCGGCGGCAGCAATTTGTTGCTGACGCAGGACTTTTCCGGACTGGTGCTGCACATGCGTGGCGCCGGCATGCGTATCGTCAACGAGAATGAAGACTTCGTCTACGTGACGGCTGCAGCAGGCGACAACTGGCATCGTTTCGTTCAATGGTCGCTGGACCTCGGTCTGGGCGGACTGGAAAACCTGTCCCTGATTCCCGGCAGTGTCGGGGCCGCGCCGATCCAGAATATCGGCGCTTATGGGATTGAAGTGAAAGATCGCTTTCACAGCCTGACGGCTTTCGATTTCGTCGACGGCAAGACCTTCACACTCGATAACGCGGCATGCCGGTTCGCTTACCGCGACAGCGTTTTCAAACAGGAACTGCGCGACCGCGCCGTGGTGCTTGATGTGACCTTCGCCTTGCCCAAGCAGTGGCGGGCCAACATGAACTATGCCGACGTCATGCAGGAATTGTCGCTGCGACAAATCACCGTACCGTCGCCGCGCGACATCGCCGACGCCGTGATTGCGATCCGCACGCGCAAGCTGCCGGATCCGGCGCAGATCGGCAACGCCGGCAGTTTCTTCAAGAACCCCATCGTGCCGGCGCAGCAGCGCGAATCCTTGCTGGCGCAACATCCGCAACTGGTGAGTTATCCGCAGCCCGATGGCGGCTACAAGCTCGCTGCGGGCTGGCTGATCGATCAGTGCGGCTGGAAGGGCAGGTCGCTGGGTGCGGCCGGCGTGTATGAAAAGCAGGCGCTGGTATTGGTCAACAAAGGCGGCGCCAGCGGCAAGGAGATCGCCGCGCTGGCGCTGGCCATCCAGTCCGATGTGCAGGCCAGGTTCGGCGTACAGCTGGAACCGGAGCCGGTGTTCATCTGATCCTTCCGGCGCTCGCACAAGCAACACAATCGACACGCAAATAAAAACGCGGCCAGGTTTCCCCGGCCGCGTTTTTGTTTGCTGCGTTCCGGCGATTAACCGAAGTGGCAGACGTAATCCACAGTCTCGGTCACTTCGATCTCGAAGCTGGAGTCGCCCGGGACGTTGAAGCTGGTGCCGGCCGCGTAGGTCTTCCAGGCGTCTTCGCCTTTCAGACGGACGTTGCAGCTGCCGCCGTTGATTTCCATGATTTCCGGTGCGCCGGTGTTGAATGTCAGCGAGGACGGCAGGATCACACCGAGCGTCTTCTTGGTGCCGTCGGCAAAAATCACGGTGTGCGAAACGCACTTGCCGTCGAAGTAAACATTGCCCTTTTTCAGGACGGTAACGTTGTCGAATTGAGTCGTCATGTTGTCTGGTTTTCGTTGATTGGTTGCGTGATTACTTCGCGTTCTTGTCTTTTTCCAGCAGCGGCAGCGACACCGCGTTGCTGGTTGCCAGCAGGCCGGTGCTTTGGTAGATCGCCAGCTTCTGACGGGTGTCGATGATGTCGAGGTTGCGCATGGTCAGCTGGCCGATACGGTCTTGCGGCGTGAAGGCGCCTTCGCCCTTTTCCATGGTCAGGCGTTCCGGCTGGTAGGTCAGGTTGGCCGACTCGGTGTTGAGGATCGAGTAGTCGTTGCCGCGGCGCAGTTCGACCGTGACTTCGCCGGTGATGGCGCGTGCCACCCAGCGCTGCGCGGTTTCGCGCAGCATGATCGCCTGCGAATCGAACCAGCGGCCCTGGTACAGCAGGCGGCCCAGCTTGCGGCCGTTGTCGCGGTATTGCTCGATGGTGTCTTCGTTGTGGATGCCGGTGATCAGGCGCTCGTAAGCGATGAACAGCAGGGCGAGGCCCGGCGCTTCATAGATGCCGCGGCTCTTGGCTTCGATGATGCGGTTTTCGATCTGGTCGCTCATGCCGAGGCCGTGACGGCCGCCGATGCGGTTGGCTTCCAGGATCAGGTCGGTCATGTTGTCGAAGGTCTTGCCGTTCAGCGCGACCGGACGGCCTTCTTCAAAGCGCACGGTGACTTCCTCCGCCTTGACTTCGACGTCGTCGCGCCAGAACGCCACGCCCATGATCGGTTGCACGATCTTGATGCCGCTGTTGAGGAACTCCAGGTCTTTCGCTTCGTGCGTCGCGCCGAGCATGTTGGAGTCGGTCGAGTAGGCTTTTTCCACCGACATCTTGTAGTCGAAGCCGGACTTGATCATGAACTCGGACATTTCCTTGCGGCCGCCCAGTTCGTCGATGAAGGTATTGTCCAGCCATGGCTTGTAGATGCGCAGGTTCGGATTGACCAGCAGGCCGTAGCGGTAGAAACGCTCGATGTCGTTGCCCTTGAAGGTGCTGCCGTCGCCCCAGATATCAACGTTGTCTTCGCGCATGGCGGCCACCAGCATGGTGCCGGTGACGGCACGGCCCAGCGGCGTGGTGTTGAAGTAGGTGACGCCGGCGGTCGAGATGTGGAAGGCGCCGCTTTGCAGCGCCGCGATGCCTTCGTTGGCCAGCTGTTCGCGGCAATCGATCAGTCGCGCCAGTTCCGCGCCGTATTGCATGGCCTTCTTCGGAATCGCGTCGTAGTCAGGCTCGTCCGGTTGACCCAGGTTGGCGGTGTAGGCGTAAGGAATGGCGCCTTTCTGGCGCATCCAGGTCAGTGCGGCGCTGGTATCGAGGCCGCCGGAGAAGGCGATGCCGACTTTTTCGTTGACCGGAACGGATTGCAGGATGTTGGACATGATGTTCGTAGTGGCTGGTTATGACGGATGGATTGAATTGACTTGCGCGTAATTATGCAGGGTCGTGGCAGACAACTTCGATGTTGTGCCCGTCCGGATCGCGGACGAACGCGCCGTAGTAATCGGGATGATAATGCGCGCGGATGCCGGGAGCGCCGTTGTCTTTGCCGCCGGCCTGCAGGGCCGCCTGGTAAAACGCATCCACTGCGCCGCGTGTATTCACGCGGAAGGCGAAATGCAGCGTCGGGCTGTGTGCCGGCTTGTCGGCGGTGGCGCGCGCCAGCCAGAAATCGGGCTTGGGCGCTTCGCCGAATCCGGCAACGTCGGTGCCGCCGGTGACCGAAGCGGGAAGCTCCATCAGCAAGGTGTAGCCGATGGGCGCCAATGCCTGCGTGTAAAACGCCTTGGTGCGGTCGTAATCGGAAGGTGTAAATCCGGTATGGTCGATCATGCTACTTTCCCCAGGACGAGATATTCGAGCAAGGCCTTTTGCACGTGCAGGCGGTTTTCAGCTTCTTCCCAGACCACCGATTGCGGACCGTCGATGACTTCGGCGGACACTTCTTCGCCGCGATGCGCCGGCAGGCAGTGCATGAACAAGGCATCCTTGCGGGCGCGCGCCATCTTGGCCTGGTCGACGATCCAGCCGTCGAAGGCCTTCAGGCGGGTGGCGTTTTCGTCTTCGTAACCCATGCTGGTCCAGACGTCGGTCGTGACCAGATCGGCGTCCTGGCAGGCATCGGCCGGATTGGCGAAGAAGGTGTAGCGCTGGTGGCCGGGGCTGACCAGCTTCTGGTCGATGTCGTAACCTTTCGGCGTCGAGACATTGACGTGGAAGCCGAACACTTCGGCCGCCTGCAGCCACGAATACAGCATGTTGTTGGCGTCGCCGATCCAGGCCACGACCTTGTCCTTGATCGAGCCGCGCTGCTCGATGTAGGTGAAGACGTCGGCCAGCACCTGGCAGGGATGGTGTTCGTTGGTCAGGCCGTTGATGACCGGCACGCGCGAATAGGCGGCGAAGCGGTCGATGATTTCCTGGCCGAAGGTGCGGATCATGATGACGTCGCACATGCGCGACATCACCTGTGCAGCGTCTTCGATCGGCTCGCCGCGGCCGAGCTGGCTGTCGCGGGTGTTGAGGTAGATCGCCGCGCCGCCGAGCTGGTGCATGCCGGCTTCGAAGGACAGGCGGGTACGCGTGGAATTCTTTTCGAAGACCATGACCAGCGTACGATCGGCCAGCGGATGATGCGGCTCGTAGTTTTTGAATTTGCGTTTAATCACACGCGACCGCTCGATCACGTACTCATACTCATCAAGCGTAAAGTCGGAAAACTGCAGGTAGTGTTTGATTGCCATAAATAAAAACGGCGGCCAGTGGGCGCCTGCCGCCGATTGTTGTAACTGCTTCAATTATAAGGGATTCGGGCCAAAAAGATACCCAAAAGCAGGCATGTCGAGGGCGGGATGGCAGGGTGTCGCTCTATGGGATGAGGGCCGTCGCGGCAAAGGGGCAGGGAAGCATGTCGGCGGCTGTCCGGATGTGGGATCGCGATCGGGTAATTTTGAATTGTCATTTTGATATTTATTGAAATCAATTCCAGCTGGCATTTTCAGATTCACGACGAGATGATCGGTACTCAACGATTTTCTCAGGATTTTCGTACTTGTTGAGAATTGTTCTCAACGTAAGTCATTAGACTGCGCCTCTTTCAAAGACCAGTCGAGTGATCAACATGCCTTTTTTTCCTATCCGTCGCGACGCACGGCTCCGGCCCCTTGCCATCGCCATTTGTTCCATCGCTTCCTCCTTTGACTACGCTTATGCGGCCGATGGCCCTGAGAGAGAATCCGTAGATCTGCCCGCCATCGAGATCCGCAGCAAGCGCAGCCATTACGATCCGCGTCCGGCTTCCGTGAATACCGCCACCAGGACCGACACCGACTTGCGCGACGTGCCGCAGACCGTCAACAGCATCAAGGTGGAAGACGTCGCTTCCTACGGCGGGCAGACCCTGGCCGATGCGCTCAGTGGCGTGCCGGGCATCTCCAACACCTCGGATACGCGCTTCGACTCATTCCGCATCCGCGGCTTCGCCGGCGCCGGAGACGTGTTCCTCGACGGCGTACGCGACGACGCGCAATACGTGCGCAGCCTCGGCAACATTGAACGCGTGGAAGTGCTCAAGGGCCCGGCCGCCGTCTTGTACGGACGCGGCAGCGGCGGCGGGGTGATCAACCGCATCAGCAAGCAGCCCGGCCATGACGTGCAAAGCAGCGTCAGGATAAACGCCGGCAGCTATGGCCGCATCGGCGCGGCGGCCGACGTCAATCAGGTGTTGTCCGAAGAATGGGCCATGCGCATCAATGCCGGGCGCGACCATGCCGGCAGTTTCCGCAACGGCGTCGACACCACGCGGCAATACCTGGCGCCGTCGGTCAAGTGGGACAACCAGCGCACCAGCTGGCTGCTGCAGCTCGAGCAAAGCGAGTTCGAACGCGTGCCCGATCGCGGCATGCCGGCCGGGCGGCGCGCCAACGGCAGCTACTTCCTGCCGCCGGCGCCGCAATCCACGACCTATGGCGCGCTCGGCCGCGACTTCATCAAGGACTCCAGCACCTACGTGCGCTCGACCTTTGAGCACAAGCTTGACGCGCAATGGAAAGTCCGCAACGTCCTCAGTCTGCTCAATCTCGACAGTCGCTTCGACAACACCTTCGCCGGCGGCCTGACCGGCGTCGGCAACAGCCAGGTGACACGTTCACGCTGGCAGCAGGATCTGCAACACCGCAACTGGCAGAGCAACCTGGAGCTGGAGGGCAAGCTCGATGCCGACGGCATGCAACACCAGTTGTTGTTCGGCGCCGAATACAGCAACGAGAACCGTCATCCGCGGCTGTGGCGCGCCAACGCGTCGCCCGTGTCGCTGATGGCGCCTGACAACCGCCCGGACAACGGCGCCGCGCCCGTCATCAACACGGACAGCGTGCACCGTGCGCGCGCCTATGCGCTATATGCGCAGGACCAGCTCACCTTGTCGCCGCAGTGGCAACTACTGGCCGGTCTGCGCTGGGATCATTTCGAAGCGGATTCGCTGAGCCTGCTCAACAACGGCCGCGCGCGACGCACCACTGCAGCGTTTAATCCCCGTCTGGGCGTGGTGTGGTCGCCGCTGGCGGCGCACAGTTTTTACGCGTCTTACAGCAAGAACTTCATCCCGTCGGGCGGCGCCGACACCATCAGCCTGAGCACGGCAAGCGGCGGCAGCAACGTCAACGCGCTCGATCCGCAGTTCAGCCGGCAGATCGAAGTCGGCGTCAAGAGCGACTGGTTCGACAAGAAGATCAGCACCACGCTGGCGGTGTTCCAGCTTGATCTGTACAACCGTCGCACGCAGGTTTCTGCAAGCCCCGACTTGTTCGTGCTGACCGGGCTGGAGCGCAACCGCGGCGTCGAGCTGGGCGTCAATGGCCAACTGGCGACGGACTGGTTCATCCGCAGCGGCTTCAGCATGCAGAACGCGCGCATTGTCGAAGCGAAGTCCTGCGTGGCTTGCGGCGCCAACGTGCAGGGCAAGCGTTCGGCCGGCGTCTCCAGCGCCAACGGCAGCGTGTTCGTCGGCTATGCGCCGCCACAAGGCTTCTTCGCGGAAGCGGGCATGATCTATGAAGGTTCGCGTTATGTCGACGTCGCCAATCAGCTCGATCTGCCGGCCTACACGCGCTGGGACGCCAAGGCTGGCTACCGTTTTCCCCAGGTCGAGCTCACCCTGGCGGTCACCAATCTAACCAACCGCAGCTATTACGCGACGTCGACCGGCTTGTCGCAGATCATACCGGGCGCGCCGCGCAGCGCCTTGCTGAGTGCGGCCTACAAGTTCTGATCGCCGTTGTGCACAATAAAAAAGCCGCTCGGGATTGAGCGGCTTTTTACGTTGAGACGATCGCAATCAGTACAGTTTCTGCGACGACTCATGCAGCAATTGCACGTACAACTGATGCCGCATGCGCGCAATCTCGCCGCTTTCCACTGCTGCCAGCACCGCACAAGCGGGCTCGCTCAGGTGATGGCAGTTGTAGAACTTGCAGTGGCCGAGATGCGGCGCAAATTCGCGGAAGGCGCGCTCCAGCATGCCTTCGCTCAACTGATACAGGCCGAACTCTTGAAAACCCGGTGAATCGATGATCGCCGTATCGTCCGTCATCACATACAGCCGCGTGAAAGTGGTGGTGTGCTTGCCGGTGTCGAGCGCAGCGGAGATCTCGCGCACGGCGATGTCGGCGTCCGGCACGATCAGGTTGATGATTGATGATTTGCCCATGCCGGATTGACCGATCAGGATCGTGGTCTGGCCTTGCAGCAAGGGCAGGATGGTGGCGTGGGTCGCCTCGGGTTGCGCCGTTGCCGACACTTCGTGGATCGGGTAGCCCAGCTTGCGGTACACCTCAAGACGTTCACGCGTGCGCGGCAGCGCTGCTTCGATGTCGGTCTTGTTGAGGATGATGTGGGCGGTGACTCCGGCGGACTCCGCCGCCACCAGCGAGCGTGAAATCAGGTCATCGGTAAAACCCGGTTCGGTCGCCACCACGATGAACAATTGGGTGACGTTGGCGGCCAGCAGTTTGGATTTGTATTGGTCCGAGCGATACAGCAAGGTCTTGCGCTCGGCAATGGATTCGATCACGGCCTGGTTGAGCGAAGTGCGCTTGAGGTTGATCTTGTCGCCGACGGCGACGTCGCTTTTCTTGCCGCGGGTGACGCATTGCAGTTTTTCTTCGCCTACTTGCGCCAGATAGTGGCGGCCGTGGGCGGCGATGACGGTGCCGACTTCGGTATTGTTTTTGGGTGCGCTCATGCTCAGGAAAACGTCTGGTGGAAAATCGCATCCACCTTGGCGGCGCAGATGAAATCGTTGATCGACAAGCCGCCGCGTCCTTCGTTGACGCTATGCGTGTCGAACTTCGCGACACAGCGGTTGTAGGTCACGACCAGTTCCGGATGATGGTCTTCGGCATGGATCACGTAGGCAATGGCATTCACGAACGCCAGCGTCTCATGGTAATCCTCGAAGGAAAACGCCTTCACCAGCTTGCCTTGTTCCAGCGCCCAGCCCGGCACCAGCGGCAGGTATTGCTGGATATCGGCATCGTTGAAGGCGGCGACCTGATGCTGGCTCTTTTGCGCCAGCAGGGTTTGGGTTGTCAGTGTCATGGCGTGCTCCTCAGTGTGCCGCGTTCAGTTTGTCGTGCAGTTTTCCTATCCGCAGCGAGGCGGGAGGATGCGAATCGTAGAACGCGGAATGCAGCGGATCCGGCGTCAGCGTCGAGGCGTTGTCTTCATACAGCTTGACCAGCGCCGACACCAGGTCTTGCGCATTGGTGTGCTGGGCGGCGAAGGCATCGGCTTCGAACTCGTGCTTGCGCGACGACAGCGACGACAACGGCGACAGCAGGAAGGTGAAAATCGGCAGCGCCAGCATGAACAGGATCAGCGCCATGGCGTCGTTGTTGCCGAACAGCAGCGGGTTCACGCCGAGGCCCGTGTAGAACCACGCCTGGCCCTTGAGGTAGCCCAGCAGCGCCAGGAACGCCAGCGAAATCGCGAACATCACGCTGATGCGTTTGACGATATGCTTGAGCTTGAAATGACCCAGTTCATGCGCCAGCACCGCCTCGA
Source organism: Herbaspirillum sp. NPDC101397 (assembly GCF_044767325.1). NCBI lineage: Bacteria > Pseudomonadati > Pseudomonadota > Betaproteobacteria > Burkholderiales > Oxalobacteraceae > Herbaspirillum > Herbaspirillum sp. NPDC101397. The sequence continues at coordinate 170,286 of NZ_JBIWNS010000005.1, forward strand.
TTTCCTGCGGCGCCAGACGCGCCAGCAAGGTATCGAAGAAGACGATGCGCTTGCCCGCGCCGAAGCCCGAGAAGTAAGCGTTACCGTGCGCGCTGCGCTTGGAGCCGTCCATCACGAACAAGCCCTTGGACGCAAAGCCGACGCGCTGCATCAGGCTCTCGATGCGTGCCCGCAGGCTGTCGTCGTCAAGCGGTGTGAACTTGTTGAACAGCGGCGCGATCACGGTCGGATACAGCACCAGCATCAGCAGCTGGAAGCCGCTCCACACCAGCCATGCGTAGAACCACCATAGCGCACCGGCCTGGTCCATCAGCAGCAGGATCACCCACAGCAGCGGCAGGCCGATGGCGGCGCCGATCAGGCCGGTTTTGACGGCGTCAACGAAGAACAGCGTGCGCGTCATCTTGTTGAAACCGAAGTACGCTTCCAGCACGAACTGGCGGTAATAGTCGAACGGCAGATCGATCAGGCCGGAGATCACCGCGAAGGAGCCGATCAGGCACAACTGGTACACCATGCCGGGACCGCCCAGCCATTGCAGCAGCAGGGTCGACAGCAGTTGCAGTCCGCCCAGCAGGGTAAAGCCGATCAGCACGGCGGCATTCACCAGCAGCGCAAGGATGCCGAACTTGGTGCGCGCGACGGTGTAATCGGCGGCTTTCTGATGCGCCGCGAGCGGGATTTTTTCGGCGAATTCAGCCGGCACTGCGCTGCGATGCGCCAGCACGTGGCGGATGTGGCGCGAGCTGAGCCAGAACCGGACGAGCAGCGTCACCAGCAGAAAACCGACAAACAAAACTGAAAACGTGAGTGAATACATTCTTTCCCTGTGCGAAAATGGCGGATCAAGACCGCTCAAAAAATTCGATGAAAATGGCGAATCGAATGGGGTGAGCGGCCGATTCAAGCAGAATATGAAGAAAGAACGATTATGTCACAAGCCACCGACACCAACGCCGCTCCGTATACGATCCCGGCGCGTCCAAACGAGTTCAACCTGATCTGGGTCGATATGGAAATGACCGGCCTGGATCCCGATAACGACCGCATCATCGAAGTTGCCGTTGTGGTAACAGATCCTGAACTCAATGTGCTGGCCGAAGGCCCGGTGTTCGCGATTCACCAGTCCGATGAGATCCTCGACGGCATGGACGCCTGGAACAAGGGCACGCACGGCCGCTCCGGCCTGATCGAGCGCGTCAAGGCCTCGACCGTGACCGAAGAAGAAGCCTCGGCGGCGCTGATCGCCTTCCTCAAGCCTTTCGTGCCGGTCGGCAAGTCGCCGATGTGCGGCAATTCGATTTGCCAGGACCGCCGCTTCATGGCGCGCGGCATGCCCAAGCTGGAAACCTTCTTCCACTACCGCAACCTTGACGTGTCCACACTCAAGGAACTGTGCCGCCGCTGGAAGCCCGAGCTGGCAAGCGGTTTCAAGAAGCATCAGAAGCACACCGCGCTGGCCGACATCATCGAATCGATCGAAGAACTGAAGTACTACCGCGAGCATTTCATCAAGGAGTAATCCTGATGACCATGCCGACGACGGGATTGCGGTCGGGGACCTTGCCTTGATCCAGGACCCGCTGTTCTACGCAGCGGCGATTCCCGCGGTGCTGATCGTCGGCATTTCCAAGTCCGGGCTGGGCGGCGGCTCGCTCGGCATCCTCTCGATTCCCATCCTGTCGCTGGTTGCCTCGCCCTCGGTCGGTGCGGCAATCATGCTGCCCTTGCTGATCGCCATGGACATCATGGGGTTGATCACGTTTCGCGGCAAAGGCGACCTGCGCAATCTGCGCATCCTGATTCCGGCCGCGCTGGTCGGCATCGCCATCGGCGCGCTGACTTTCCGCTTCACCTCCGACGCCATGCTGCGCGGCCTGATCGGCGTGTTGTCGATCGGTTTCGTGGCGCAGCGCCTGCTCGGCCGCGGCCGTGTATTGCAGCCGACGTCGCCCAGCGTAGTGCGCGGATCGGTGTGGGGAACCATGTCCGGCTTCACCAGCTTCATCGCCAATGCAGGTGGACCGCCATTCGTGATTTATCTTGCGCCTCAGCAACTCGACAAGCTGGTGTTCGTCGGCACCTCGGTGATTTTCTTTTCCGTCATCAATGCGGTGAAGGTCGTGCCGTTCGTATTGCTGGGCCTGTTCGACGCGCGCAACCTGACGACCTCGCTGGCCTTGCTGCCGCTGGCGCCGGTCGGATATTGGCTGGGTTTGAAATTGCTGATGAAGGTGGATCAGGTGCGCTTCTACCAGATCACCATTGCGGCCTTGTTCGTGGCCGGCTGCAAGCTGTTGTGGGATGCCGCCGGAGCTTATCTGGGATAAATAAGCCCCGGCGCTGAAACCAACTGATTACGCGTTGTCGGCGCCGCAGCACTTCTTGAACTTCTTGCCGCTGCCGCACGGACAGTCGTCGTTGCGGCCGGCCTTGGGGCCGTCGCGGCGCACGGTTTCCACCGCCGACTTGCGGTGCGGCAGCCAGTACTTGTAGATGTGCGGGATCGCCGATTCCACTTCCACCGCCAGCTTGTGCGTCTTGACCGGATCTTCGACCAGCGCGATTTCTTCTTCTTCCAGCTCGTCCGAGCCGAGCAGGTAAATCGGGCGCATCAGTGCAGCCAGGTTGGAATGGAAAATCGGATCCCATTCCTTGACGCGCATCTGGATGCCTTCCCAGAATCCCCACGACCAGGCTTCGCCGTCGAGCAGGCTCTTGCCTTCGTGCTCACGCTCGCAGAACAGCGGTTCATATTCCTTGGGCGCGACTTCCAGCGTGATCGCGATTTCGTTCATCGAGCGCGCGATCAGGCCGGTGATGCGTTCGGCTTCCTTGGGGTTTTTGAACTTGGGCGTGTCTTCCGGCTTGCTGCCCCAGACGCGCGGCAGCCATTCGGCCATGAGGATTTCCTGCGGGCCGATCACCAGCGCGGTGAGGAAGCCGTGCAGCGTATCCATGGTCATGGCGTCTTCCGCACAGCGGTCGGACAGCAGGAAATCGTCGAGTTCGTCGAACTCTTCGTCGGAGAGAGGTTGGTCGAGTTGCATGGTGTGCGTCCGTATTGCGAGTAAAACCGCAGTTTAATAAAACCGCAGTTTAATTCCATTCGGCTGCGGAGGCGAGGATTACCGCAGCCCCCCTCTGGCACGTACAATGACAGCCATGACCGATTCCACCACCGTATTCAATTTCGCCGGGCTGTCGCCGGATACCGTGCTCGATGCACTCGACAGCGTCGGCCTGTACGGCGATGGCCGCCTGCTGGCGCTCAACAGCTATGAGAACCGGGTCTACCAGGTCGGCATGGAGGACGGCCCGCCGCTGGTGGCGAAGTTCTACCGGCCGCAGCGTTGGAGCGATGAAGCGATCCTCGAAGAACACGCCTTCGTCAGCGAACTGGTCGAACAGGAAATTCCGGTCGTGCCGGCGATGCTGCTGTCCAACGGGCGCAGCCTGCAGGAATTCCAGGGTTTTCGCTTTGCCGCCTTCACACGTCACGGCGGTCGCGCGCCCGAGCTCGACAACCCCGACACGCTGGAATGGCTGGGGCGCTTCATCGGCCGCATCCACGCGGTCGGCATGCAGCGTCCTTTTGCGCACCGGCCTGCGTTGAACATCGCCACCTTCGGTGAAGAGCCGCGTGACTATCTGCTGGCCAATGATTTCATCCCGATGGATGTGCTGAGTTCGTACAAGAGCACCGTCGATCTGGCGTTGGATGGCGTGCGCCGCTGCTTCGACCGCGCCGGCGACATCAGACAATTGAGATTGCATGGCGACTGCCACGTCGGCAACGTCTTGTGGACCGATGCCGGACCACATTTCGTCGATTTCGACGACAGCCGCAGCGGTCCGGCGATCCAGGATCTGTGGATGCTGTTGTCGGGCGAGCGCGGCGAGATGGTGCGCCAGCTGTCCGACTTGCTGGCCGGCTATGAGAGCTTCTGCGAATTCGAGCAGCGCGAGTTGTACCTGATCGAAGCGCTGCGCACGCTGCGTCTGATCCATTACTCGGCTTGGCTGGCGCGGCGCTGGGAAGATCCGGCGTTCCCGCAGGCCTTCCCGTGGTTCAATACGCAGCGTTACTGGCAGGACAGAATTCTGGAGTTGCGCGAGCAGATCGCGCTGATGGATGAACCGCCCTTGTGGCCCTTATGAAATGAGTGAGGAATAGATGAGCGTACAACGCTGCGCCTGGGTCAATCTCGCCAACCCGCGCTACGTAACTTACCACGACGAAGAATGGGGCGTGCCTTGCCACGACGAGACGCGCCTGTTTGAAATGCTCAACCTGGAAGGCGCGCAAGCGGGCCTCAGCTGGGAGACCGTGCTCAACAAGCGCGAGACTTACCGCGCCGCTTTCGATCAGTGGAATCCGGAAAAGATCGCGCGCTACACCGACGCCAAGGTGGCCAAGCTACTGGCCGATCCTGGCATCGTCCGCAATCGGCTGAAGGTGGCGGCGACCATCACCAATGCACAGAGCTATCTGCGCCTGCGCGACGAAGTCGGCGGCCTTGATCCCTTCCTGTGGGCGTATGTGGACGGCAAGCCGATTCGCAACAAATGGAAAAGCCTGGGTGAAGCACCGGCCAAGACGGCGCTGTCGGATCAGGTGTCCAAAGACCTGCTCAAGCGCGGCTTCAAGTTCGTCGGCTCGACAATCATCTACGCCTACCTGCAAGGCATCGGCATCATTGACGACCACGTCGTCGGTTGCCACTGCCACGGTCGCAAACACAAGCAGCCCAAGTAACACCGCCGCATTTGCCGCAATGAAAAAGCCCGCGCTCCTTTGAAGAGCGCGGGCTTTTTTTGTAACGATACCGCGTGCTTACACGTCCAACTGCGAAACGAACTTGGTGTTGACGTAAGCTTCGATCGCTTCGGTGCCGCCTTCGGAACCGTAGCCGCTGTCCTTGATGCCGCCGAACGGGACTTCCGGCAGAGCCAGGCCGAGGTGGTTGATGGTGATCATGCCGCTTTCGACGCGAGACGACAGCGCGTGCTTGGTCTGCGCCGACTTGGCGTAGGCGTAGGCAGCCAGGCCGAACGGCAAGCGGTTGGCTTCGGCGATCACTTCATCCAATGTGTCGAACGAGTTGATCAGCGCCAGCGGGCCGAACGGTTCTTCGTTCATCGCGCGCGCCGACAACGGCACGTTGGTCAGCACGGTCGGCTCGAAGAAATAACCCTTGTCGCCGACACGCTTGCCGCCGAAGCGCAATTGCGCGCCTTGTTCAACCGCGTCGCTGATCAATGCTTCCAGCGCCGGGATGCGACGCTTGTTGGCAACCGGACCCATGGTGGTGCCGGCAACCGTACCGTCGCCCACCTTGAGCTGGCTGGCGACGGCGATGAACTTCTCGACGAAGGCGTCGAACACACTCTTTTGCACCAGGAAGCGGGTCGGCGACACGCACACCTGGCCGGCGTTGCGGAACTTGGCCGTTGCCAGCTGCTTGGCGGCGGCGTCGATGTCGGCGTCGTCGAACACGATGGCGGGCGCATGACCGCCCAGTTCCATGGTGGCGCGCTTCATGTGGGTGCCGGCCAGCGCGGCCAGTTGCTTGCCGACCGGGGTCGAGCCGGTGAAGGAAATCTTCTTGATGATCGGATGCGGGATCAGGTATTCGGAGATTTCCGACGGCACGCCGTAGACCAGGTTGACCACGCCATCGGGGATGCCGGCATCAGCAAACGCGCGGATCAGTTCGGCCGGCGAGGCCGGGGTTTCTTCCGGCGCCTTGACGATGATGGAGCAGCCGGCGGCCAGCGCTGCGGACAGCTTGCGCACGACTTGGTTGAGCGGGAAGTTCCACGGCGTGAACGCAGCGACAGGACCGACCGGCTCCTTGATCACCATTTGGTAGGCGTTCGGCACGCGTGCCGGCACCAGGCGGCCGTAGGTGCGGCGGGCTTCTTCGGCAAACCAGTCGATGGTGTCGGCGGCGCCGAGGGTCTCGGCCTTGGCTTCGGCCAGCGGCTTGCCTTGTTCCAGCGTCATCAGCAGCGCCACTTCATCGGCGCGTTCGCGCAGGATGTTGGCGGCCTTGCGCATGATCTTGGAGCGTTCGAAGGCGGAGATCTTGCGCCAGGTGTCAAAACCTTTTTGCGCGGAAACCAGCGCGGCGTCGAGGTCTTGCTTGTTGGCGTGGGCGATATGGCCGATGACTTCTTCGGTGGCCGGATTGACGACCGCAATGGTGCGGTTGGAAACACTGGCGGTCCAGCGACCGTCGATGAAGAGTTGGACGTCTTTGTACATGGATATCTCTTTGCAGATCGGGTGGGGGAAATTTATGGAGGAGAAGCAGGGTGTTGAATTCACAGCCGGCAACGGCTCAATGCAGAAACAAAAAGGGCAGGCGCCATTTATACCACGCCATCAAAAACTGCGCCGACCCGGCAGGCCGGCGCAGGGAAGCAATCAATCCAGATCGCTGTAGTCGACGTTCTCGCGCAGCGGTGTCTTGCTCGACGCGGCGCGCACGTATTGCGGCGGCCAGGCGACGTTTTCCTTGAGTTCGTCGGCGGCGTGCAGCGGCCAGTACGGATCGCGCAACAGTTCGCGCGCCAGCAGCACGAGGTCCGCCTGTTCGGTGCGCAATACGTGTTCAGCCTGGGTGGCGTCGGTGATCATGCCGACGGTGCCGGTGGCGATCTTCGCTTCGTTGCGCACGCGCGCCGAGAATGCAGTCTGATAGCCCGGCCCGGTTGGGATCACCGCAGTGGCGACATTGCCGCCGCTGGAGACGTCCACCAGATCGACCTCTGCCTCGCGCAGCAGGCGCGAGACGGCGACGATATCGTCCGGCGTCAGGCCGCCCTCGGTCCAGTCGGTGGCCGAGACGCGCACGAACAGCGGCAGATCGGCCGGCCACACCTTGCGCACGGCGGCGACGACTTCCAGCAGGAAGCGCGCGCGGTTCTCCAGCGTGCCGCCGTATTGGTCGGTGCGCTGATTGCTCAATGGCGAAAGGAATTCATGCAGCAGGTAGCCGTGTGCGGCATGCACTTCGACCACCTTGAAGCCGGCCTTGAGCGCGCGCTGGGCGGCGTCCGCAAATGCCTGGACGCGTTCGGCGATGGCGGCGACGCTCAGCTCGACCGGCGGCTTGAACGTGGCGTCGAACGGCAGCGCCGACGGGCCGACGGTTTCCCAGCCGCCTTCTGCTGCGGGCACGGTGCCGGCTTTGCCTGCCCATGGACGCCATGCGCTGGCCTTGCGGCCGGCATGCGCCAGCTGGATGCCGGCGAACGATCCCTGGGTTTCGATGAAACGCGTGAGGCGTTGCAGCGGCTCAATGTGTTCGTCTTTCCAGATGCCGACGTCTTCCGGCGTGATGCGGCCTTCGGCCAGTACGCCGGCGGCTTCCACGATCACCAGCCCGGCGCCGCCGACGGCGCGGCTGCCCAGATGCACCAGATGCCAGTCGTTGATGAAGCCGTCTTGTGACGAGTACTGGCACATCGGCGAGACGACGATGCGGTTGGGCAGGGTCAGTCCGCGCAAGGTGAACGGAGAAAACAGTTTGCTGCTCATCGGAAACTCCTGGTTGTGCGCGGCGCGCCCGGGATAAAGGCGCGTCTTCGCGGATTGGGGAAAGTACGGAAAATGGTTGCGGCCTGAATGTGGCCTGAATCTGGCTTCAACACGAAAGTCTATTTTATTTTTTGAAAGCGCGTACGAGGAGGCCGGATGCCGGAGTCCGGTCGGCACCCTCAGTCGGTATTGAACTGCAATGCCGCCAGGCTGGCGTAAAGTCCATCCTGCTCAATCAGCTCGGTATGCGTACCGGTCTCGACGATGCGGCCGTGTTCGACCACCACGATGCGGTCGGCGCGCTGCACGGTCGCCAGGCGGTGTGCGATGACCAGCGTGGTGCGGCCGACCATGGCTGCTTCCAGCGCGATCTGCACGAGTCGCTCCGATTCGGCGTCGAGCGCGCTGGTGGCTTCGTCGAGCAGCAGCAGCGGCGGATTTTTCAACAGCGCGCGCGCAATCGCGATGCGCTGGCGCTGGCCGCCGGACAGGCGCACGCCGCGCTCGCCGAGGAAGGACTGGTAACCTTGCGGCAGGCGCTCGATGAACTCGTGCGCGGCGGCCATCCTGGCGGCCGCGATGACTTCCTCGTCGCTGGCGTCGGCGCGGCCGAAGCGGATGTTCTCCAGTGCGTTCTCGGAAAAGATCACGGTGTCTTGCGGCACGATGCCGATGGCGTTGCGCAGCGCAGACAAAGTGAGGAAACGGATGTCGACGCCGTCCAGCGTGATCTTGCCGTGCTGCGGATCGTAGAAGCGCAGCAGCAGCTGGAACAGCGTGGTCTTGCCGGCGCCGGACGGGCCGACCACGGCAATCGTTTCGCCCGGTTTGATGTCCAGCGACAGATGCATCAGCGCGTTACTGTCAGGGCGCGACGGATAGTGGAACATCACGTCGTCCAGCCGCAGGGCGGCGCCGTTGGCGGTGCGCGGCGGCAATGTCTCCGGCAGCAGCACTGATTGCACCGGCGACTGCGCCGCCAGCAGGTCGAGCAGGCGTTCGGTGGCGCCGGCGGCGCGCTGGGTGTCGCCCAACACTTCCGACAGGGCGCCGATGGAACCGGCCACCAGCGAGGCATACAGGATGAACTGGCCGAGCTGCCCGCCGCTCATGCTGCCTTGCACGACCGCATGGGCGCCCAGCCACAGCACGAACACGATCGCGCCGAACACCAGCAGGATCGCCATCATGGTCAGCACCGAACGCGCGCGGATGCGCTGCATGGCGGTGTGGAAAGCGCGTTCCACGGAGGTGCCGAAACGTTTGGCCTCGATCTCTTCATGCGTGAACGCTTGCACGGTCGGCATGGCGTTGAGGATTTCGCCAGCCAGCGCCGACGCGTCGGCCACGCGGTCCTGCGATTCGCGCGACAGCTTGCGCACGCGGCGGCCGTAGAACACGATCGGAAGCACCACCGCCGCCAGCATCACGATGATGATGGACGACAGTTTGACGCTGGTGATGAACAGCATGACCATGCCGCCGATAAAAAGCAGTCCATTGCGCAGCGCCATCGAAATGCTGGTGCCGACCAGGGTCTGGATCAGCGTGGTGTCGGTGGTCAGGCGCGACAGCACTTCGCCGGTCTTGGTGGTTTCGAAGAATTGCGGGCTTTGCGTGACCACGTGCGCGTAGACCGCGCTGCGCAGATCCGCCGTCACGCGTTCACCCAGCCAAGACACCATGTAGAAACGCGCCGCCGTCGCCACGCCGAGGATACAGGCGACGCCGAACAGGGCGAGGAAGTACAGGTCGATGTGCAAGGTGCTGGCGGCGGCATCCGCGCCGCCGATGCCGCTTTTGCCGAAGCCCAGATCGATCATCTGCCGGAAGGCATAGGGAATCGCCAGTGTCGCTGCGGCCGCCACGATCAGCGCCAGGCCGGCCAGCATGAATTGACGCTTGTAGGGTTTCAGGAAGGGGAGCAGGCCGATCAGGGTTTTGATGCTGCCTTTGGCTGGTTCTGGTTTGACGCTTGATGACATGTTGGCAAGATTCTTGATGTTGATGAAGCAACTTTGGCGGCTGGATGTCGGATTTTTTATCGGGCGGTGAACCACGCGATTGATTGCAAGTCGATAGAATGCATAAGTATATGCATTCATCAGATATGCAAGCCGCTGTTCTTTTCCTGGCGCAGAGCTTGAAATGCGCAGGGTGCACGCCATATCTGGTTCTTTAAACGCGATCTAGTGTATTGCATGCGCGGCTACCGTGCCGATCGCGTTCATGATGTTTCATGCTGTTTCAACCAGGAGAGCAAATTGGCTCAACGATTGTTGCAGGACATGCAGGACGATTGGTCAGAACCCTGTCCCATCCGGAGCGAATTGCAAGACGGCCTGATGGCCGACGTTGCCAGAATTTCTCCCAAATACTTTTACGACGCGCTCGGCTCCACTTTGTTCGAGGCGATCTGCGCGCTGCCGGAATACTATCCGACCCGCACCGAGGCGCAAATCTTCGAGCAGCACGCCGACGACATTGCCGCGACCGTCGGCAAGGGCGTGACCATGATCGACCTCGGCGCCGGCAATTGCGCCAAGGCGGCGCGTTTGTTCCCTGCGCTGCAGCCGCGCCAATATGTGCCGATCGATATCTCGACGGAATTCCTGCGCGAGGCGGTGAACGGCTTGCGGCAAAAATTCCCGGCGATTCCGATGCAGGAAATTGCGATGGATTTTTCCGCCTCGCTGCAATTGCCGTCCACGGTCGGACGTGAAAATCGCCTGTTCTTTTATCCCGGATCATCGCTCGGTAATTTCGCGCCGGAAGAGGCGCTGCAATTCCTCCGTCGCATGCGTCACGGCTTGCAACTGGGCGAAGGCGGCGGCGTCTTGCTGGGCATTGACCTGGTCAAGGAAAAGGCGGTGCTCGACGCGGCCTACGACGACGCGCTCGGCGTGACGGCGGCGTTCAACCGCAACGCGCTGTTGCACGTCAATCGCCTGCTGGGCAGCGATTTCGTGGTGGCTGACTGGCAGCATCGCGGTTTCTTCAATCCGGAACTGTCGCGTATCGAGATGCACCTGGAAGCGCGCCGCGACCTCACCGTGACATGGTGCGGCGGCGAGCGCAAATTCAGCCAGGGTGAACGCATCCATACCGAAAACAGCCATAAATTCACGCCGGACGGTTTCAGCGACCTGCTGCGCGAGGCCGGTTTCGGTCAGGCCAAGATGTGGTTCGACCCGCAGAAATGGTTCATGCTATGTTACGCGCGACCGGTGTAAGCAGCACCAGGCCTCACGGGCGAAGAGGTACAAAAGGAGATAAGCAGCATGCATAACGAGACGGCAGTACTGGCGGCAACGAACGCGGCCATCGTCGACGATTTCCTGCGCACGCGCGAATATTCGATGATCCTCGCAACGCCTTTGTCTGACGAGGATTGCGGGGCGCAGTCGATGCCCGACGCCAGTCCGGTCAAGTGGCACCTGGCGCACACCAGCTGGTTCTTTGAAACCTTCATCCTCGAAGCGTACGAGCCAGACTTTGCGGCGTTCCATCCGGCGTTCCGGGTGCTGTTCAATTCGTATTATGAAGGTGTCGGCGACAAGCATCCGCGTCCGCAGCGCGGCATGCTCACGCGCCCTTCGCTGGCCGAGGTTCGCGCCTATCGCGCCAACATCGATCTGCGCATGCAAGCCCTGCTGCTGTCGGATGTCTGCGATGACAATTGCCTGCGCCTGCTGGAACTGGGCATGCAGCACGAGCAGCAGCATCAGGAACTGATCCTGACCGACCTCAAGCACCTGCTGTCGCTCAATCCGCTCAAGCCCGCCTACCTGCCGCGCGCCTTGCAGGCCATGCCGGTGCAGACCGAGCTGGAGTGGAATACCTTCGACGCCGGCGTGGTGGAAATCGGTTATCGCAATGGTGGATTCTGTTTCGACAACGAGCTGCCGTCGCATCGCCAGTTCGTCGAAGCATTCGCGATCGGCTCGCGCCTGATCAGCAATATCGAATACCTGATGTTCGTCGAACAGGGCGGTTACGAGAATCCCGCCTACTGGCTGTCGGCCGGCTGGGACTGGCGCAGCAGCAATCACATCGCGCATCCGCTGTACTGGCAGCGGCAGGAGGACGGCGCCTGGCGCGAGTTCACGCTGCACGGCACGCTGCCGCTGGACCCGCATGCGGCGGTGCTGCATTTGTCCTATTACGAGGCCGACGCGTTTGCGCGCTGGGCCGGTGCACGCTTGCCGACCGAAGCGGAGTGGGAATATGCCGCCGGCGAGTTGGGCAACGAAGGCCGGCAATTCTTCGGCACGGCGTGGCAGTGGACTTCGAGCAGCTATGCGCCGTATCCGGGCTATGCGATTCCCGACGGCGCGGTGGGCGAGTACAACGGCAAGTTCATGGTCAATCAATACGTCTTGCGCGGCTCCTCGGGCGCAACGCCGCTCGGGCATTCGCGCACCAGCTATCGCAACTTCTTCCCGGCCACGGCTTGCTGGCAGTACAGCGGGATTCGTTTGGCGCGATCGCTGTAACGAGTCCGCTGTAGTACAAATTAAAAAAGCCGCCGGTTGAATAAACCGGCGTTTTTTTTGCCTGGTAATTCCGATTCAAGTATCTCCTGAATTCTAAAAGATTAATTGTAATTATGATAATTTTCACTAAAGTGAACTGGTAGTTGATCTGGCAGTTGCTGCTGCAGCAACGTGGATGATCTATTTCGCCAAGTTTTTTTCGCGCCTATTAAAAAATGCTCGCTACCTTAAAACTCAGTCTTATTCTAATCAGAGAACAATGCCGCGAGCCTGTAGGTATTTTCTGGGCCCTGATCGCGCCGGCAGGCTTCTTCTGTTTTGCCAATTGGTCGGATCGAAATATCTTTTTAGAAGAGGGCGGGGCATTCTTGCTTCGTGCAGGTTGGCATCTGGCCTATATCGGATTAATGACAGCGCTCTTCGGCTTTGGCTTGTACCTGATAGGGCGACGGGAAAGCGGATTTATCCGAACATTCGCCTACGCCAGCCGTTCGCGGATGCAGTTTATCGGCGCGCAATTTCTGGCATCTTTGACGCTGTCAATTCTCTACGGCTTGTTCTTTATGCTCGTCACGAGTCTGGCTTTTCAGCCGAATATAAGTAGCGCGCCGTTATTCGCCCTATTGATCCGTTTCATATGTACGACGATGATCCTGATGGTTGGATGTGTGACATTCAGTGCACTGCCGTTGACGTTTCAAACGGCAAGCAGCCTGATGTCAATTTTGTCTATGCCGCTCATCATGCTGGGACTGGCTTCGACGAGGACCGATGCAGTGGCGCTGCATTGGATCAACTTCGTTAACCCCTATTTTGTTGCCGGAGAATTCATCAGTGGTGGTGTGACGGACTTTTCAGTGGCCCCAATATTGCATTTCGTTCTGTTGCTGGCGTTGGGTATCTATGGTTTGTTGTGTTTCAAGATAAATCCTATATGGAGTCGATATTGAACTCGAATTCAGGAATTAACGTTATTGAGGCGACGCTGAGGTATAAGGACAAGATAGTTTTAGAAGGGGCTAAGTTGCGGGCGGAGCCTGGAGAGATTGTGGGTTTGCTGGGCTCAAACGGTGCAGGGAAAAGCAGCTTCTTCGATATTCTCTGCGGAATAAATCCTACCGCCACGCTGAGAACTGAAAAAGCATTGAGTCCGGGGCAATGCATATATTTGTCCCAAGCCATTACGACGCCGGCTGCACTGAAAATGCATGAAATCGCGGAAATGATTGAGTTGATGTCAGGCGTTATTGACAAGACTGCGATAAAGGCGAGGAGGGATGAACTGATTGGGGAGCACAAAAAATCTCGGTTTGATGAAATCGGTGCATTGCGTTCGGGCGTTTGCAGTTACGGTGAAAAACGCTGGTATATCGCGATGTGCCTGCTGGCCATTGACCGGGATGTTTACATACTGGATGAGCCCACTAGCGGAGTTGATCCTGAATATCGGTTCTACATCTGGCAAGCAATTTCGACGTTGAAAAAATGCCAGAAAACGATTCTGGTTTCTTCTCATTTGGTAAGCGAGATCGCTGACAACTGTGATTATTTTTATTTTCTCGTGAATGGTGAGTTTACAAAGTATCGCGACGGCGCCGATTTTTCGTCAACCTTTGATTGTGATTCACTCGATGCCGCCTTCATTCGTGCGGCGCAGGGCATCAATCCGAAGACGCCCTCTTTCGCTTGAGGGCGACACGCTGCATATTAAAGAAATTCAGAGACGTAAAAAAGCCGCCGGTTGGATAAACCGGCGGCTTTTTTTGCGTGATCCCGAATCAGGCTGCTTTCGCTTTTGGCGAAGAAGACTGGTTGGCGCTCTGGTCGATCGCGATCTGGCGATTGACGGCGCTGAGGACGGCCTTGAACGAGGCGGTGACGATGTTGGCGTCGATGCCCACGCCGAAGCCGGTTGGCGCTTCGTTCAGGCGCAGTTCGATGTAGCTGGCGGCTTGCGCGTTGGCGCCTGCGCCGATGGCGTGTTCGTGGAAATCCATCAGCTTGATGTCCAGGCCCAGCGCATTGACGAAGGCGTCGATCGGACCGTTGCCGGTGCCGCGCACGGTGGTCTTTTCGCCGTTGCGCTCAATGTCGACTTCGATCTTGATCGATTCTTCATGCGAGGTGTCTTCCGACATGCGATGCGCGCGGTAGACGTACGGTGCGCTGCGGTCCAGGTACTCGGTCTTGAAGATCGTGTAGATGTCGGTGGCGACGATTTCCTTGCCGCTGGCGTCGGCTTCGCGCTGGATGGCGCGGCTGAACTCGATCTGCAGGCGACGCGGCAGGGCCAAGCCGTATTCCTGTTCCAGCAGGTAAGCCATGCCGCCCTTGCCGGACTGGCTGTTGACGCGGATTACGGCGTCGTAGCTGCGGCCCAGGTCGGCCGGGTCGATCGGCAGGTAAGGCACTTCCCAGATGGCGTCGGCTTGCTGCTTGGCGAAACCCTTCTTGATCGCGTCCTGGTGCGAGCCGGAGAAGGCCGTGAAGACCAGGTCGCCGACGTAAGGATGGCGCGGGTGGACCGGGATCTGGTTGCACTCTTCGACGCACTGACGCACGGTGTCGATATCGGAGAAGTCCAGGCCTGGGTTGACGCCTTGGGTGTACAGGTTCAGGGCCAGCGTGACCAGGTCGACGTTGCCGGTGCGCTCGCCGTTGCCGAACAGGCAGCCTTCGACGCGGTCAGCGCCTGCCATGACGGCCAGTTCGGCGGAGGCGACGGCGGTGCCGCGGTCGTTATGCGGGTGCACCGAGATGATGGAGGACGAGCGGTATTTCAGGTTGCGGCACATCCATTCGATCTGGTCGGCGTAGACGTTCGGGGTGCTGCATTCGACGGTCGACGGCAGATTGAGGATGACCTTGCGTTCCGGCGTCGCTCCCCAGGTTTCGCAGACGGCGTCGCAGATTTCTTTGGAGAAGTCGAGTTCGGTGGTGCTGAAGGACTCCGGCGAATATTCATAGCGCCATTGAGTTTCCGGACGGGCGTCGGTCAATTCCTTGACCAGCTGGGTGCCGGTGACGGCGATGTTCTTGATTTCGTCGCGCGACATGTTGAAGACGATCTTGCGGAATGCCGGCGCGACCGAGTTGTACAGGTGGACGATGGCTTGCTTGGCGCCGGCCAGCGAATCGATGGTGCGACGGATCAGTTCTTCGCGCGACTGTGTCAGCACGATGATGGTGACGTCGTCGGGGATGCGGTTTTCTTCGATCAGCTTGCGCACGAAATCGAAATCGGTTTGCGAGGCTGAAGGGAAGCCGACTTCGATTTCCTTCAGGCCGATTTGCAGGAGCATTTCAAAGAAGCGCAGCTTGCGTTCCGGACTCATCGGCTCGATCAGCGCCTGGTTGCCGTCGCGCAGGTCGGTGCTCATCCAGATCGGCGGCTTGGAAATGAACTGATTGGGCCAGGTGCGATCAGATAACGGGATCGTCGGGAATGCGCGGTATTTTGCTGCCGGGTTGCTTAACATCATGGTGGAACCTCTTTAATTGGTCACTGCTGAACAGAGAAACGTAACTGGGGAAATCATCTGATGTGGCTGGAAGTAGGGCCGCCTGACTGCCACTAACGCAAGGCCAGGCGACCGATCGGTAGTTTTAGCAGCAAGCGCGCCGGCGCACGTGCAACGACCATCGCAGCGATCAATTCGCCGGAAATCAGGAATGCAGTGATGGACGTGAAATGCATGGACGGCTTTTCAGGAAAAATTTACAACTTTTTAATTGTGCCGCCATGTGTGCCTGAAGACCCATTTCGGATGCTTTTCAGACCATGACCAGCGAGGAAACTGCAAAAACCAGGGGAGAAACTTGGATCAGCGCGAAGCTGGTAGTAGCGTCACTAGTAGCAACGCTAGCAGGGCGCCAGCGAAGTGCGATAGTGTCAGGGAGAATTGTGTTGCGGAGTTCATCTGGTCACTTTAGAAGATTGCCGTTTGAATTGTCAAGCTTTATCTGCCCGATCAGGCCCAATATCCCCGGAAAGCGAGCCGATCCGGTCATTTTTTGTTGTTAGAATCCAAGTTTGCCTAATTAACCAATAAGTCATCAATTTGAACCTCTCTCCCTCTCCATGCAAGAGCGCCCCGACCTGATCGTTTGCGAAGAGTGCGATGCCGTCCATCGCCGGCCGGTGCTCGCGCATGCCGAGGTCGCCCGCTGCCTGCGCTGCGGCGCCGAGCTGGAGCGCGACACCGGCAGCCGCCTGGAGCGCTTGCTGCCGCTGACGGTGGCGAGCCTGATCATGTTCGTGATCGCCAACAGTTTCCCTATCGTGCAGATCGAGTTGCAGGGCCTGACCAGCGAAACGACCCTGTTCGGCGCGGTGATGGTGCTCAACGGCGAGGGCATGTCGCTGGTGGCGATGCTGGTGCTGTCCACCACGATCCTGTTCCCGCTGATGCAAATGCTGGTGCTGCTCTATCTGTTGCTGCCGTCTGCGCCTGTTGTGAATGACGCGAATGATGTACACGGCGCGCATGATGGTCGCCGTCCCGGTGTGAAGATATTGCTGCGCCTGATGCAGGTGGTGCGCCCCTGGGGCATGGTCGAGGTGTTCCTGCTTGGCGTGCTGGTGGCGCTGGTGAAGCTTTCCAATATGGCGGCCGTGGTGCCGGGCGTCGCCTTATGGGCGTTCGGTGCGCTGACCATCCTGCTGACCGTGGTGGTGTCGTTCAACCCGCGTTACCTGTGGCGCATCCTGGTCAGCGAACGCCGCAACAGCGGGGAGCCGATTGCATGAGCGCGGGCATGCACAACACCGGCGTCGACGGCATCGACCGCGCCTCGCATCCGATTGCGGCCGCACCCCGGCTCGACAGCGCCATCGGCACCGATATTTTCCCCTGCCACCATTGCGGCACGGTCTGGGAGGGCGCGCAACAGGACGAACAATGCGGCGTCTGCCATGCGCCGCTGCACCGGCGCCGCATCGACAGCCTCAACCGCACGTGGGCGTTTCTGATCGCCGCCTGCATCATGTACATCCCGGCCAATCTGATGCCGGTGATGATCACCTCGACGCTGCTCGACGAGCAGCGCGACACCATCATGAGCGGCATCGTCTATTTCTGGGCGTCGGGTTCATGGGAGCTGGCCATCGTGGTGTTCGTCGCCAGTTTCATGGTGCCGCTGTTCAAGCTGGTGGCGCTGATCATCCTGACCGTCAGCGCGCGTCGCCGCAGCAGCTGGCAGCGCCTGCAGCGCGCCAAGCTGTACCGCGTGGTGGAAACCATCGGCCGCTGGTCGATGCTGGACGTCTTTGTGGTGTCGCTGCTGACCGGACTGGTGCAGATAGAAGGATTCGCGAAGATCACCGCCGGCATCGGTGTGGCGGCGTTCGGCTCGGTGGTGGTGTTTACCATGCTGGCGTCGCTGAGCTTCGACCCGCGCCTGATCTGGGATGAGCTCGATCCGGAATCCGAACAAGCCGAACCTGCCGCAGATAAAGAGCAACAAGAAAAGGATAGCAATGACTGAACCGACGACGCCGACATCGGCACCATCGCAGCCGAACCGGCCGGAACCCAAACGCGAGCGCAAGCGTAACTGGCTGCCGTCGCTGGTTTGGCTTATCCCCATCGTTGCCGCCGTGGTCGGCTTGACGCTGGTGGCCAAGATCCTGGTCGAACGCGGCCCGATCATCACTATCAGTTTCGTCTCGGCCGAAGGCCTCGAAGCCGGCAAGACCAAAGTCAAGTACAAGGACGTCGACATCGGCCAGGTACAGTCGATCACGCTCAGCAAGGATCGCTCGCACGTCATCACCACCGTGCAGCTGACCAAGGAAGCGGAAAGCTTTACTGCCGACGACACCCGCTTTTGGGTGGTGCGTCCGCGCGTGGCGGCGTCGGGCATTTCCGGCTTGAACACCTTGTTGTCGGGCGCTTACATCGGCGCCGACGCCGGCAAGTCGGAAGAAACCAAGAAGGAATTCGCCGGTCTGGAACAACCCCCGATCATTACGCGCGACACGTCGGGCAAGCAGTTCGTGCTGCATGCCGCCGACCTCGGCTCGGTCGATATTGGCTCGCCGGTGTTCTACCGCCGCATCAAGGTAGGCCAGGTCGCTGCCTATGACCTTGACCAGGATGGCCGCGGCGTGACGTTGCGCATTTTCGTCAATGCCCCTTACGACAAGTTCGTCGGCATCAGTTCGCGCTTCTGGCACGCCAGCGGCTTCGACATGCAGATCAACGCCAGCGGCTTCAAGCTGCACACGCAATCGCTGGCGACGGTGGTGCTCGGCGGTATCGCGTTCAAGAGCATCGACGATCTCGACTCGCCGGCCCCCGCCAAGGAAAACACCAGCTTCCGCCTGGCCGAAGACGAAGCGGCGGCGATGAAGGAACCGGACGGCCGCTCGCAAACCGTGCTGCTGTACTTCAACCAGTCCTTGCGCGGCCTCGAGCCGGGCGCGGTGGTGGACTTCCGCGGCGTGGTGCTGGGCGAGGTCAAGTCCATCGGCATTGAATACGACGACAAGACCCGGGAGTTCTTGATGCCGGTGGTGGTGCAGCTGTATCCGGATCGCCTCGGCCGCAAGTTCAACGAGCAGCAGGAGTCGCGTTATACGCCGCGTCAGCGCCTGAAGTATCTGGTCTCGCGCGGCCTGCGGGCGCAGCTGCGCAGCGGCAGCCTGTTGACCGGGCAGGTGTATGTGGCGCTGGACTTCTTCCCGAACGCGGCGCCGGCGCAGATCGATATCGAGAGGACGCCGCTGGTGTTCCCGACGATCCCGAACAGCCTCGACGAGATCCAGAACCAGATTGGCGACATTACGCGCAAGCTCAGCAAGGTGCCGTTCGACAAGATCGGCGACGACCTGCGCAAGACGCTGGCGACGCTCAACCGCACCCTGACAGGTGCCGAGCAGACCATGAACAAGATCAACAACGACGTCGCACCGGAAATCACCGCCGCCATGCGCGATGCGCGCAAGACGCTCAGCGCCGCCGAACGGACGTTGTCCGAGGACGCACCGTTGCAGCAGGACGTGCGTCAGACCATGCAGGAGCTGTCGCGTGCAGCGGCATCAATTCGCGTGCTGACCGATTATTTGCAGCAACATCCCGAATCGCTGATTCGCGGCAAGCAGGAGGATAAATAATGCAGCGCAGTTTCACTCTCATCTCGTTGGCAACATCGGCAACAGCAGCGATGCTGCTGAGCGCCTGCGCATCGGCGCCGACGCGTTTCTATACGCTGGCCGATACCGCGGCGCCGACAGCAGCAGCGGCCGCATCGATCGCGACCGGCCAGACCTTCATCGAGGTCGCCCCGGTCAGCGTGCCGGAACGCCTGGCGCGACCGCAAATCGTGGTGCGCACCGACGCCACGCGCGTGGATATTTTGGAGCAGGATCGCTGGTCGGCGCCGTTCAACAATGAGTTGCGCGACGCGCTGGCGAGTGGTGTGGCCAACCGGCTCGGCGCGGTCGATGTGACGCGCGGCGGCCGCCCCAACAACCAACCGGTCTATCGCATCGTGGTCGAATTGCGCCAGCTCGACGCGGTGAAGGGTGGCAAGGTCGACGCCACGTTTGGCTGGACCATCACGCGCAGCGACAACAGCAGCAGTGCAGTGTGCCGTTTGAGCGTGGTAGAGCCGGCGTCAGGGCTTGGTGTTGACGGCGTAGTGCAGGGCATGCAACGCGCGGTGGGCAATGCCGCCGACGCCATCGCCGCCGACGTGACGGCATTGCGTGCAGGGAAGACTGGTGTCTGCAGCCGCTAGCACTGCGCAGTTTTACCTTGCCGAAAATGACAAAGGCCGCTTCATCGAAGCGGCCTTTTGTTTTGCTGCACCGGCAAACATCACCGGTACGGTCAGTCTTTAATGCAGATCAGCGATCGCCGTACGAGCGACGTGCGCCGCCGTCGGAAGAACGTGCGCCAGTACCCTTGTAGCCGCCACCGCCGCCTTCTTTGCGTGGACCGCCGCTGCCGGCCGGTTTGCCGCCGAAGCTGCGACCACCGCCATTGCCATTGCCGCTACCGGCAGGACGAGCAGGACCGCTGCGGTTGTCGCCTGGACGCCAGCCGCCCGGCTTGCGCGCGGCGCGTGCAGGTGCTGCTGTCTTCTTCGGCTCGTAGCCTTCAACGACGTCCACCGGGATCGGTTGCTTGGTGAAGCGCTCGATACGTTTGACGTGCATGCCTTCTGCGTGATTGACCAGCGAGACGGCAACGCCGTTACGGCCGGCACGACCGGTACGGCCGATACGGTGAACGTAGTCTTCCGGGAATTTCGGCAGATCGTAGTTGAACACGTGGGTGATACCCGGCACGTCGATGCCGCGCGCGGCGACGTCGGTTGCCACCAGCACACGCACCTGGCCGCGGCGCATACCGTCCAGAGTGCGGTTACGTGCGCCCTGGTGCATGTCGCCATGCAAAGCGGCGGCAGCGAAACCGGCGATGTTGAGGCGGTCGGCGATGGTGTCGGCGTCACGTTTGGTGGCGGTGAACACAACCGCCTGGTCCATGGTGACGTCGCGCAGCAGGAAGTCGAGCAGGCGATTCTTGTGCGACAGGTCGTCGACGAAGTGAACGCGCTGGGCGATGTTTTCATGCTTGGTAGCGGAACCGGCGATCTGGATGATCTGCGGTGCATTGGTGATGCGCTTGGCCATGTTGCCGACGACGCCGTCCAGCGTTGCCGAGAACAGCATGGTTTGGCGAGTCGCCGGTGTCGCGGCGACGATCTTTTCGATGTCTTCGATGAAGCCCATGTCCAGCATGCGGTCGGCTTCGTCCAGAACCAGGATTTCCAGTTCGGAGAAATCGATCTTGCCCGAATCCATATGGTCGATCAGACGGCCAGGTGTCGCCACCAGGATTTCAGGATTGCGCGACAGCAATTGCATCTGCTTCGGATAAGGCATGCCGCCCAGGATCGACACGGCCTTCAGACGGCGCATGTGGGCGCAGTACTTGTCGGTCGCGGTGGTCACTTGCAGGGCCAGCTCGCGGGTCGGGGTCAGCACCAGCATCTTCGGCTGGGCAGGGCGGAAACGTGGACGGTCGCCGCGCGCCTTGGCGGCTTGGGCTTCCTGGTTAGGCGTCTTGGCGCCGGGAGCGGCAGGCGGCATCGAGGCGAACTTGTGCAGCGCCGGCAGCATGAACGCTGCGGTCTTGCCCGAGCCGGTCTGCGACGACACCAGCAGATCCTTGCCGGCGATGGCCGCAGGGATAGCCTGTTCCTGGACCGCAGTCGGCGCGGTGTAGCCGGAGTCGGTCAAGGCTTTGATGATCGATGGGTGCAGGCCTAGTGATTCAAAAGTCATGTTTTCTTTCGTTTAGTATGAGCGCCAGACAAATGCTATGCAGCGCAACGATTGCGTCGGTTTGAACGAACGCAACGAGCGCACAGCAAAAGCGGTGAACGCAAAAAAGCAACGCCAACCAACGAAATGACTATGAAAAACAAAGAAATTTCGGCACAAAAGCTTTGCGCCGGGACGGTGTCGCTTAGAAAATAAGGACACTCAAGGCGGGAGGGCTTTTACTACGTACTGTCGACTGTCTAGCGCGACAATTAGGGCTTGCGAAGCTACGGAGTAATCCGGTAGGCCGGATCACGGTTTGTACGTCGTATTGCAACGCACAAACCGGATCATACAGGAAAATGTCGAAGTTGGCACTAGGACTTGTTCGGAGATTTGCTTCGAACAAGTCCTGAACTTTAATGCGTCTTACTCCGAAATACCGCCGACAACACGCGAGAAGCCGCCGTCCACGTAGGTGATCTCGCCGGTAATGCCGCCCGCCAGGTCCGACAGCAGGAAGGCCGATGCATTGCCAACGTCCTCGATAGTTACGTTGCGGCGCAACGGAGCGTGATCGGAGACGAAGCCGAGGATCTTGCCGAAGCCCTTGATGCCGCTGGCCGCCAGGGTCTTGATCGGTCCGGCGGAAACGCCGTTGACGCGGACGCCCTTGGGACCCAGCGATTCGGCCAGATAGCGCACGCTGGCTTCCAGCGACGCCTTGGCCAGGCCCATGGTGTTGTAGTTCGGGACGACACGCTCGGAGCCGAGGTAAGTCAGTGTCAGCAGCGCCGAGTTCTGACGCAGCAGCGGCAGGGCAGCCTTGGCCATGGCCGGGAAGCTGTAGGCCGAGATGTCGTGGGCAATCTTGAAGCCTTCGCGCGAGAAGCCTTCCAGGAAGTCGCCGGCAATCGCATCGGCCGGCGCATAGCCGATCGCGTGCACCAAGCCGTCGAGCTGATCCCAGGACTTGCCGAGATCGGCGAACAGGGCGTTGATCTGCTCATCGCTGCCGACGTCGCAATCAAAAATCAGCTTGGTGTCGAATTCTTCCGCGAACTTGGTGATGCGGTCCTTGAAACGCTCGCCGACATAGGTGAACGCCAGTTCCGCGCCTTCGCGCTTGCACGCTTGGGCGATGCCGTAGGCGATGGAACGATTCGATAACAAACCTGTGATCAGGATTTTTTTGCCTTGCAGAAATGCCATGTTGACTCCGAGTGATTCGCCGTACAGCGGCAGCAGGCTGAAAGCCGCGCCGGAACAGGCGAAATAAGGGGGATTCCGGTTCTATGCAGTATATTTGCGCTTGAACTGGGCAAGATTGTAGGGGCTTGCGACGGCGGGGGCAACTTCTGGCGTTTTTGCGGTCTCCCGTTATTGCCATTGTGTAAAAATTTATTCTGTAAAATGGTCGAATTGCTTTCAAATAGCGCATAAAGCACATCACTTTCAGGAACCAGAAATTCGACATGACAAGTACGCATGCGTAAATTCACCCTCTCCACATTGCTTCTGAGCTGCGCGGCAACACTCGGATTCAGCGGCCCGGCCTTCGCCGACCACGCCTTCTCGCTGTACGACACTCCCAAGTATCCCGCCGGCTTCACCCACTTCGATTACTTCAACCCTGACGCCCCCAAACGCGGCACGCTGTACCTGGCCAATCCGGACCGCCGCACCAGCTTCGACAAGTTCAATCCGTTCTCGCTCAAGGGCGTGGCGGCGGCGGGCGTGTCGACGCTGATGTTTGAAACCCTGGCAATAGGTTCCTCCGATGAAGTCGCCACAATGTACGGCCTGCTGGCCGACGACATGACGCTGGCGCCGGACCGCATGGCGATGACTTTCCATTTGAATCCGAAGGCTCGCTTCAACAACGGCGATCCGGTCACCGCGGCCGACGTCAAGTATTCCTACGACACGCTACTGGCCAAGGGCGCGCCGCAGTTCAAGTCGATGTTCGCCGACGTCAAGCAATGCGTCGTGGTCGACGCGCAGACCGTGCGCTTCGAATTCAAGACCAGGAACCACGAGCTGCCGCTGATCGTCGGCGGCGTGCCGGTGTTTTCCAAAAAATGGGCGGCCGGCACTGCCTTCGACAACATCCAGCTGACGCCGCCGATCACCAGCGGCCCGTATCTGATCGATACCTACGACGTCGGCCGCAACATCACCTACAAGCGCAATCCCGCCTACTGGGGCACGGACATCCCGACGCGCAAGGGCAGCTTCAATTTCGAACGCATCGCCTATCGTTTCTACAAGGACGACGTCGCGCGGCTGGAAGCCTTCAAGGCCGGCGAGTTCGACGTAGTGGTGGAGTACAGCGCCAAGAACTGGGTGCGCAACTACAACGGTCCCAAATTTGTCAGCGGTGAAATCGTCAAGCGTGAACTCAAGCATTCCAACGGCGCCGGCATGCAGGGTTTCGTCATGAACCTGCGGCGCGACCAGTTCAAGGATGCACGCGTGCGCCAGGCGCTGGGACTTGCGCTCGACTACGAGTGGATGAACCGGCAATTGTTCTATGGTCAGTACACCCGCATCTATTCCTTCTTCAACAACAGCGCGCTCGCCGCCACCGGCGTGCCGGAAGGCGACGAGCTCAAATTGCTGGAGTCGATCCGCGCGTCCGGCACGAAGATCGATCCGGCCGTCTTCGGCCCGGCACCGGTGCCACCCAACACCAATCCGCCCGGCTCGCTGCGCGCCAACCTGCTGCAGGCGCGTGAGCTGCTGCGTCAGGCCGGCTGGGAATATCGCGACGGCGCCTTACGCAACGCCAAGGGTGAAGTGTTCGCGTTCGAGGTCCTGGATGATCAGTCGGCGCTGTCGCGCGTGATCAGCATCTACGTCCGCAATCTGCAAAAGCTGGGCATCCAGGTGACGCAGCGCACCGCCGATTTCGCCCTGGTAGCCAAGCGCATGGACGAGTTCGACTACGACATGACCAGCATCCGCTTCCCCGATGTCAGCAGCCCCGGCAACGAAATGTTCGACATGTTCGGCTCCAGGGCGGCCGACGAAAAAGGCTCCAACAATGTCTGGGGCCTGAAGGACAAGGCCGTCGACAAGCTGGTCGAGGCGCTGGTCGCCGCCGAAACGCGCAAGGACCTGGTCGCGGCCGCACGCGGGCTGGACCGCGTCTTGCTGCACAAATACATCGTGGTGCCGCAGTGGTATTCGTCAACGCACCGCGTGGCCTATCGTAACCGTTTCGGCATTCCCGCCGTGGCGCCGCTGTACTACCAGGCTGATCCTTACGTGATCTCGAGCTGGTGGGAAGTGTCGCCGAAATGAATGTCGTGATTACTATTTTTAACCTGCCGGCGCTGCCATGAATATCTGGTCCTATATCCTCAAACGCATCCTGCTGATGTTGCCGACATTGCTGGGCGTCGTCGTGATCACCTTTGCCGTGATCCAGTTCGTGCCGGGCGGTCCGGTCGAGCAGGCGCTGATCGAAATGAAAGGCCTCGGGGGCGGCGGTGAAGCCTCCGGCGGCGGCGCTTCGCAATACCGCGGACGTCAGGGCATCGACGCCGAGCGCGTCAACGAGATCAAGACGCTGTACGGCTTCGACAAGCCGCCGGTCGAGCGCTTCTGGCAAATGCTCAAGGGCTTCGCCAGCTTCGACCTGGGCAAGAGTTTTTACCATCACGGCGACGTCTGGCAACTGGTGAAATCCAAGATGCCGGTGTCGATCACGATCGGTCTGTGGACCTTCTTCCTGACTTACCTGATCTCGGTGCCGCTCGGCATCGCCAAGGCCGTGCGCGAGGGCAGCGGTTTCGATTCCGCCACCAGCGCGCTGGTGCTGGTCGGCTATTCGATCCCCGGTTTCGTGCTCGGGGTGTTCCTGCTGGTGGTGTTCGGCGGCGGCAGTTTCGTGCAGTGGTTCCCGCTGCGCGGACTGACTTCGGATGACTGGGCCACGCTGTCGCTGGTGGGCAAGGTCAAGGATTACCTTTGGCACATCACCTTGCCGGTGATCGCCTCCGTGGCCGGTTCGTTTGCGGTCATGACCATGCTGACCAAGAACACCTTCCTTGAAGAAATCCGCAAGCAATACGTGCTGACCGCGCGCGCCAAGGGACTCTCCGAAAACAAGGTGCTGTACAAGCACGTGTTCCGCAATGCGCTGATTCCGCTGGTGACCGGTTTTCCGGCCGCCTTCATCGGCGCCTTCTTCGCCGGCAGCCTGCTGATCGAAACACTGTTCTCACTCGACGGGCTCGGTCTGCTGTCATATGAGTCGGTGATCCGGCGCGACTATCCGGTCGTCATGGGCACGCTGTACTTGTTCACGCTGATTGGCCTGGTGGTGAAGCTGCTCGGCGATCTCTGCTATGTCTGGGCCGATCCGCGCGTCCAGTTTGAAAGCCTGGCCAAATGAGCGTGACCATCGTGACTGCTTCTCCTGCTACCTCTCCTTCGGTTTCCCCGGGCCGCCGCATCTGGCTGCGCTTCCGCCAGAACCGCAACGGCTACGTGAGCCTGATCCTGTTCCTGATCCTGTTCGTGATCAGCCTCGGCGCGGAACTGGTCTCCAATGACAAGCCGCTGATGGCGAGCTACCACGGCAAGATCCTGTTCCCGATCGTGCATGATTATTCGGAGAAGGCCTTCGGCGGCGACTTCGAATCGCCGGCCGACTACCTCGATCCCTTCATCCAGGACCAGTTCAGGAAGGACGGCAACTGGGCGATCTATCCGCCCAACCACTATCGCTTCGACACGCTCAACTATTTCGCCAAACAACCCAATCCGGCGCCGCCGTCTGCCGAGAACTGGCTGGGCACCGACGACCGCGGCCGCGACGTGTTTGCGCGCTTGCTGTACGGCTTCCGTATTTCCATCCTGTTCGGCCTGGCGCTGACGATCACCGGCGTGGTGCTGGGGTTGCTGGCGGGCGCGGTGCAAGGTTACTTTGCCGGCCGCATCGATCTGTTCATGCAGCGCATTCTCGAGATATGGGGCTCCATGCCCGAGCTGTATCTGCTGATCATTTTTTCCTCGATCTTCGAACCCAGCATCGGCTTATTGCTGGTGCTGCTGTCGCTGTTCGGCTGGATGGGTTTGTCGGACTACGTGCGCGCCGACTTCCTGCGCAACCGCAATCTTGAATACGTGCAGGCGGGGCGCGCGCTCGGCCTGTCGAACCTGCAGATCATCTGGCGCCATGTGCTGCCCAACAGCCTGACGCCGGTCGTCACCTTTTTGCCGTTCCGCATGAGCGCGTCGATCCTGGCGCTGACCAGCCTCGACTTCCTCGGCCTCGGCGTGCCGCCTTCTACGCCTAGCCTCGGTGAGCTGCTGGCGCAGGGCAAGAACAACCTCGACGCCTGGTGGATTGCCTTGTCGACCTTCATCGTGCTGACCGTGACTTTGCTGCTGCTGACCAATATCGGCGACGCCTTGCGCAATGCCCTCGACGTGCGGAGGAAAGCATGAGCCTGCTCGATATTCAGAATCTCTCGGTGCGCTTCGGCGACGCCACCGTGGTCGACGACGTCAGCTTCAGCATCCAACCCGGCGAGAAGTTCGCGTTGGTCGGCGAGTCCGGTTCCGGCAAGACCGTCAGCGCCTTGTCGGTGCTGCGCCTGAACCAGGATGCGCGCTACGATGGCCGGATCTTGTTCAACGGCGCAGACATCCTGCAAAAGAGCGAGGCCGCCATGCGCGGTGTACGAGGCATGGATGCAGCGATGATTTTTCAGGAGCCGATGACGGCCTTGAATCCCTTGTTCACCATCGGCAACCAGATCGCTGAAGTACTGATGCTGCACGAGGGCTTGAACGCCAGGGCCGCTGCACAGCGCACCGTGGCCTTGCTGGAAAAGACCGGCATTCCGGAGCCAGCGCGACGCGCACTGGCTTATCCGCATCAGTTGTCCGGCGGCCAGCGCCAGCGCGCGATGATTGCGATGGCGCTGGCTTGCCATCCCAAGCTGCTGATCGCCGACGAGCCGACCACCGCGCTGGACGTGACCATCCAGGTGCAGATCCTGGAATTGCTCAATCAATTGCAGCGCGACGAGAACATGGCCGTACTGCTGATCTCTCATGATCTCAACCTGGTGCGCCACTTCGCCGATCGCGTTGGCGTGATGGAAAAAGGAAAGCTGGTCGAGACCGCCGCCACCGCTGACTTGTTCGCAGCGCCGCAGCAAGCCTACACGCGCAAACTGCTGGCCGCCCAGCCGCAGCGCAATGTCGACGACGTCGCGCCGGATGCGCCGGTGCTGCTGACCGGCGCGAACGTGCGCTGCACGTTCACGATCAAACAAGGCTGGCTGCACAAGAAAAAATTCGCCGCCGTCGACGATGTCAGCCTGACGCTACGCAAGGGCGAAACGCTCGGCATCGTGGGTGAGTCGGGTTCCGGCAAGTCGACCCTGGGCATGGCCCTGCTGCGCCTGTCCACGGCTACGGTCGAGGGCGATATCCGCTTCGACGGTCAACAGGTCAGCGCCATGAGTTCGGCTGCGGTGCGGCCTTTGCGCGCGCGCATGCAGGTGGTGTTCCAGGATCCGTTCGCCTCGCTGTCACCGCGCCGCACGGTTGCGCAGATCGTCGGCGAAGGACTGGCCTTGCATCAGCCGCAACTGAGCGCCGCGCAGCAGCGCACAGAAGTGGTCGCGGCGCTGCATGAAGTCGGCCTGTCGGAAGACATGCTGCAACGCTATCCGCATGAATTCTCCGGCGGCCAGCGCCAGCGCATCGCGATTGCGCGTGCGGTGGTGTTGAAGCCCGATCTGCTGTTGCTGGATGAACCGACCTCGGCGCTCGACGTCACCGTGCAGCAGCAGGTCTTGCAACTGCTGGCGCAGTTGCAGCGCAAGTACGGCCTGGCATATTTGTTCATCAGTCACGACCTCGCCGTCATCCGTGCCATGGCGCATCAGGTGCTGGTGATGAAAGACGGCAAGGTGGTGGAAGGCGGCGCGGTTGCCGACGTCCTGCAGCAGCCCTCGCATGCTTACACCCAGCGACTGCTGGCGGCGGCGACTTATGCGGCTGACAACGTAGCAGGGACGTGAGGAGTCTGCCTTTAATTGAGATTGCTTCGCCGGGTCTGACTCAGAACGTCACACCGGCAATCAGGATGATGTTGGCGTAAGGCGTGAATTCACCGGTGCGGATCACCGCACGCGCCTGCTGCGTGCGGTGCTTGAATTCCTCATGCGGCAGGGTCTGCTTGCCGGCCAGTCCGAGCAGCCCGATCTGCTGCGCCAACTGAGGACTGCGCTCGGCCAGCTCATCGGCCAGCACATGATGTTCTACTTGCATTTCGGCCAGTACGGTTTGCAGCGTGTCCATGAAGCCGGGGATGCCGCGCGTCAGCGCCAGGTCGATCACCGGCACGCCGGCCGGCACCGGCAAGCCGGCATCGCCGATCACGATGCTGTCGCCGTGGCCGAGCGAGGCGATCAGCTGCGACAGCGCGATGTTGAGCAGCGGCGTTTTCTTCATGTCGGATCTCCTTTGTTCAGTCCGCAACTTCCCGGCGGGAAGGAATGGAGGTTTGTGCGCCCACGCGCGCCACGCTGATGGCTGCCGCACGCTGGCCCAGCGCGATGGCATCGGCTTCGCTGCGGCCTTCCGCCAGCGCGGCGACGAAGCCGCCGATGAAGGTGTCGCCGGCGGCGGTGGTGTCGACCGCCTTGACGGCTTGGGCGCTGAAATGTTCGGAGCCCGATTCCAGCGCCGCGTAGACGCCTTTTTCTCCGAGCGTGACCAGTACGTTGGTCGAGCCCGCCGCGCGCAACTTGCTGATCACGGCGGCAATCTGTTCGTCATTTTCAATACCGCTGGCGGGCATGCCGGCCAGCATCGCGGCTTCGATTTCATTGGGGACCAGGTAATCGATTTGTCCCAGCAATTCGGTCGGCAGGGTTTGCGCCGGGGCCGGGTTGAGTACGACGGTCTTGCCCAGCGCATGCGCCAGCTTGATCGCATGGATCACGGTCGGCAGCGGCGACTCCAGTTGCAACACCACGATGCGCGCCTGTCCGATCATGTCGCGTGCGGCGTCGATGTGAGCCGGGCTGAGCTCGGCATTGGCGCCGGAAGCCAGCACGATGCTGTTCTGGCCGTTGTCATCCACCAGGATGGAGGCGATGCCGGACGCCGTGCCGGCAATCGTCGCCACGTGGCTGTCGTCGATGCCGTCTTTGCGCAGCGCGGCGCGCAGCTCGGTACCGAAGGCGTCGTCGCCCAGGCAGGCCACCATCGCGACTTTGACGTCGTCGGCGCTCAGGCGCGCACAGGCGACGGCCTGGTTGGCGCCTTTGCCGCCGGGGATGGTGCGGAACTGGCCGCCGGTGATGGTTTCGCCGGGTAGCGGCATGCGCGGCACGCGCAAGACCAGATCCATGTTGATGCTGCCGATGATGACTATCATGTGTTTCCGACGATTGATGATTGAATGGAATTGTTGAACGGATGCCATCCCGCACTCATGTGGGCGAGCGCACGGTAGAACCGCGCACATGCAATTGCGGCGTGATGGTCTTGCGTTGTACCGGGCGCGTCGGATCGGCGATGCGTTCGAGCAGGCATTGCGCTGTCAACTGGCCCAGCGTGCGCGTGTTCTGCGAGACGCTGGTCAGCGGCGGATGCACGAACTGGGCCAGGTCGATATCGTCGAAGCCGATCACGGACAACTGGTCCGGCACGTCGATGCCGCGCTCGGCGGCGGCGCGCAGCGCGCCGATGGCCATCAGGTCGTTGCAGCAAAAGATGGCGTCCGGCGGCTGTGATGTCGACAACAGTGCTCGCGCCGCGGCATAACCGCCGGCGCTGGTGAAGTCCGCATAGGCCAGCAGGTCGGGTGCAATCACGACACCTGCGGCTTGCAGTTTGCGGCGCAGGCCGGCAATCCGTTCTGCGGAAATGTCCAGGCTCTCCGGGCCGCCGATGCAGGCGATGCGACGGCGTCCCAGCGTAAGCAGATGTTCCGCAGCCAGCGCGCCGCCGGCCGCATTGTCGACCGCTACCAGGTCGATCGCCATGTCTTTCGGCGCGCGGTCGAGCAGAACGGTCGGCACCTTCATCTTGCGCAGCAGCTCACCGTCGGTCTGCGCCAGTGTTGCCACGATCAGGCCGTCGCAACGCTTGGTCAGCAACACGTTCAGATAGTCGCGCTGCTTGGCAGGATCGTCGTCGGAATTGCACAGGATCACGCTATAACCCGCCTCGTAGCAGCTGTCTTCAATGCCGCGCGCCACTTCCGAAAAGTACGGATTGGTGTTGTTCGGGATGATCAGGCCGATACTGCCGGTTGCGTTGCTGCGCAGCGAGCGGGCAAGTGCGCTGGGCACATAGGCCAGCGCCTCGACCGCCACCAGCACGCGGTCGCGCGCTTCGGAGCTGACCGGGCGGGTCTTGTTCAGCACGTGTGACACGGTGGTGTACGAAACACCCGCGTGGCGCGCTACGTCCTTGATGGTTGCCATGTTCTTCTTGTCTTCTTATCGCTGAATGAATGTTCGTCGGTGCAGCTCAGTGTTTATTCAGTGTGTGTTGCGTTCGCCGCGACGGCGATAGGTATCGAGCACCACGGCAGCCACGATCACCAGGCCGGTGATGATGCGCTTCATCGGCTCGGACACGCCGATCTGCGCCAGCCCGGCTTCCAGCACCGAGATGATCAGCACGCCGATGAAGGTGCTGATGACCGAGCCGCGTCCGCCCATCAGGCTGGTGCCGCCGATCACGACCGCCGCGATCACCTGCAGCTCCATGCCGACGCCGCCGTTGGGGTCGGCCGCCTCCAGGCGCGACACCTGGAACAGCGCACCGACACCGGCCAGCAAGCCCATCAGCGCGAACACCAGGATCTTGCTCGGACGCGGATTGATTCCGGCCAGACGCACCGCCTCTTCATTGGTGCCGATGCCGATCCAGTGGCGTCCCAGCACGGTGCGTGTCAGCACCAGGTGACCGATGACGACGACGGCGATCGATGCGATGAAGGCCGGCGACAGGCCGAGGAAAATCGGCGAGCTGATGCCGTCGACCGCGCTGCCGATGTATTCAGTGCGCGAATTGGTGACCTGGTAGGCCATGCCGCGCGCCATTTCCAGAACGCCCAGCGAGACGATGAAGGAGGGGATGCGCCAGCCCACCGAGATCAGTCCGGTCAGCATGCCGCACAGGCTCGCTACCAGGATGCCGAGCAGGCCCGCGGCAAACAGCGGCCAGCCCCAGCGGACCATCGCCATCGACAGGATCGATGCCGCCAGTGCCATCACAGAGCCCACTGACAGATCGATGCCGCCGACGATCAGCACGAAGGTCATGCCGACCGCCATCACCACCAGCGTCGGGATGTCGTTGGAGAGGGTGCTGAAGGTCCCCAGCGTGAGGAAGTTTTCGCTCAGGAAGGAGAACAGCACGCACATCGCGAGCAGGGCGCCGATCAGGCCCAGGTAGTTCTTGACGGCGGACAGGCCGTAGACGGAGAAGGTGCGATTGGGATGGCTCATGATCTTGGCTTGTTGTGTTTGTATATTGGTGACGTCATGGTCAGGCGGTCTGTTCGGCCGCTGCGGCTGCGGTCGTGGACGGCGAATTCATGTAGCCGCTGAACGCCGCGGCGAGGATCGCCTCCTGGCTCCACTGGCCGCGCTCGAAGGTATCGACCAGCTTGCCCGCGCTCATCACGGCGATGCGGTCGCAGATCAGCATCAGTTCGCGCAGGTCGCTGGACACGATCAGCAGGCCCTTGCCCTGGCGTGACAGGTCGGCCATCAGTTTGTAGATGTCGAATTTTGCGCCGATGTCGATGCCGCGGGTCGGTTCGTCAAACAGCATGATCGGGCAATCGCGGTAGAGCCAGCGCGCAATGACGACTTTTTGCTGGTTGCCGCCGGACAGTTCGCCCGCTGCCTGCGCGCCGTCGCGCGAGCGGATGCGCAGGCGTTTGATGTAGTCGGCGGCGACGTTGGTTTCGGCGTCGCCGTCAAGCAGGCCCATCTTGCTGACGTCGCCGAGCCTGGCCAGCGTGGTGTTGACGGCGATCGACTGCGGCAGCAGCAGGCCCTGACTTTTACGGTCTTCGGTGATCATGGCGATGCCGGCGGCGATCGCATGTTTCGGCGAGCGGATGTCGGCAGCTTGCGTCTGATCGCCGATAAAGACTTCGCCCTGGTCGGCGCGGTCGGCGCCGAAGATCAGGCGCAGCAGTTCGGTGCGGCCGGAACCGATCAGGCCTGCAATGCCGAGGATTTCCCCAGCGCGCAAATCGAATGAGGCCGGCGCCACGACATCGCCACGACCGAGATTGCGCACGCGCAGCAGCGGGGCGCCGATCTCGCGATGGCCGAGATCGAGTTCCGCTTCGGCGGCGCGCCCGACCATCAGTTGCACCAGCGCGTCGCTGCTGTAGCCGCCGATGGCGTCGTCGCAGACCAGTTTGCCGTCGCGCAGCACAGCGATGCGGTCGGCGACCTGTTTCAATTCTTCCAGGCGGTGCGAGATGTAGATGATCGCCACGCCTTCCGATTGCAGCCGCGCGATCTGCGCAAACAACAATTCCACTTCACGGCTGGTCAGCATCGCGGTGGGTTCGTCCAGCACCAGCAGGCGGCAGCTGCCGATCAGATTGCGTGCGATCTCCACCATTTGCTGATGGCCCACGCCAAGTTCGCCAACCGGCGTCCACGGATCGATGTCGGTCAGGCCGACCGCCGCCATTTGTGCTTGCGCCAGCGCGGCCAGTCTGGTCCGGTCGATCCAGCCAAAGCGTTGCGGCAACTGGTTCAGGAACAGGTTTTCGGCGATGCTCAGCGTCGGGATCAGGTTCAGTTCCTGCATCACCATGCGGATGCCGAGCTGTTCGGCCTCGGTGCGCGAGCGCGGCTGATAGGGCTGGCCGTCGAGGAGCATGGCGCCCGTGGTCGACTGTACGAGGCCGCACACGATTTTCGACAGCGTGCTTTTGCCGGCACCGTTTTCGCCGGTCAGCGCCAGGATCTGGCCGGGACGGATTTCCAGCGCGACATCGCTGAGCACAGGCTCGACGTAGGTCTTGCCGATGCCGCTGAGCGAGAGCAAAGCCGGGGATGATGGATTGGACATGCAGTCTCCACCGTGAAGGTGTGGTTCAGAAATTAGGTGTTGCGGGAAGGGCGGAACGCACGCGCGTTCCGCCCGATGCTTCATTTTGTGCGCTACAGCTTAGTTGCTGCTTACTTGCTGCTTACTTGCTGTCCTTGGTCACCAGCTCGACCTTGGTCTCAACCGCGCCGCTCAGGCTGCTTTGCTTCTTCTTGTCGGTCAGCGCCTTCAACACAGTTTCGATGCCGAACACGGCTTGCTGCGAAGCGAACTGGTCGGCGGTCGCCAACACGCGGCCATCCTTGAGCATCGGCTTGATGGCGTTGATGTTGTCATAGCCGACCACCAGCACCTTGCCGGCCTTGCCTGCTGCCTTGACCGCGGCAACCGCGCCCAGCGCCATGTTGTCGTTGCCGGCCAGGATCGCCTTGATGTCAGGATTGGCGTTCAGCATCGAGGCGGCGACCTTGTTGCCAGGATCGATTTCCCATTGGCCCGATTGTACCGATACTACCTTGGCGCCGGCCGCGCCCATGGCGTCCTGGAAGCCCAGCGTGCGTTGCTGCGCATTGAAGGTGGTCGAGACGCCTTCGATGATCGCAACCTTGTCACCGCTCTTGATCTGCTTGGCCAGGAAGTCGCCGACCAGCTTGGCGCCCTTGCGGTTGTCAGGACCGACGAATGGTACGGTGATGCCCTTTTCCTTCAGCGCGGCGTCGTCGAACTTGTTGTCGATGTTGACCACGATGATGCCGGCGTCGATAGCCTTCTTGATGACCGGCACCAGCGCCTTGGAGTCAGCCGGTGCGATCACCAGGCCGCTGACCTTGGAGACGATCATCTGTTCGACGATCTTGATCTGGTTGGCGGTGTCCTGCTCGTCCTTGATGCCGTTGGCGATCAGGTCGTATTGCGCTGCGTGGGCCTTTTGGTGTTCCTTGGCGCCGTTTTCCATGGTCAGGAAGAATTCATTGGCCAGCGACTTCATCACCAGGGCGACCTTGGGCTTGGCGGCAGTTTGCGCCTGGACCAAACCAGGCAGTGCAGGCAGGGCGCAGGCCAGGACGGCAGCGGCAATCAGCTTGAGGCGGATACGTTTATTCATGATGTCTCCAGGTTCCAGATATTCGGGGTGAGCAGCAATTCGTGTGGATCGGCATGCTGTTATTGGTGAGTTCTGCGTGCTGTGTATTGATATGCGCAAACGTTTGCGCGACTGAATCATAGCACCGGATTTCGGGAAAATGAAGGCCATCGGCACGATCATTCATGCGGCGGCGCGGCAGAGGCGGCGGGGTTTTACTTGAATATTTCCGAGGGAGAATATCGAATTGATTGAAGCTTGCAGGATAAACCCGGGGAAAAACCGTCGTTTTGCGGTGCGGTAGAAAGCGGCGGAAATAAAAAGGCCGGGAACGCATCCCGGCCTTTTGACGATTCCTGAGTGCCTGTATCAGCGGCGGCGGTTGCCGCTTTCCGATGCCAGCGTGATCGGTGCCGCGCCCTTGCGCGCCGGCGCCGGTGCCGCGCGGGTGTTCTTGGCGACGACGGCAGGCGCCTTGCGAATCGGCTTGGCCGGCGAATGGATTACCTGGCGCACGCGTACCGGGGCCGCAGAAGGCGTCTGGTAAGGCACTTGCAGCTGCAGGCTCTGACCGTTGGCCAGCGTGTCGTGGTGCAGGCTGTTCCACTGCTTGATCTGGACTACGCTGACGCGGTAGCGGCCGGCGATCGAGGCCAGCGTGTCGCGCTTGCCGGCCTTCACGTAGATACGTTTGAAGTCGGGTACGTCCGGCGCCACGGCCAGGCGGGCGCTGTCGGCCATCTCAGGCGTGATGTCGGCTTCCATCGAGGTTTCGGTCTTCGGCACCAGGATCATGGAGCCGGCTTTGAGGACCATCTTCGGCGGAATCTGATTGACGCTGCGAATCACGTCCGGCGTGGTGCCGAAGCGGCTGGCGATGGTTTCGATGCGTTCACGCGCGCTCGACACGGTGTGTGCGGTCCACGAGCTCAGCGCTTGCGTGAACTTGGACATGTTGGTCTTGAACTTCTCGGCATTGCTTTCCGGCAGCAGGATCTTGGTGTCGTCGCCGCCGATGATGACCGGGCGGTTGAACTGCGGATTGAGCGCCTTGAATTCATCGAGCGACAATTCGGCCAGTTGCGCAGCCACCTTCACGTCGATGTTGCGGGTCTTGCCGATGGTGACGAAGTAGGGCTGGTTGTCGACCTTGGGCAGGTCGATGCCGAATTCTCCCGGCACGGCGATGATGTTCTTGACGGCTTGCAGCTTTGGCACGTAGTTGCGCGTCTCATTGGGCATCTGCGCCGACAGGGTGTTGAAGTCGATCGGCAGGCCGGCGGCCAGGTTACGGTTGACGGCGCGCTGCACCGAACCTTCACCCCAGTTATAAGCGGCTAGCGCCAGCTGCCAGTCGCCGAACATGCCATACAGTTTCTGCAGGTAAGTCAGCGCCGCATCGGTCGAGGCCAGCACGTCGCGGCGCTCGTCGGTGAACAGGTTCTGTTTCAGGTTGTAGTCGCGTCCGGTCGACGGGATGAACTGCCACATGCCGGCCGCTTTGGCGGTCGACAAGGCTTGCGGGTTGAAGGCGGACTCGATGAACGGCAGCAGCGCCAGTTCGGTCGGCATGCCGCGCTTTTCGAGTTCCTGCACGACGTGGAACAGGTAGCGCGACGCGCGCACGGTGGTGCGCTGGATATAGTCGGGACGCGAACTGTACCACTGGGTCTGGTTGTCGACCAGCGGGTTTTCGAGATTCGGGATGCCGAAGCCCTTGCGGATGCGGGCCCAGATATCGATGTCTTCCATGCCTGGCAATGCGGAAGCCGGATCATTCGGATTGATGGCGTTGAAAGGTGCGGGGTAGATCGAGATGTCGTTGGCGTGGGCCAGGAGGGGAGTACCGAGAGAGAAAAGCGTTGCGATCGCCAGTTTCCTGAATGTTAGCTGCATGGGTACCTGATCCTGTGCCTGAGGCTGAAGTAGCGATTAAATTCGCATGGGTAAATTCACCGGTCGTCTCGGGTGCACGGCACCTCCTGCGGGGAAGTATGTGTCCGAACGAAAGCAATAATGCATCTGGCGGTTCTGTCATTAAAAAACAACAAAAGCGCCTGTTTATCTAAAAACGGCTTGCAAGCCGGTGGATTTGGAGTCTAGACGGAGTGTACGTAAGCCCCTTTTCACTCGTCAAGTAAAAATTCACTTATGTTACAAAGCTTAAGCCCTTGATTCGCTTGGTATTTGTCCGAAAAAAGGCCTATACACCCTCTATTTGTAGGTATTCTTCCATTCGCGCAGCGCGCCGAATGTTTCCGCCGGATCAACTAGTTTCCCTGAGGCAGGCAAACGGCCGGCTTGTTGCAAGCGGGCGATGACGGCGCTTTCCTTGTAACGCAGGAAAGGATTGGTGGCGATTTCAAGCGCGATGGTGGTGGGCACGGTCGGTTCGTTGCGGGCGCGTTTGGCCTGTTCCACATCGATGCGCGCGGCCAGCGCCGCATTGCCCGGTTCGATTTCACGCGCGAAGCGCAGGTTGGAAAGGGTATATTCGTGCGCGCAGTAGACTTTGGTGTCGGCCGGCAGGGCGGTCAGCTTGCCGAGCGAGGCCACCATCTGCTGCGGCGTGCCTTCGAACAGGCGGCCGCAGCCGCCGGCAAACAGCGTGTCGCCGCAGAACAGCCAGCCCTGGCGTGCGGCGTAGTAGGCAATGTGGCCCTTGGTGTGGCCGGGTACGTCGATTACCTTGAGGTCAAGGCCGAGCGCGGCCAGGTGCACCAGATCGTCTTCCCACAAGGGCTGGGTAATCGTCGGAATCGCTTCGCCGGCGGGGCCGTAGACCGGAACTTGTCCATGTTGCAACAAGGTTGGAACGCCGCCGACATGGTCAGCATGATGATGAGTCAGTAGAATAGCGGCCAGCGTCAGGCCATGTGCCTCGAGCGCTGCCAGGACCGGAGCGGCATCGCCGGGATCGACGACCGCCGCATTGACGCCGTCATGAATCAACCACAGGTAATTATCGTCAAATGCAGGAACAGTCAGGATACTCAAGGATGTGGATGAATCGGACGATGCTGCTGGCGGGATGGCTGACATGGCTGGATGGGTGCGCGTGATGGCGGAAGTCGATACGGATTCGGGAAAAGCCATTATAGCCCTCGACGACTGGCTGCATACGCCGATGGGCAACTACGTCCGCGCCTGGGAGCAGAAGCACCTGGACGCACTCACGGCCGACATCTTCGGATTCAACGCCGTGCAGATCGGCATGCCGCAGATCAACGCGCTGCAGGCTAATCGCATGCCTTACCGCTGGCTCACCGACAATTGCCTGCCGATCGAGGCGTCGGCCGGCTTGCAAGAGGGCCGCGAAATTCCGCTGGTGGTCGCACATGATTTTTCCGAACTGCCGTTCGCCACGCAAAGCCTCGACCTGGTGGTGCTGCCGCACGTGCTGGAGTTCAGCGCCGAGCCGCACCAGGTGCTGCGCGAAGTCGAGCGCGTGCTGATCCCCGAAGGCCAGGTCATCATCTGCGGTTTCAATCCGACCAGCCTGTGGGGAGCACGCCAGGCCGCAGGCCGGCTGACCGGCGCGCACTTCCTGCCGCAGGACGGCGAATTCATCCGCCTGCCGCGCCTGAAGGACTGGCTCAAGCTGCTCAACATGGAAGTCAATCGCGGCCATTTCGGCTGCTATGCGCCGCCGTGCGCCACCGACAAATGGCTGGACCGTTTCGACTTCATGGAAAAAGCCGGCGACCGCTGGTGGCCGTATTTCGGCGCGGTCTACATCGTGCAGGCGATCAAGCGTGTCAAGGGCATGCGCCTGATCGGCCCGGCCTGGAGCAAGCAAAAGGTCAAGGTGCCCAAGGGCATGCCCGCGACCAATCGCATCCATAAGGAATAGAATGCCGCCTTCCCGCAAAAAAGCGGGGGCATCCTCAACGATCAACATCAACGAACAAAGTAATCAGGAAATGACAGACGCAAGCATGAACAAAGACGAGTTGGAACGTGTAGAGATTTACGCCGACGGCGCCTGCAAGGGCAATCCCGGCACCGGCGGCTGGGGCGCACTGCTGATCGCGGGCGGCCGCGAGAAGGAATTGTGCGGCGGCGAACGCAACACCACCAACAACCGCATGGAACTCAAGGCCGTGATCGAAGCGCTCGGCGCACTGACCCGCCGCTGCGACGTCACCGTCTACACCGACAGCCAGTACGTGCAAAAAGGCATCAGCGAATGGATCCACGGCTGGAAGGCGCGTGGCTGGAAAACCGCGGCGCGTGAACCGGTCAAGAACGTCGACCTGTGGCAGGCGCTCGACGCCGCCCAGGCGCAGCACAAGATCGAATGGCGCTGGGTCAAGGGCCACGCCGGCCATCCCGGCAACGAGCGCGCCGACCAGCTCGCCAACCGCGGCGTTGAAACCGTCCTCTGAGCGCAGGCTCAGCACCAGCTAACGGAATCCTCATGCGACAAATCGTCCTCGACACAGAAACCACCGGCCTGAATCCCCGCACCGGCGACCGCATCATTGAAATCGGCTGTGTTGAACTGCTCAACCGCCAGTTGACCGGCAACAACCTGCACTTCTACATCAACCCCGAGCGCGACTCCGAAGAAGGCGCGCTGGCGGTGCACGGACTGACCACCGAGTTCCTCAGCGACAAGCCCAAGTTCGCAGCCATCGTCGACGAGTTCCGCGACTACGTGCGCGACGCGGAGATCATCATCCACAATGCGCCCTTCGACGTCGGCTTCCTCGACGCCGAGTTCAAGCTGCTCGGCCTGCCGCCGTTCAAGGAGCACGTCGACAACGTCATCGATTCGCTGCAAATGGCCAAGGAGCAGCATCCCGGCCGCCGCAACTCGCTCGACGCGCTGTGCGACCGCTACGGCATCTCCAACGCCCACCGCACCTTGCACGGCGGCCTGCTCGATGCCGCCCTGCTGGCCGAGGTGTACCTGGCCATGACGCGCGGCCAGAACAGCCTGACCATGGACCTGGCCGCCGGCGGCGACGATGAAGACGGCGCCGTCAAGCTCGAACTGGCGCCGCTGGCCGACGTCATCGTGGTCGCCGCCAGCGAAGCCGAACTGGGCCTGCATGAAACCCTCCTGAACACGCTCGACAAGGAAGTGCGCGGCACGTGCGTATGGCGCAAGGAACCCGAGGCGGAAGCGCCGCCGGCGTAAATTGTTTGAGGGAAATGGCGGGAAACGGGAAGAAATAACAAGCAGCTTGCCCGTGCCGTCAATTTTGTGTCATAATTCGGGCCGCTTCACACCAACCCTTGCGGTCGGTGGCGATAGCAAAATGGAAGGTTAGCTCAGGGGTAGAGCACTGCATTCACACTGCAGGGGTCCGCAGTTCGAAACTGCGACTTTCCACCAGAATTCAAAAAAAGCCAGCGTTCGCGCTGGCTTTTTTCATTTCGGCGACGGCGCCTTCCAAGCCGGCAGTCTGACTGTCACGGTCAACCCCTTGCCATCCCTGTCCGTCCCCAGCGTAATCGTCCCCTGCGCCGCCTGCACGATTTCCTTCACGATCGCCATGCCCAGGCCGGCACCGTGCTGGTCCGGCGCGGCGTTCCGGTAGAAGCGTTCGAACACGCGTTCGCGCACTTCGGCGGGAATGCCCGGTCCGTTGTCGGCCACGGTGATCACCACTTCCTTGTTGTCTTCCAGCGCCACGCCGACGGTGACCTTACCGTGTTCCGGGGTGTAGCGCAGCGCGTTGTCGATCAGGTTCATTAGCATGCCCGAGAACAGCGCCTGGCTGCCCATGGCCCAGGCTTCGTCGACGGCGGTTTCCATGCCGAGGTCGATGTGCTTGCGCTGCGCCAGACTGACCACTTCTTCCAGCACGGTCGCCGCCAGTCCCACCAGCTCGATCGGCTGGCGCGGGAACGCAGTGCTGTTCGATGCTTCCGCCTGCGACAGTTGCAACAGCTTGTTGGTCAGGTCGGTCATGTTGCGGCTGCTGTCCTGCAAGGCCTGCAAGACTTGCGGCAGGCGCTGTGGATCGTTGAGCTGGCGGGCAAACTGGATCTGCGAATCGATCAGCGTCAGCGGCGTGCGCAACTGGTGCGCGGCGTCAGCGATGAAACGCTTCTGCACCGCGACCTGGGTATTGAGGCGCTGGATATACTGGTTGATGGCGACCACGATGGGACGCAGTTCCACCTGCAGCTCGCCGGCGCGCAGAGGCGTGAGCGAGTTGGGTTCGCGCGTGGCGAGTTCATCCTTGACGCGCAGGATGGGGCGCAGCTCCATCGTCAGGCCGACCACCACCAGCGCGATCGCCAGCAGCAGCATGATGATCTGGCGGTGCAGGGCGGGGCGCCACAATTCATCGAGCAGTTGTGCATGGCCGCGCATGGTCTGGCCCACCGACACCGCGACCATGCGCAGCGTGCCGTTGTCGTACAGCGCGCGTACGTAGCTGACCACGCGTAGCGGCTGGTTGTTGAAATAGGTGGTGGCGTAAGCCGGTGCGATCAGCGAAAAGTCGACGTCGACCGGGAAGTCGGGACGCCCGGCCAGCAGCGTGTTGTCGTCCATCAGCACCTGGTAATAGACTTCGTCGTGATCGGGCGAGGCGAACATTTCCAGCGCGGCCGGCGGGATGTTGACCACCGGTGCGCCGTCTTCCCACGTGACCTGGCCGGCCATCATGCGCGCCGAGGCCAGCAGCGCGCGGTCCTGCACCAGGTCGGCGCTCGTGACCGCGCTGTCGTGCGTGAAGCTGGCGCTGACGCCGACATAGACGGTAAGCGGAATCAGCAGCCACAGCAGCAGCCGCAGGCGCAGGCTAACGATCATCGCTAACTATCATCTTTTTGTTTCAGCAGATAGCCCAGGCCGCGCAGCGTCATGATGGCGGCTTGCGACGGTTCCAGTTTCTTGCGCAGGCGCGAGATGTAGATTTCGATGGCGTCGGCGCTGGGCTCGTCGGACAAACTGAAGATGCCGTTCACCAGCGCATTCTTGGACACCGTCTTGCCCTGCTTGAGCATGAGGATTTCGAGCACATCGTGTTCACGTGCGGGCAGCGCCAGCGTTTTGCCGGCGATGGCGAACTGGCGCGTGTTGCTGTCATAACTGAGATCGCCGCAATGGATTTCGGCGGCCTTGTCGGGTGTCTGGCGGCGGATCAGCACCTTGATGCGGGCAACCAGTTCGCGCACTTCAAAGGGTTTGACGAGGTAGTCGTCGGCGCCTGCGCCGAGGCATTCGACCTTCTCGTCGATGGAGCCGCTGGCGGTCAGGATCATCACCGGCACCGCATTGTGGCGCTCGCGCAGGCGGCGCAGCACGTTCTTGCCGTGCATCTTGGGCAGCATCAGGTCGAGCAGCACGACGTCGTAGTTTTCCGTATGCAGGACGTGATCGGCCATCTCTCCGTCACTGGCGACGTCGACGCTGAATTTGTTCTCCCTGAGGATCTGCGTGAGCCAATGCGCCAGTGGCGGGTTGTCTTCGATCAGCAGCAATTTCATGCAAAAGGCCCATATTTTTGTTGCGGTGCACAGAAGAAACACCGGATTTGGAAAGCTGGATGAAGGTTTCCGGTTCTTAGAATAGCGACCACTATTAGAACTCATTTCACCAATAGGCGTGAGTGCGAGCGTGTCCTGTTTGGGATGGAGTGCAAGGCGCGACTTATGGTCAAGACTGGGCGTCTTGACCATAAGTCGTAACGCAGCAATCCGCCCAAACAGGCCGCTCCCTCCGGGTTCTTCCCAGAAAGGGCGCTGGCTGCGTTGCGCTCCTTGCGCGTGGCACCGCCACGCGACGCGTCGCACGCCTTGCCAGCGCCCTTTCTGGGAAGAACGCATCTCACGCCTATTGGTGAAATGAGTTCACATAAGAACTTGAGCGAACTGCTTGCATCCCTTGCCGGCAGTCTTCCATCTCATTCAGGAGGCATCATAATGCGTCAACGCTTCAAAGTGTGTGCTTATGTCATCGGTACGTTATTTTCCACCGCGCTGATCGGCGCGGCCTTGGCTCCTGCAGCCCAGGCTGCGGACAACAAGATCACCATCATGGTCGGCGGCATCAACAAGCTGATCTACCTGCCGCCCAAGCTGGCGGAAAACCTCGGTTATTTCAAGGATGAAGGCCTCGACGTCGAGCTGCAATCGCAGCAGGCCGGCGTGGATGCCGAGAATGAACTGCTGGCCGGCGCCGTCCAGGCTGTGGTCGGCTATTACGATCATTCCATCGACCTGCAAAGCAAGGGCAAGGAAGTCCTGTCGATCACCCAACTGCTGGTGGTGCCGGGCGGCATGGAGATGGTGCGCAGCGACCTGGCGACGCAAGTGCGCAGCATGGCCGACCTCAAGGGCCGCACGCTGGGGGTGACCGGTCTTGGTTCGTCCTCCAGTTTCCTGGCGCAATACCTGGCCAGCCGCAACGGCCTCAAGACCAGCGATTATTCGATGCTGCCGGTCGGCGCCGGCAATACGCTGATCGCCGCGCTCAAGCAAAAGCGCGTGGACGTGGTGTGGACTACTGAACCGACCACCTCGATGCTGCTGGCCAGCGGCGAAGCCAAGGTGCTGGTCGACATGAACAGCGCCGCCGGCACGCGCGCCGCACTGGGTGGCCTGTATCCGGCTTCGGCCGTGTACGTGCAGGCCGCCTGGCTCAAGACGCACAAGCCTGAAGCAGCCAAGCTGGCGCGCGCGTTTGTCCGTACACTGCAATACATCCAGAGCCACAGCGCGGAAGAAATCGCGGCCAAGATGCCGGCCGATTATTACGGCGGCAACAAGGCGCTGTACGTGCAGGCATTGAAGGCCTCGCTGCCGATGTATTCGCCGGACGGCAAGATGCCGGCCGAAGGTCCGGAAGTGGTGCTCAAGGTGATGGCAGGGTTCAACCCCAACATCAAGGGCAAGAAAATCGACTTGTCCAAGACCTACACCAACGAATTCGTCAATCAGGTGAAATAAGCACTTCACAACTACAACCTTCAGGAGACTCCATGAACAAGAATATCCGTCGCACGCTGATTTCGCTGGCTGTTGCCGGCGCCACCATGATGGCCCTGCCGGGCACGGCATCTGCTGCAGGCAAGATCACCATCATGGTCGGCGGCATCACCAAGATGGTTTACCTGCCGGCCAAGCTGGCCGAGCAACTGGGCTACTTCAAGGAAGAAGGCCTGGAGGTCGAGCTGCAATCGCAACCGGCCGGCGTCGATGCCGAGAATGAATTGCTGGCAGGCGCGGTGCAGGCAGTGGTTGGTTTCTACGACCACTCCATCGACCTGCAAAGCAAGGGCAAGGAAATCACCGCCATCGTGATCTTCGGCCAGGTGCCGGGTGAAGTGGAACTGGTCTCGACCAAGGCTTCCGCCACGATCAAGAACATGGGCGACGTCAAGGGCAAGACGCTGGGCGTGACCGGTCTCGGCTCGTCGACCAACTTCCTGACGCAATACCTGGCGTCGCGCTACAACATCAGCTCCAAGGAATACTCGGTGCTGCCGGTCGGCGCCGACAACACCTTCATCGCCGCCATGAAGCAGGGCCGCATCGACGCCGGCATGACCACCGAGCCGACCGTCTCGCAGATGCTCAAGACCGGCGAAGCCAAGGTGCTGGTCGACATGCGCTCGGTGGAAGGCACCGTGAAGGCGCTGGGAGGCCTGTATCCGGCATCGAGCCTGTACGTGCAGCGCAACTGGCTGAACGGCCACAAGGATGACGCCGCCAAGCTGGCGCGCGCCTTCGTGAAGACGCTCAAGTTCATCAAGACCCACAGCGCCGCCGAGATCGCCGACAAGATGCCGAAGGACTACTAC
This sequence comes from Herbaspirillum sp. NPDC101397, assembly GCF_044767325.1. Classification (NCBI taxonomy): domain Bacteria; kingdom Pseudomonadati; phylum Pseudomonadota; class Betaproteobacteria; order Burkholderiales; family Oxalobacteraceae; genus Herbaspirillum; species Herbaspirillum sp. NPDC101397. The sequence goes on from NZ_JBIWNS010000005.1 coordinate 214,528, forward strand.
GGCAACAACAAGCCGCTGTACATCCAGGCGTTGGAAAACTCGCTGCCGATGTATTCGGCCGACGGCAAGATGCCGGTCGGCGGTCCTGAAACCGTGCTGTCGGTGCTGGCCGGTTTCAATCCGAACGTCAAGGGCAAACACATCGACTTGTCCAAGACTTACACCAATGAGTTCGTGAACCAGGTCAAGTAAGACGGCTCCACGGCTTGCCCGCTTCATCGGCCGGGCCGGCCAGTTTCACTCAAGCGCGAACAGCAGACACCTGACGCGGGCGTTCTCCGGAATGCCCTCGGCGGGACGCTTCGCGGCCAGCAATCCAAAAAACAGACGAGAGAGTCTCCATGAATCAAACCGCCACCGCTTCTGCAAAAACGGCCAACAAGCTCGACACGCCGGCCATCGAGCTGGACAACGTGTCATGCCGCTTCATCACCGCCGACGGCAACGTCACTGTCGCCTTGCGCGATTTTTCCATGAGCGTCGCGCGCGGCGAGTTCGTCGCCGTGGTGGGGCCTACCGGCTGCGGCAAGTCGACTACGCTGAGCCTGATCACCGGCCTGCTGAAACCGACCATCGGTGAAGTGCGCGTGATGGGCGAGCCGGTCAACGGCATCGACCCGCGCATCGGTTTCGTGTTCCAGAACGACGCCGTGTTTCCTTGGCGCAGCGTACGCGACAACGTCGCCGCCGGCCCGCTGTTCCGCGGCAAGCCGAAGGACCAGGCCTATGAACTGGCCAATGAATGGATCCGCCGCGTCGGCCTCGACAAGTTCGGCGACCACTATCCGCATCAATTGTCGGGCGGCATGCGCAAGCGCGTGGCGCTGGCGCAGACCTTTATCAACAGCCCGGAAATCCTGCTGATGGACGAGCCGTTCAGCGCGCTCGACATGCAGACCCGCACGCTGATGCAGGACGAGCTGCTGCAATTGTGGTCGGCGCATTCCGGCTCGGTGGTGTTCGTCACCCATGACCTGGAAGAAGCGATCGCGCTGGCCGACAAGGTGTATGTGCTGACCGCGCGTCCGGCGACCTTGAAGAGCACCTACCAGATCGACCTGCCGCGTCCGCGCGTGATGGAAGAAGTGCGCTACGAGCAACGCTTCATCGATATCTCACGCAAGATCTGGTCCGATCTGCGCGAAGAGGTCCAAATCAAATAGACGTTTTCCACAGAAACAGCTTCTGCTCCTTACACCACACCAACGACAAGACAGGTGAGCAACATGACACAAGTAAATACAAGCCGCGCCATGAGCCCGGAAGCGATCGCCGAAGTCGAACGCGAAGCGCAACGCAAGATCAAACAACGCTACTGGCTGGTGATTTCACTGCGCCTGGCGATTCTGGTCATCATCCTCGGCGGCTGGGAATTGTCCGCCACGATGCAATGGATCGATCCTTTCTTCTTCTCGCAGCCGTCGCTGATCGTGATCCAGATCTATGACTGGATCATGGAAGGCACCTCGCAAGGCCCGTTGTGGGTGCAGGTCATGGTCACGCTGGAAGAAACCGTGCTGGGCTTCCTGATCGGTTCCGTCGCGGGCATCATTGCCGGCATCGCGCTCGGCCGCAACAAGCTGATGTCGGACGTGTTCAGCCTGTACATCCAGATCGCCAACTCGATTCCGCGTGTGGTACTGGGTTCCATCTTCGTCATCGCGCTGGGCCTGGGCATGGCGTCCAAGGTGGCGCTGGCGGTGGTGATGGTGTTCTTCGTGGTATTCGGCAACGCCTTCCAGGGCGTGCGTGAAGCCGATCGCTACATGATCGCCAATGCGCAAATCCTCGGCGCCTCGCGTCGTCAGGTGACGATGTCGGTGGTGATTCCATCGGCATTGAGCTGGATCCTGGCGAGCTTGCACGTGAGCTTCGGCTTCGCGCTGGTCGGCGCCGTGGTGGGCGAGTTCCTCGGCTCCAAGCAGGGCATCGGCCTGCTGATCTCGACAGCCCAGGGCGCATTCAACGCCAGCGGCGTGTTTGCGGCGATGATCGTGCTGGCGGTGGTGGCCTTGCTGGCGGATTACCTGCTGACGTCGCTGGAAAAACGTCTGCTGAAATGGCGTCCGGCGGCATTCTGATCTTGTTGCTGTTATCCGAGGGACGATAGAATCACAGCCTATGTCCCTCACTTCCTCCCGTTCCCAAAAAGCCCTGTTGTGGATCGTCGCATCGGGCTTTTTCATGCAGACGCTGGATACCACTATCGTCAACACCGCCTTGCCTTCCATGGCCGCCAGCCTCGGCGAACCGGTACTGGCGATGCACCCGGTGGTGGTGTCCTATACGCTGGCGATGGCTTCGCTGACGCCGGCATCCGGTTGGCTGGCTGACCGCTTCGGCACACGCCGCGTCTACTTCCTCGCAATTCTGATCTTTGTGCTCGGCTCGCTGCTGTGCGCCAATGCACATTCGCTGTCGCAGTTGCTGCTGGCGCGCGTGGTGCAGGGCGTGGGCGGCTCCATGCTGCTGCCGATCGGCCGCCTCGCGGTGCTGCGCAGCGTGCCGGGAGCGCAATACATTTCAGCACTGGCCTTCATTTCGATTGCCGGGCAGCTCGGGCCGGTGGTCGGGCCGGTGACCGGCGGCTGGCTGTCGCAGACCATCGGCTGGCACTGGATTTTCCTGATCAACGTGCCGGTCGGCGTGGTCGGCATGTTCGCCGTGCATCGTTTCCTGCCCGCCGAAGAAATCGTTTCGCCGCCGCGTTTCGACATGCTCGGCTGCGCCTTGCTGTCGACCTGCATGGTGACGTTTTCGCTGGCGCTGGATGTGCCGATGGACGAGCATCGCGGGTGGTGGAGCGCAGGCTTGTTGGGTATTTCGGTGCTGACGGTGTGGTGGTATGTCGCCCACGCGCGGCGCGACGAGCAGCCGCTGTTCCGACTCGGACTGTTCAATGAACCCAATTTCAGCGTCGGCCTGATCGGTAACCTGATCTGCCGCATCGGCTCGTCGGCGGTGCCGTTCCTGCTGCCGTTGTTGTTGCAGGTCAAGCTCGGATTTTCGCCCTTGCATGCCGGGCTGGTGCTGCTGCCCGCGGCGGTGGCCGGCACCATTGCCAAGCCGTGGATCGCGCCGCTGGTGCGTCGCTACGGTTATGAAAATTTCCTGCTGGTGAATACGATCATGGTCGGCGCCGCGATTGTTTCATTTGCGCTGATCACGCCGGCCTGGCCGATCTGGGTCGGCATCGTGCAGCTGGCGGTCTTCGGCGTGTGCAACTCGATGCAGTTCGCGGCGATGAACAGCGTCACGCTCAAGGGCCTCAACAGCAAGGATGCAGGCAGCGGCAACAGCCTGTTCTCGATGGTGCAGATGCTGGCGCTGGGTTTGGGTGTGACGATTGCCGGCTCGATGCTGAGCGGGCTCGACGGCGTGGCGTGGGCGAGGGACTGGAGCTTTACGCTGACCTTCGTCTGCGTCGGCATGGTGACCTTGTTGTCGGCGCTGGTTTTTCGCCGGATGGATGCGCGTTACTTCAATTGATTCTGAAGTACTTTATGTATCGCTCCACTGGCGCAAGATATTGTGATAACAGCCGACCAGCGTGCGCCGCGCAACTTCGTCGGCGCCGGTCTGGTTGAGTGTCTGAATGGCATTGTCCATGTCAAACAGCATGCTGCGCTGGCCGTCGTCGCGCACCAGGCTTTGCACCCAGAAAAAACACGCCGTGCGTACGCCGCGCGTCACCGGCGTCACCTGATGCAGGCTGGTGGCGGGGTAGACCAGCACGTCGCCGGCTTCCAGCTTGGCGGAATGCACGCCGTAGGTATCGTGGATCTGCAATTCACCGCCGTCGTAAGTCGACGGATCGGACAGGAATAGGGTCGCGGAAATATCGGTGCGCAGTTTGCGTCCAGTATGCGGATCGATCCGCACGCTGCCGTCCACATGCGCGCCAAAGGTCATGCCTTCGCTGTAGCGGTTGAACATCGGCGGATAGACCGTATTCGGCAAGGCGGCGCTGATGAAGCGCGGGTTGCGTTCCAAGGCCGACAGGATGATGTGCTGGCATTGCGCAGCGACTTCCGAACGTTCGTCGATCTGCTGGTTGAATTTGACCGGCGCGCCTTGATAGCCGGCGGTCGCACGACCATCCACCCATGCCGGACCGGCCTGTTCCAGCAGCTGACGTACAGCATTGAGTTGTTGCGCGTCGAGCAGCTTGGGAATGGCGATCAGCATGGGTGGATCTCTTTCATTTACTTCAGATTACATACGATAGTTGACGGAGATCATGCCGGTGCGACCAGTGCCTGGCACCGAGCGTCCGCCGTCGGACTGGATCAGTGCATCGTAATACATTTTGTTCGTCAGATTGAAGAGGTTCAGACGAATATCGTATTTCGGTTGCAGATAAGCCAGCGTCGCATCCCAGCGTGTGTAACCGCCGACCTGCACGTTGTTGGTCGGTGTGACGTAGCGTTGCGACATGTAGGTTGCGCCGCCGCCGAGTTGCCAGTGCGGAGCCACGTCATAGGTGCTCCAGGCCGTCAGCGTATGCTTGGGCGTGTTGCTCGGCACCTTGCCGACGGCGGTGTCGCCGGCTGCGCCGCTCATGACCTTGGCGTCCAGGTAGGTGTAGGCGGTGGCGATCTGCCATTGCTTGTTGATGCGGCCGGTGGCGCCGGCGCGGGCGCCCTTGACGCGCACGTTGCCGGACAGTTCGTAGACGCCGGTCGAGACCAGGCTGCGGGCATTCTGTTTGTCGATCTGGAATACCGCCGCATTCAAGGACAGGCTTTCCGCCCAGTCCCACTTGCCGCCCACTTCGTACGAACGGTTCTTTTCCGGATCGAGATTGGTCTGGCCGACGGTGCCGGTCAACTGTTCCAGCGAAGGATTGAACGAGGTGCCGTAGGACAGGTAATACGACTGCGCTGCGGTCGGTTGCCAGATGGCGCCGGCGCGTACGCTCAGGAAGTTGACGCTCTGATTGGCATAGGCGAGGGCGGTGTTCTTCGCTGCCGCGGGCATGTTGCCGGAGTTGAGCGAGTTGCTGATCTGCGCGACGAACTTGTCATAGCGCAAGCCGCCCACCAGCTTGACTTGCGGGGTCAGTTCCAGTGTGTCGCCGACATAGGTGGCGATGGTGTTGGAGCTGCCGCCCTGATGGTTGCCGATGCTACTGGTGACGCCGGTGCCGGCGGCGCTGTAGGTCGGATTGACCAGCGGAATACAGTCGGCGTAACCCGAAGTCGGCGTCGCTGCGCCGGTCAACGCGACACCGTTACAAGTGCCGTTGCGATAGTAGTTTTGCACGTCGTAACCGTCATGACCCACTTCCAGACCGACCAGCGCATCATGCTTGAAGCCCAGGAACGAGCCTTTGGCAGACAGCTCGGTCTGGTTAAAGATCGAGTAATCGCGAATCGTGCGATCGTGGCTCTGTGCTTGGACGAACAAGCTGGACAGCGGCAATGTGCTGGCGCCGCCGGTCACTGCGGTGTAGCCGCCTGCGCCGACGGTGCCGATGCCTTGCGGTGCAGTTTCCACGGCGTTGGTGCGCACGTAGTTGAATTGAGTCTGGTTGCGCAGCGTCACGTCCGGCGTGATCTTGTGCTTGATGCCGGCGTTCAGCGAGACCACGTCCTGGTCCGTGCGGTCGGAGTTGAGGCCGTAGGCAGTGTCGCGGTCGACATTGACCGGACGGCCGTTCAGCGCCGGCAGACCGTAATCGGGTTGATCGTGGTTGTGCTGGATCAGCGTCGACAGGGTGATTTCCGTCGCGGTGCCGATGCCGGTCACATAGGAGGCGGCCAGGCCGAAGTCCTGCACGTTGGTCTGGTTGCGCGTGGTGGCTGCGCCATCCTGGGCCATCACGGAAACGCGTACGGCGGAAGTATCCGACAGCGGATGATTGTAATCGGCAGTGGTGCGCACCAGGCCGTTGGTGGTCACCGAAGCGGAGACCTCGGTCGATTGCTTCAGGTTGGCCTTCTTGGTGACCTGGTTGATGATGCCGCCGGTTGAACCGCGGCCGAACAGCATGGACGACGGTCCCATCAGGACTTCAATCTCTTCCATCGCGAAGGTATCGCGGAAGTACTGGCCGCGGTCGCGGAAGCCGTCCAGGTAAATATCGGTACGCGCCGAGAAGCCGTTCAGGTTGATGTTGTTGCCGATCTGACCACCTTCTGCACCGCCCAGCGTGATGCCGGCGACATTGCGCAGCGCATCCGACAGCGATGCCGCGCCTTGCGATTGCAGCAGAGCCTTGTTGACCACCACCACCGATTGCGGCACGTCGTGCAGATCGGCCGGCAATTTGGTCAGCGCGGTCGTCCCGGTGTTGAAATCATCACGCTTGCCTTCGACGACGACTTCCTTGAGCGAGGAGGACGGCGCCGTAGAAGAAGCGGGGGCGGAAGTTTGTTGCGCATGCACGGCAACTGGCGCGGCAAACACGGCGACAAGTGCAGCGGCGATCGGCGTAAGACGGTTCATTTTTGGCGTTTTCTGTCTGGTTGGTTCATATGAAGATTGGCTGGCGATGAAGGCGAAGGCCGTCTGGCTGGCTGAAGGCAGTGTGGAATTGATTTTGATTCTCGTTCCAATTGCGTGTGCGCTAGACTAAAGCGGTGTGCTGTCGACGTGCTGACGATATGCTGACGCAATACTGACTGTGGCTAAAATAAAACGATGATCGCGCTCAAAGTCCCTGTCCTGCGGTGTTGCCGGCGCTACAATACGTTCCTTGCAGCGTGAATTGGTCTGACTTGCGCTGCCCGATGCGTTGTGAATTTCTCCGGCGCAACTCGAATTTCTCATCTGGTCCCGAAATATGAACGTTCTGCTGGTGGAAGACGATCTGGTGCTGGCCGACGGCTTGTCGCGCATGCTCAAGTCGCATGGTCTGAGTGTCAACACGGTCAACAACGGCACCGACGCCGACGCGCTGCTGCAGCGTTATACCGCGACCGTGCTGGTGCTCGACATCGGCTTGCCCGGCCTCGACGGTTTTGAAGTGGTGCGCCGCTTGCGCGCACGCGGCAGCAACATGCCGGTGCTGTTGCTGACGGCGCGCGACACCATTCCCGATCGCGTGCACGGCCTTGAGCTGGGCGCCGACGATTACCTGGTCAAGCCGTTCGCGACGCCGGAGCTGGTGGCGCGCATCAAGGCATTGATTCGCCGCAGCAGCCCGCAGCCGACGCAACTGACCATCGGCGGCCTGTCGCTCGATACCTCCTCCAAGCGCGCGACCATCGACGGCAAGAAAGTCGACTTCTCGGTGCGCGAGTGGACCGTGCTGGAATACCTGATGCAGCAAGCGTCGCGCGTGGTCTCCAAACAGCAGATCATCGACGCCGTGCTGCCGTGGGGCGAAGACGTCACGCTCAACGCGGTGGAAGTCTACGTCTCCCGCATCCGCACCAAGACTGCCGGCTCAGGCGTCGCCATCCGCACCATCCGCGGGTTTGGCTACATGCTGGAAAAGAGCGAAGCCTGAAGCACGTGGGGACAAGCCGGCATGTGTTTTTTCTGCCGCGTCGGCTGAGGGCCTGAGATCGCCATGCGCCCCAGCATCAAAATCAATCTTCTCAAATGGCTGATCGCGCCGCTGCTCGCTGTCAACCTGATCGGCGCCGGCCTGACTTACTGGCTGGCATGGCTGCCGGCGCAGGATGCGTTCGACCAGAGCATCACCGATGCCGCCTGGGCGCTGACCTCGCAGATCAAGCGCGTGCGCGGCAAGACTTCGCTGGAGCTGACCAAGCAGGCCGAGCAGATGCTGCGCTCGGATCATTTCGACACCATGTACTTCGTGGTGCGCGACTCCAATGGCGAGACCCTGGCCGGCGATCACAACTTTCCGCCGGTCAATCAGGTCACCGCGCCCAACGAACCGGTTACCTACGACGGCGTCATGAACGGCGAACAGGTGCGCATCGCCGCGCTGTACGTCAGCATCGAGCGCACGCCGATTTACATCGGCATCGCCGAGACCTTCCGCAAGCGCAACCAGACCCATTACGTGATTCTGATTTCGTTGCTGCTGCTGGACGGTGCGCTGACGTTCTTCTCGATCGCCATCGTGATGATCGCGGTCAACAAGGGCCTGAGTCCGCTGCGAGAATTGCGGCAGAATCTTGACCAGCGCAATCACGACAACCTCACGCCGATCGAATTCAAGGAGACCGCCGAAGAGCTGTCGCCGGTGATCGGCGCGATCAACAGCCTGCTGGAAAACATCCGCAAGGGCGCGAGTGCGCAGCAGAATTTCCTGGCCAATGTCGCGCACCAGATCCGCACGCCGCTGACCGGTCTGCGGCTGCAACTGGAATGGTTGCACCAGCGTCACGCCGACGAGCCCGAGACCGCGCATTCCACCGAACTGATGACCTCGTCGGTCGAGCGCATGGTGCGCCAGAGCAATCAGTTGCTGGCGCTGGCGCGCGCCGAACCGAGCCGCTTCAAGCCGACCCATCTGGAAGACCTGCTTCTCGACAAGCTGGTGGAAGAATCGGTGCAGCACTTCATCGAACAGGCTGACAAGAAACAGATCGACCTCGGCTTCGACTTGCAACCGGCGCGCATGAAGGGTGACCGTTTCATGCTGCGCGACTTGATCGACAATCTGGTCGACAATGCCGTGCGCTATTCGCCGCCGCAGAGCACCGTCACGGTAAGTTGCCGCGAGCAGGAAGACGCCACGCTGCTGACGGTGGAGGATTCCGGCCCCGGCATCGCGCCCGAACATCGCGAACTGATTTTCGACCGCTTCTATCGCGTCAACGACAAGATCGCCGGCAGCGGACTTGGCCTGGCCATCGTGCGCGATATTGCCAAGGATCATGGCGGGGAGATTACGCTGACCTCGGGCGAGGCCAATTGCGGGACCGTATTTACGGTCCGTTTCCCGCGCCAGGCCTGAGTTTCAGCTTAGGGTTCAAAATTGGACCGAACCTGTTCGGCGTGCCTCTGTCCAATCCTCTATCGCCATTGATGGAGGTATCCATGACAGAGCAAGTCCTACAGAGCGGCACCCACATCGCCCGTTTCGACGCGGTCAAAAAAGACGACGACGTCTTCGAAGCGCAAGTCTTCGTACGTCTCACACGTGAACCGGAAATTGCCGAGACCTACATCCCCGCAGGCCTGTTCGGCTCCATGCAGGAAGCGCTGGATAATGCCAAACAGCGCGCCGAGCGGGCGCTCAAGGAACATGAGTTCTGATGCGGGCAACAGCTTCTTTTACCTCGTTCAAACGTACTCTTTCCCTGCTGATCCTGAGCATCGGCCTGGTCGCCTGCGCGGCCGGCCATTCGCAATCAGGGACACGCTTCGAAATCCACGCCGCCAGCCTGGTCGCCAGTCCGGATTGGCAAAAAGCCAACCTGCTCGATGATCCCGGCACCACGGTCTACGTGGCGCCGGACGTACTGCTGGACAATTCCGACGTGGAATTGGCCAATGCCAAGAAAGACCTCGGCGGCCAGGTCCTGATCGTGATCCAGATGACGCCGGCCGGCGCGATCCGCATGGGCATGGCTTCACGCGTGCTGCTGCGCCAGCGCATGGCGGTGATGATCAACGGCGAGGTGATGACGGCGCCGGTAGTGTCGGCGCCGCTGTCGGGCAATCGCTTTGCCATCACCGGCTTCAGGTCGCTGGAAGAAGCGCAGGAAATCGCCCAGGGCATTGCGCCGAAGAAGTAATCCAATAGGGCGCATCCGACCGGCGGCATGCGCAGCCGGCCGCGCGCATGATAAGGTTGCAGCAATTCAATTGCTGCGGGTCACGCGACCCGCCCCACACCATGTCAGTCGCTCGTCATATCGTCCAGGTCCATCCCCGTTTGCTCATCGCTGTCGCGGTCGGCGCGGCAGGGTATTTATTGTGTTCCGGAGGCGATCTCATCACGCGCCTGCTGACGGGGTGGAATGCCGGCGTGGCCTGCTACCTGCTGACGATCTGGGTGATGATGTTCCGCTCCAGGGCGGACGACACCAAACGCCTCGCCGAGAAGGAGGATGAAAGTGCAGAGCTGGTGTTGGCCACCGTCTGCGTGGCCGCCATCGCCAGCCTGGCCGCCATCGTCATTGAACTTGCCGATACTTCGCATCTGGAGCGCGGCCAGAAGCTGCTGCATTATGCTTTCACCGGCGGCACCGTGCTGGGTTCCTGGTTCCTGATCGGCACGGTCTTCACCTTGCATTATGCGCGCCTGTTTTACGCCGAGGATGACGACGCCGAGCCGCCGCTGCGTTTTGCCGACGGCGAGAAAAATCCGGACTATTGGGACTTCCTTTATTTCGCGTTCACCATCAGTGTCGCCGTGCAGACCTCGGACGTTGCCGTCGGCACACGCTCCTTGCGCAAGACCGTGCTGGCGCATTCGGTGATCGGCTTCCTGTTCAATGCGGCGATTCTGGGCTTGTCGATCAACATCGCGGCGAGCCTGGTGGGCTGATTCGGCGCGTTCTCAACACGCAATAAAAAACGGGATGCGTCTGCACGCATCCCGTTTTTTTTACGTCACGACACCGGCCTTATTGCCAGCCATAGCGCCGGGTGTACCACTTCTTCATCAGCTGGATCAGCGCGGCGTACGCGATCAGGATCGCCAGCAGCCACGGGAAGTAGCTCAGCGGCAGCGCCTGCAGCTTGAAGTAGCTGGCCAGCGGCGACATCGGCAGGATGATGCCGATGGCCATGATGACCAGCGTCATGCCCATCAGCGGCCACGAAGCGCGGCTCTGGAAGAACGGAATGCGCTTGGTGCGGATCATGTGCACGATCAGCGTCTGCGACAGCAGGCCTTCGATGAACCAGCCCGACTGGAACAGGGTTTGATGGTCCGGCGAGTTGGCGCCGAAGATGTACCACATCAGGGCAAACGTGCTGATGTCGAAGATCGAGCTGATCGGACCGAAGAACACCATGAAGCGGCCGATTTCACCCGGATTCCAACGCTGCGGCTTTTCCAGGAATTCCTTGTCGACGTTGTCGAACGGGATGGAAATCTGCGACACGTCATACAGCAGGTTCTGCACCAGCAGATGCAAAGGCAGCATCGGCAGGAAGGGCAGGAAGGCGCTCGCCACCAGCACCGAGAAGACATTGCCGAAGTTGGAGCTGGCGGTCATCTTGATGTATTTGAGCATGTTGGCGAAGGTCTTGCGGCCTTCCAGCACGCCTTCTTCGAGCACCATCAGGCTCTTTTCCAGCAGGATCAGGTCGGCCGCTTCCTTGGCGATATCTACCGCAGTGTCGACCGAGATGCCGATGTCGGCTGCGCGCAATGCCGGTGCGTCATTGATGCCGTCGCCCATGAAGCCGACCACATGGCCCTTGTCGTGCAGCACGCGCACGATGCGTTCCTTGTGGGTCGGGCTGAGCTTGGCGAAGACCGTGGTCTTTTCCACGGCGATGGACAATTCCGCATCGCTCATTTTCTCTACGTGCGAGCCGAGCAGCATGCCTTCGACTTCGAGGCCGACTTCGCGGCAGATCTTGGCGGTCACCAATTCGTTGTCGCCGGTCAGGATCTTGACCGTCACGCCATGCGCGCGCAATGCCGCCAGCGCCGGCTCGGTCGATTCCTTCGGCGGATCGAGGAAGGCGATGTAACCGATCAGCACCAGGTCCGATTCATCGGCGACACTGTAGGTTTCCTTGGTCGGCGGCAGGTCCTTGGCGGCCACGGCCACCACGCGCAGGCCTTCAGAGTTCAGGCTGGCGGTGGTTTCGCGGATCTCGGCCAGCAGTTCGGGCGTGAACGGCACGATCTCGCCGTTGTTGCGCGCGTGGGTACAGATCGAGACGATTTCTTCGACCGCGCCTTTGCAGATCAGCTCATGGTGATCTTCACGTTCGCTGACGACCACCGACATGCGGCGGCGCTGGAAGTCGAACGGGATTTCATCGACCTTGCGATAGGCCGAGGCGAGCGCCATTTCGCGTTGCAGTTCGGCGTGTTCCAGCACGGCGACGTCGAGCAGGTTCTTCAGGCCGGTCTGGTAGTAGCTGTTGAGGTAAGCGTATTGCAGTACCTCATCGTTCGGCTCGCCCAGGATGCCGGTGTGGCGCTCGAGAAAAATCTTGTCCTGCGTCAGCGTGCCGGTCTTGTCGGTGCACAGCACGTCCATGGCGCCGAAGTTCTGGATCGCGTCCAGGCGCTTGACGATGACCTTCTTGCGCGACAGTGCCACCGCGCCCTTGGCCAGCGTCGAGGTGACGATCATCGGCAGCATTTCAGGCGTCAGGCCGACCGCGATCGACAGGCCGAACAGGAAGGCTTCGACCCAGTCGCCTTTGGTGAAGCCATTGATGAAAAACACCACCGGCGTCATCACCAGCATGAAGCGGATCAGCAGCCAGCTGACCTTGTTGACGCCCGACTGGAACGCGGTCGGCGTGCGGTCGGTGGCGGTGACGCGTTCAGCCAGCGCGCCGAAGTAGGTGCGCTTGCCGGTGGTCAGCACCACGGCCGTGGCCGAGCCGCTGACGACGTTGGTGCCCATGAAGCACAGGTTGTCGAGCTCGAGCGGATTGCCGGCGTCGACGCCGCGATGCTCGGCGAATTTTTCGACCGGCAGCGATTCGCCGGTCATGGCGGCCTGGCTGACGAACAAGTCCTTGGCTGCGAGCAGACGCAGGTCGGCGGGGATCATGTCGCCGGCCGACAGCTGCACGATGTCGCCGGGCACCAGCTTCTTGATCGGCACCTCGACGCGGCGCGCGCCTTTAGGGTGCAGGGTGACGTCGAAGTAGCGCTGGGCTTCTTCGGCGATGTCCTGCACGATGTCGTGGCGGATCACGGTCGCGGTGTTGCTGACCATTTCCTTGAGTTTGTCGGCGGCGGTGTTGGAACGCGACTCCTGGATGAAGCGCATCAGCGTCGACACCACCACCATGGTGCCGATCACGATCGCGGCCTTCATGTCTTCGGTGTAGTAGGAGACGGCGGCCAGCACGGTCAGCAGCAGGTTGAACGGGTTCTTGTAGCAGTGCCACAGGTGCACCCACCAGCTCAGCGGTTTTTCGTGTTCGACTTCATTGGGGCCGACCTCGAGGCGGATGGCGTCAGCTTCCTGTTCGGTCAGGCCGTCAGTGCGCGAGTGCAGTTTTTCCAGCAGTCCGGACAGCTCGGTGCGGGAGGCGTCCACCAGGCTTTGCGCCACGGTTTGCGGGACTTCCTTGGTGGTCGGCGAACTGCGGAACATGTCCACGCCGATGCGATGGAAGTGGCGATCCATGCCGCGTGCGCGGATGAAGTTCGCGAAGGTTTCTTTCAACAGATCCAGATTCATGATGAAGCTCTTTTTCTTTTTGCAGCGGTTTGCAGTGCGGACGGCATGCCTTGACGGGGCGTGGCGGTCCGGTTCGTGCGGTCATCGGAGAGAAAGATGAGGAAAGCGTCAGACTGTAACGAATCCTCCTGACATCTCGATGACAGCAGGCGATCAGGTGCGAGATATATCGGGCATAAGGCCTCCGCAGGTCAGGTTTGCGAAGACCCTTTCATCGGTAATTGTTCCATCGACGGCGTGCGCACGGCGCCGGCGGCCAGGCCGGGCAATGGCAGGTCCGGCCGGCGCGCAGTCTGGACTGTGGCGACGGCCGCGAGAGGCATCGGCGAATCAATGCATATGTCGTGGACGCGTATGGCCGCAAGCCATGCAGCATCCGGACGTGCGCCGGTGCGGGTCGGTCTGTAGCGTGCTGTGTTGTACGGTGGAAAAGGCCTGCGCCTGAAGCGGTGCATGCCTGATGCCGTCATCTTCTCTTGCAAGATGACGGCAGGGAAGTCCTGCGTTATCTTGCCGAGGCGAACCGGGAAATTTCCCGGCAACAACTGTCACTCGAACAAGTGCCCATGAGAGGGACTCCATAAAATAAGAACGGGCGGAGTCTACTCCCGCGCCGCAGCATGGTCAAGCCTATTCAACAACACTTCCGCAAATAGGAGGCATCGCTGCAAGCGGCGCGGGATGTGCGCTGCGGGGCGGCGGCCTCGAAAACATTCCTTGTTTTATGCGAACGGCGACCTATACTCAAATCATAAAGAAAACAGGTAGGAGACACAGATCATGCCCAATATCGTCACGAACAATCTCATGTTCTTTTTACCGATGGCATTCGCCGGGTTGGTGTTGTTCGGCGAAGTGCCCGTAGCGTCAAAATTTGTGAGGACGGTGTTGCGAACGATTGGCGCCGTAGGTGGGGCGCTGATTGCGCTTTTAGTGCTGGAGGTACTGCCAGTGCTAATCTAAACGAGCTTTCTTGCTCGTTCGCCGCGCAAGCGGCGGTGGCTGGAACGTCGGAGGGAGTCGGCATCTTCAGTATGCGTGTACTCCGAGAACTCGTCGGGCGTTCCACCTTTTTTCCGAAGCCGTTGCGTCATTCCCTAAGATGACGCGGCGGCTTTTTCTTGTTCTCCGCCTTGCCGCCTTTCACCTTCGGCCACCTTCAGTTACCTTCGACCACCAGGCAATCGCGTCCGCTATCCTTTGCGCGATACATCGCGTTGTCGGCGCGTTGCAGCCAGGAGTAATGCGCCTCCATGTCGCTATGGAAGCACACCAGGCCGGCGCTGATGGTGCAGCCCCACAGCAAGTTTTTTTCCGAGCGGTGCCGGCGCACTTGTTCGATCAGCCGCGCCGCCAGGGTTTCGGCTTCGCTGAGGCTGATGTCGCGCAGGATCACCACGAATTCCTCGCCGCCGTAGCGGCCGATCAGATCATCCGCGCGCAGGTTTTCGCGCAGCAGCTGGGCGAAGTTCTTCAGTACTTCGTCGCCGACCAGATGGCCGTGGGTGTCGTTGATGTTCTTGAAATGATCGAGGTCGAGCAACAGCAGCGAGGAGCTCTGTTTGCGTTCGCGGCAGATGTTGAATTCCTCGATCAGCAGGGTTTCCCAATAACGTCGGTTCAGCAGGCCGGTAAGGCCGTCGCGCTGGCTGACGGTTTCGAACTCGCGTGAACGTTCGGCCAGTTTCTTGGACATGTCATAAGTGGACTTGCCCAGCGCCAGCGGATAGAGCGCCAGCATCGGCAGGCAGGCGACGACGGTGTAGATGTCGGATTGCGGCAGGAAGCGGAAGTTGAGTAGCAGCAGACCCAGCAAGACCCCCACGACACTGCCGATCAGCCCGCGCAGGAACAGCCTGGTACCGCCCGCGGCGATGTTGTCCATCGACAGCATCGCCAGGATCACGGCGCCGGGCACCAAGTTGCCTTGCATGGCGATGAGCCAGAAGCCGCCGAAGGTGGTGTCGATCACCAGGTTGAGGCGTTCGGTGCGATACGGGATCTTGCTGCGCAGCGCCAGGTGGTACGCGAGGTGCGGCCACAGGTAGCCGTGGAATATCAGCAGGGCCCACAGCGGCCATCCGACCGGATTTTGCAGGAAGCCGGCGGCCACGCAAAAGAAGCCGATCGACAGGCCGATCACGCGCAGCTTGTAGATGCGTTTGACGAAGCGCACACCCTTGCCGATCAGTTCTTCCGGTGACGGAGAGTCACGCAATGCACGCCGCGCCCGCCTGAACGAAAAGAAGGACGCCGAGCGTCCATGCGAGCTGTCAGTGCCGTGGCTGCCGTGCGTGCGAGATGGGGCGTTGCGATGCGACATGATCTGGGGTGCTTTCCAATGTTGGCATGCCGGCCGCGGCGGCGTTCTTGTTGTCGGGCATGATTTGCATCCAGCCAATATATGTCTAGATTACAACATCTGCCGCCCTATCGCCAGAATGTCGCGCGGAGAGAGGAGCGAAAAGACGACATATAATGCCGGGTCCCTTCTTTCGGGTCATTTTGTTCCCCTGTCCTTGGCCGCTCATGCAGATCCTCAAAGAATTCCGAATCCTGGCGCTCTGCGCCTTCGCTTCCGGCGGTATCGTTTCCGCGCAACACCTTGCAGCGCAAGAATTGCCGCCTGCAATGAGCAGCGCACTTCGCCAGGCGAAGATCCCGGCGCGCAATGTCGGGGTGTTTGTCCAGGCCGTCGACGCCACGCGTCCGACGCTGGCCTTCAATGCGACGGCGCCGTTCAATCCGGCGTCGGTGATGAAGCTGGTGACCACCGACGCCGCGCTCGAATTGCTCGGCCCCGCCTTCAACTGGAAAACCCAGGCCTACACCGACGGCGTGCTCAACGACGGCGTGCTGCTGGGCGATCTGAGCATCAAGGGCAGCGGCGACCCCAAGCTGGTGATGGAGAACTTCTGGATGTTCCTGCGCCAGATCCGCGCCAAGGGCATCCGCGACATTCGCGGCAACGTCGTGCTGGACCGCAGCGTGTTTGAAGAGAACGTCTACGATCCGGCGCAATTCGACGGCGATCCGCAGAAGCCCTACAACGTTGGTCCCGACGCCTTGCTGCTGAACTACAAGACAGTGGCGATCCGCTTCATGCCGGACGAAGCGAGCGGCCAGGTCAGCGTGGTCATGGAACCTCCGCTGTCGGGCTATACCGTGATGGCGCCACGCTTGTCGAAAGAAACCGTCTGCGGCGACTGGCAGGGCAAGTTGCAGGCCGACGTCGGCGTCGGCGCGGCAGTCTTCAACGGCGCTTTTCCTGCGGCCTGCGGAGAAAAAGTCTGGTACATCCATCCCTACCGCATGAGCGCGACGCAGTATTTCGGCGCGGTGCTGCGCCAGATGTGGAGCGAGTTGGGCGGCACCATCTCGGGCAAGGTCATGCCCGGCAATGTCGCACCGGTGGCGCGCTTGCTGGCGGAGTGGCAGTCTCCAGCCGTGCCCGAGGTGATCCGCGACATCAACAAATACAGCAACAATGTGATGGCGCGCCAGTTGCTGCTGACCATCGGTGCGCAGGCATCGCAGGCGCCGGGCAGCACTGTGCGCGGCGCGCAGGCGATTCGCGGCTGGTTGTCGGCCAAAGGCATCGGCGCCGATGAACTGGTGATTGAAAACGGCGCGGGCTTGTCGCGCAACGAGCGCATCGCGCCGACCACGCTGGGCCAGGTGCTGGTGGCGGCATTTCATTCGCCGGTGATGCCGGAGTTCATCGCCTCGATGCCGCTGGTGGGCTACGACGGCACCATGCGCAAGCGCCTGCGCGGCGAAAGCGTGGCCGGGCAGGCGCACATCAAGACCGGTTCGCTCAACGACGTGCGCTCGATTGCCGGTTATGTGCAGGCGGCGTCAGGCAAGATGTATGTGGTGGTGTGCCTGATCAATCATCCGAACGCGCCGCTCGGGCAAGCGGCGCAGGACGCCTTGCTGCAATGGGTGTTTGAAAAGGGCTGACCGGGTTGCGTCATGGCGCCGCACTGACGCGGTTGCGCCCGCTTTGCTTGGCGTTGTAGAGGCAGTCGTCGACGTGCTTGATGAGGCTGACGATGTCGCCGCCCTGAACGGGATGCGCGGTAGCGGCGCCGACGCTGACGGTGACGTGATCGACCGCTTTCGAGGTGGCGTGTGCAATGCCGAGAGCGGCTACCGCCCGGCAGATTTTTTCAGCAAGTTCCTTCGCGCCGGCGCTGTCCGTGTTGGGCAGGACGACGGCGAACTCTTCGCCGCCGTAACGCGCCGCCAGATCTGCAGGGCGCGCGGCGCCGGCCGCAATCGCCGCGCCCACGCGGCGCAGTACGTCATCGCCGGCGACATGGCCGTAGGTGTCGTTGTACAGCTTGAAGCAATCCACATCCATCAACAGCAGCGACAACGTCGTCTTCTCGCGTTGTGCGCGCAGCCATTCCTGTTTCATGTAGTCGTCGAAATAGCGCCGGTTGGCGATGCCGGTGAGGCCGTCGGTATGCGTCAGGCGCTTGAGTTCGGCGTTGCTGGCTTCCAGCTGTTTCTGGCTTTCATGCAGGGCGGCGTAGGCGGCGTCGCGTTGCAGAAGATTGATGTAGGAGCGCGAATGGTAGCGGATGCGCGCGACCAGTTCGATGGTGTCATAGGACTTGACCACGTAGTCGTTGGCGCCGGCCAGGAAGGCATCTTTCTTGATCAGCGGTTCGTCGGTGCTGGAGAGCACGATCACCGGGACATTCGCCAGCAGGGGGCTGCTGCGGTATTGCCGCACCAACTCGAGGCCATCGGAGTCGGGCATGACCAGGTCTTGCAGGATGACGGTGGGCCGACAGGCTTCAGCCTTGGCCAGGGCATCGGCGGCCTTGCCGCAAAAGTGGAAGTCGATGTCGGTTTCCGGGCGCACGGCGCGCCGGACTTTTTCCTGGACCACCAGCTGGTCATCAATGAGCAGCACGCTGAAGCGGTATTCCTGCTCCGCGACGGCGGACTGGCGTGAAGGTGCTGCGGGCTCATGCGATTGTTCGGGACCGGATGTGCTCATCATTTCCCCCATCGTTATTGTTGAGTCGAAGCTTGTGTGCCAGGCATCGGTCGCTCAGGGATGTCAGAGCATCAGCGGCCGGTTGGAAATCTCGTTCTTGTGCTGCGACGTCTGGGGAAAATGCAGGGTCAGCAAACGGTTCAACTGTGCGAGCCCTTCCAGCGCGCCGTCATGGTAAATCCCGCCGGCAAAGCTTCGGGTCATTGTACTGCAAACGGATTCCCAGTCAGCGCGCTTGAGGGCGCGGCCGACAGTGCGGTCGGTGACGATTTCGACGCGATGATCAGCCAGGTTGAGGTAGATCAGCACGCCGCTGTTTTCTTCGGTGTCCCAGATGCGGTAGTGCGAAAACAGCTCATGAGCGCGGGCGCGCGAGGACTCGTTGCGCAGCACTGCGCCCAGAGGCAGGGATGCTTCGATCACCAGACGGACCTCGGCGCGATGCTCCGCTTCACCGGCGCCGATGCAGGCCTGTATCGCCTGCAGCGTGGCCGGTGGAAACTGCGCGCGTGCTGCGGCGCGGGTGTGGCGCAGATGCCTGAGGAGGCGCTTGAATGTATGCATTACCAGTCCCCCGAGGCGCCGCCGCCGTCAAAGCTGCCGCCGCCGCCCGAAAATCCGCCGCCGCCGCTGCCGCCGCTGAAACCACCGCCGCCGAAGCCGCCGCGTCCGCTGCTGCCGGAGCCACGAGCGGCCTCGTTGAGGATGCTGCCGATGATGACGCCGGCGGCATTGCCCCAGCTATTGTTGTTGAGATTGTTGCGGCCGGTGGTGCGGCGTCGCACCAGCAGCAGCGCGGTGAAGAATACCGCCAGCATGATTACCAGGATCGCAACTTCAAGCCAGCCGGCATCGGATGGGACGCTTGCCTCTTTCTTCTCCGCCGCGGGCAGGTTCTCACGATCAAGCAGGCTGGTCAGCGCCGAGATACCCGCCGCGAGGCCGCTGTAATAGTCGTTCTGGCGAAAGTGCGGCGCGATCACGTCTTCCAGGATGCGTTTCGACTGGGCGTCGGTCAGGCTGCCCTGGACGCCGCGGCCGGCTTCGATGCGCAAGCGCCGCAAGGCCTTGGGGTTGTCCTTGGCGACGATCAGGATGACGCCGTCGTCGATGCCTTTGCGGCCCAGTTTCCAGGCGTCGGCGACGCGAATACCGTATTGCTCGATGGCTTCCGGCGCGGTGCTGGCGATCAGCAGCACCGCGATCTGGCTGCCGGTGCGGGTTTCATAGTCGGTCAGGACCTGGTCCAGTGTGCGTCGCTGCTGCTCGTCCAGCATCCCTGCCTGGTCCATCACGTGCGAGGTCAGCGCAGGGACGGCAACGAAATCCTGCGCGCCGGCAACCTGGACGGAGCCGGCCAGCAGGAAGAAGAGACAGAACGCCAGCAGGCGGGAAAAGTGCGACATGGGCAAGATTCAGGTCGAACTTATTTGCCGAAATTGACGGCGGGGGCGGTGGAAATCGCTTTCTCGTTCTCGACCGTGAAGGACGGCTTGACCGGGTAGCTGAAGATCTTGGCGGTGATGTTGGTCGGGAAGCTGCGCGCCAGCACGTTGTATTCCTGCACCGAGGCGATGTAGCGTTGGCGTGCCACGGTGATGCGGTTTTCGGTGCCTTCCAGTTGTGACTGCAGGTCGCGGAAGCTGGTGTCGGCCTTCAGTTGCGGATAGTTTTCCGACACTGCCATCAGGCGCGACAGCGCGGACGACAGTTCGCCCTGGACCTGCTGGAATTTGTTGAAGGCTTCCGGATTGTTCAACACTTCCGGCGTGATCTGGAAGCTGGTGGCGGCGGCGCGGGCGCGAGTGACGGCTTCCAGCGTTTCTCTTTCATGCGAGGCGTAGCCCTTGACGGTATTGACCAGGTTCGGGATCAGGTCGGCGCGGCGCTGGTACTGGTTGACGACTTCGCTCCAGGCGGCCTTGGTGGCCTCATCCTTGGCCTGGAAGTCGTTGTAGCCGCAGCTGCTCAGCGTCAGGACGGAAGCGGCGATCGCCAGCCATGCAAACCATTTTTTCATTGTGTGCCTCGGGAAGATAGGGAGATTCGATACTGTGCGTACTACTGCCGACGCCGTCAAGCGGGTAGGGCGGGCTGCGGGCGCGTTACAATATCGCATCTTTGCATATTAAGGCTTACCGTGACATTTATCGAACAATTATCCGCTGCGTGGAAGACCAATAATTCGCTGCTGTGTGTCGGCCTCGACCCGGATATCGCCAAATTTCCCGCGCAGTGGAAGGACCAGCCCGACGCCATTTTTGCTTTCTGCAAAGGCATCATCGACGCCACCGCCGACGTGGCCTGCTCGTTCAAGCCGCAGATCGCCTACTTCGCCGCCCTGCGCGCGGAAGACCAGCTGGAAGAAATCTGCACCTATATCCGCACCACCTATCCGCATATTCCCATCGTGCTCGATGCCAAGCGCGGCGACATCGGCGCCACTGCCGAGCAATATGCGCGCGAAGCCTTCGAACGCTACGGCGCGCAGGCGGTCACGGTCAGCCCCTATATGGGTTTCGATTCGGTCGCGCCGTATCTGGAGTGGAAGGATCGCGGCGCCATCGTGCTGTGCCGCACCTCGAATGCGGGCGGTTCCGATCTGCAATTCCTGACGGTCGACGGCGTGCCGCTGTATCAGCACGTGGCGCGTCTGGTGGCCGACAAGTGGAACACCAACGGCCAGTGCGGACTGGTGGTGGGAGCGACTTTCCCGGAGGAACTGGCGCAGGTGCGCAGTATCATCGGCGACATGCCTTTACTGGTGCCGGGCGTGGGTGCGCAGGGTGGCGACGTGGCGGCGACGGTGAAATCGGGCAAGACGGCGAACGGCGGCGGCATGATGATCAATTCGTCGCGGGCGATCCTGTACGCCAAGCCGCAGGCCGGCGAAGACTACGCCACAGCAGCGCGCCGTGTGGCGCTGGAGACGCGCGACGCGATCAATCAGTATCGCTGAGGAAACGTATCGGCTTGCAGCGTCGCTGCAGCCGCAGCAGCAGAAACCAGGGCCGTCGCGATCACTCGCTGCGGCTCTTTTTCATGCACGTTTGCCGGCAGCTCAGGTCAGCAAGCGCAGCAAGCCTTGCAGCGAATGCACTACGGCTTGCTCACGCACTGCGCGGCGGTCGCCGGTGAACACCAGGCGTTCGGTAAAGGTCTGGTCGCCGACCTTCCAGCCGAAGCAGACGGTGCCGACCGGTTTTCCCGGCACCGCGCCGCCCGGACCGGCGATGCCGGTGGTGGAAACGGCGACGTCGGAGCTGCTGTTGGCAATCGCGCCTTCAGCCATGGCGGCGGCGATTTCTTCGCTGACGGCGCCGTGCTGGGCGATCAATGCTTCGGAAATCTCCAGCAATTCGTTCTTGGAGGTATTGGAATAGGTGATGAAGCCGCAATCGAACCATTCCGAAGAACCTGCGATGTCGGTGATGGCCTGGGCTACGCCGCCGCCGGTGCAGGATTCGGCGGTGGAGAGCAGCAATTTCCTGGCTTTGAGCGCGAGTCCGACGCGCGCGGCGAGGTCAGTCGAGGTATCCATGTTGATGTCATCCTTCAGGGTTGGCGGGTGGTCAACGTGATGGGCGCGATGTACTTCTTGACGAACATCGACATGAAACAGTTCACTAATAGTTCATGGAATAGTCCGTCGCATTCCCATGTGTTCAGCATACTCTTGTTGAAGCGGTTTTACATGGAGCGCCAGAACGCAAATACCAGCAGCGTGTAAAACGCCGCCACGATGTCGTCCCACATCACGCCGAAGCCGCCCTTGAAGCGGCGATCGAAATAAGCGATCGGCGGCGGCTTGACCATGTCGAAGACGCGGAACCAGAAAAAGGCCCAGCACTGCGTCTTGAAGTCGGCCGGCGTCAGCACCACCAGCACCAGCCAGAACGCGATGATTTCATCCCACACCATGCTGCCGTGATCGGGCGCGCCGAGGTCGCGACCGGTGCGATGGCACGCCCATACGCCGATGAAAAAGCCGACGAAGATAATCAGCAGCCACGCCGACGGCGTGAAGACGGCGGGCCAGCGCACGTTCAGCACCGCATACGCCAGCCAGGCGAACAACGTGCCGGAGGTGCCCGGCATGATCGGCGAGAGGCCGCTGCCGAAGCCCTGCGCCAGCAGGCGCGCCGGATGTCCCAGCATGAAGCGCGCAGTCGGGCGCACTGGTTTGGTCGAATACGTCTTGCGGGCAGGGTTTATTGTTGTTGTCATGAACTGAAATGGTCGAAAGAAGAAGGCGTCAGGTCGAGCGGTTCGCCGCCGGCGTCCACCAGGCGCAGGCCGGGAACCGATTCAATGACACCGGCGCGGGTGACCGCGACGCCGGCTTGTTCGGCGGCGGCAAGCACCTGTTCGCGTCGGCTCTGTGGTGCAGTGAAGCAGAGTTCGTAATCGTCGCCGCCCGACAGCGTGAAGGCGCGGCGTAGCGTTTGCGCCTGCGTGCTCAGCACCGGGCCGGCCGGCAGCGCGTCGACGTCGAGGCGAGCACCCACGTGCGAGCGTGCGAGGATATGGCCGAGGTCGCCGGCCAGGCCGTCAGAGATGTCAATGGCGGCATGTGCGATGCCGCGCAGGGCCATGCCGAGCGCCACGCGCGGCGTCGGTTGGTGCATGCGTGCGCCGGCGGCATGCAGCACTTCGGCGTCGAGCGCGAGTTCCTTGCGATAGCCGGCCAGCGCCAGCCTTGCATCGCCGAGCGTGCCGGAAATCCAGATGTCGTCGCCATCGCGCGCGGCGTCGCGGCGCAAGGCCTGGGTGAACGGCACTTCGCCGAACACGGTGATGCTGATCGTCAGCGGACCCTTGGTGGTGTCACCGCCGATCAGTTCGCAGCCGTGCTCGTCGGCCAGCTTCAGCAAGCCTTGTGAAAACGGCGCCAGCCAGTCTTCGCGCGCTTCCGGCAGGGCGAAGGCGAGCGTGAAGGCGATCGGCTGTGCACCCATGGCGGCCAGGTCCGACAGATTGACGGCCAGGCATTTGTGGCCGAGCGCATACGGGTCCGCATGCGGGAAGAAATGACGGCCTTCGACCAGCATGTCGGTCGACACCGCCAATTGCATTCCCGGGGCCGGCGTCAGCAGGGCGCAGTCGTCGCCCACGCCGAGCGCGGTGCGACTGTCCTGCGCCATCGGACGCGTGAAATAACGGGAGATAAGTTCGAATTCGCTAAGCATGGGCGTGATTGTAACCAATACATCAGAGATATTACGCGTTGGCCTTCGATGAATTTCGGTGCATCTGCGGGCGCTATTTTGGTGCGGATTGGTAGGACCATTGCGTCCTTTGTTTTATCCACGGAACCCGCACCGGTAAAGGCTCGCCGAATGTCGCGGTGCACCATAAATGGCTTGCATCCGCGCTATGAGAGCGGGCCGAGCTCTGCTAAAATCGCAGGTCTTCGACAAGTCTAAAAGAGAACGCAGAGTATGGATTCGATGATCAGCAAGAAAGAAGAATTGCGTCAGCAACTTCGCCAGGCAGCGCTGGAGTACCATGAATTTCCAACGCCGGGCAAGATCAGCGTCACGCCCACCAAGCTTTTAACCAATCAACGAGACCTGTCTCTGGCGTACTCGCCAGGCGTGGCTGCGGCCTGCGAAGAAATCGTCGCCGATCCGGCCAACGCATTCAAATACACCGCGCGCGGCAACTTGGTTGCCGTCATCAGCAACGGCACTGCCGTGCTGGGCCTGGGCAACATCGGCCCGCTGGCTTCCAAGCCGGTGATGGAAGGCAAGGCCGTGCTGTTCAAGAAGTTCGCCGGCATCGACGTCTTCGATATCGAAATCAACGAGACCGACCCGGACAAGCTGTGCGATATCATCGCCTCGCTGGAACCGACCTTCGGCGGCATCAACCTGGAAGACATCAAGGCGCCGGAGTGCTTCTATATCGAGCGCAAGCTGCGCGACCGCATGAAGATCCCGGTCTTCCATGACGACCAGCACGGCACCGCGATCATCGTCGGCGCAGCGATCCTGAACGGCCTCAAGGTCGTCGGCAAGAGCATCAAGGAAGTCAAGCTGGTGGTCTCCGGCGCGGGCGCTGCGGCGCTGGCCTGCCTGGACCTGATCGTCGATCTCGGCTTCCCGATTGAAAACATTTACGTCACCGACCTGGCCGGCGTGGTCTACAAGGGCCGCGTCGAACTGATGGATCCGGACAAGGAACGCTTCGCTCGCGAAACCGATGCGCGCACCCTGGCCGACGTTATTCCTGACGCCGACATTTTCCTGGGCGTGTCCGCCGGCGGCGTGCTCAAGCAAGACATGGTCAAGAAGATGGCGCCGCGTCCGCTGGTGCTGGCGCTGGCCAACCCGACCCCGGAAATCCTGCCGGAAGACGTCATGGCAGTGCGCGACGATGCGATCATCGCGACCGGCCGTTCCGACTATCCGAACCAGGTCAACAACGTCTTGTGCTTCCCTTACATCTTCCGCGGCGCGCTGGATTCCGGTGCGACCACCATCACGCGTGAAATGGAAATCGCCGCAGTGCACGCGATTGCCGAACTGGCGCAAGCCGAGCAATCCGACATCGTCGCTGCGACTTACGGCGTGACCAACTTGTCGTTCGGTCCGGAATACATCATTCCGAAGCCGTTCGATCCGCGCCTGATGATCAAGATCGCCACTGCGGTGGCGCGTGCAGCCGAGACTTCCGGCGTCGCCGCCCGTCCGATCCAGGACATGGGCGCCTACGCCGAAAAGCTGGAACAGTTCGTCTACCACAGCGGCACCTTCATGCGTCCGATCTTCCAGGCCGCCAAGAAGGCGCCGGACGCCAAGAAGCGCATCGTCTTTGCCGAAGGCGAAGAAGAGCGCATTCTGCGCGCGGTGCAAGTCATCGTCGACGAATGCCTGGCCAAACCGATCCTGGTCGGTCGTCCGGAAGTTCTGGAACAACGCATCAAGAAATTCGGCCTGCGCCTGCGTCCGAACGTCGACTTCGAAGTCATCAACCCGAACTTCGACGAACGCTATCGCGACTACTGGCAGACCTTCCTGGAGATGACCAAGCGTCGTGGCGTCACCGAGCAATACGCCAAGCTGGAAATGCGTCGCCGCCACACCCTGATCGGTTCCATGGCGATCCACAAGGGCCATGCCGACGGCATGATCTGCGGCACCTATGGCACCACCCAGTTGCACCTGCACTACATCGATCAGGTGCTGGGCAAGCGTGAAGGCGTCAACGTCTACGCCGCCATGAACGGCGTCATCCTGCCGAGCCGCCAACTGGTATTGGTTGATACGCACGTCAATGAAAACCCGACGGCGGAGCAACTGGCGGAAATCACCATCATGGCTGCGGAAGAAATGCGCCGCTTCGGCCTGCACCCGCGCGCAGCGCTGCTGTCGCATTCCAACTTCGGCTCCAGCAACAGCGAGTCGGCCGTCAAGATGCGTACCGCCTTGAAGCTGCTCCAGGAGCAAGCGCCGGAACTGGAAGCCGACGGCGAAATGCACGGCGACACCGCGCTCGATCCGAAGCTGCTGGCGCAAATCATGCCGGATTCGCCATTGAAGGGCGACGCCAACCTGCTGGTGATGCCGAACATCGACGCCGCCAACATCGCCTACAACCTGCTGAAGACAGCATCCGGCAACGGCGTGGCCATCGGCCCGATCCTGCTGGGTTGCGCCAAGCCGGTGCATATCCTGACGGCATCGGCAACGGTGCGCCGCATCGTCAACATGACGGCTTTGTGCGTCATGGATGCAATGTCGGAGCGTTGATCCCAGCCAAGTCAGGCTGATCAGCAAGCAACAAGCAACAAGAAAAACGGCGCATTTCGAAAGGAATGCGCCGTTTTTGCTTGTGTCGGATTCGTCTGAACGCAAGCGTACTCAATCCATGCGCATCACCAGCTTGCCGAAAGGACCGCGCTCCAAGTGATCGAGTGCGTCCGGCAACTCCTCCAGCGCATAGACCTTGTCCACCACCGGTTTGAGGCCGAGATGATCGACTGCGCGGATCATGTCTTCCAGCCCGCGGCGATGACCCACGCCGATGCCCTGGATGGTCGGCCGGCCCAGGAACAATGGCACGCTCGGGCTGTGGATTTCAGCTTCGCCAAGCGTACCGATCACGGATAGGCGCCCGGCCTGTTTCAAGGCTTGCAGCGACAGCAGCAGATTGTCGCCGCCGACCATTTCCAGCACGTGGTCGGCGCCGCGTCCAGCGGTGAGATCACGCACGGCAACGTCCCAACGCGGCGTCTTGCGGCGGTTGACCGCATGCGTGGCGCCGAGTTCTTTTGCGCGCGCCAGCTTGTCGTCGTCGCCGGAGAGAACGATGACGTGGGCACCGTGCGCCGCGGCGAATTGCAGGCCGAACAGCGACACGCCGCCGGTGCCCTGGATCACCACGGTCTGGCCCGCATGCAGATGACCTTGCTCGACCAGCGCAAACCACGCCGACAGGGCAGCGCAAGGCAGCGTGCTGGCATGGATATCATCCAGCGTGGCTGGTGCGTGCACTGCCCATTCCTGTTTCAGCACGACGTAGTCGGCCAGCGCGCCGGTCAACGGCCCGCCCAGTGTCAAGGCATGCGCCGGCCAGGGGCCGTCAATCCAGTCGGCCCAGAAGGTGCCAAGCACGCGGTCACCCGTACGGAAACGGGTGACGCGCTTGCCGGTCGCCACCACGGCGCCGCTCAGGTCCGACGCAGGCACCAGCGGCGGCGTGATTTGCAGGCCGCCGCTGCCGTCTTCGATATTGAGCTTGTCTCGGTAATTCAACGCTGCCGCCGCGACCTTGACCAGGATTTCATCGTCTGCCGGAGTCGGGATCGCGACCTGTTCCAGTTGCAGGTGTCGCCGGCCGAATTGGGGAAGACGCCATTGCCGCATGGTGTTGCTCATTGCTTGCTCCTTCATGGATGGGAATGAGCATGAGTCTATCGGCGATTTATGCCGTCATGTGGCGGCAGTTTTTCTTTTGAATGTAGAATTTAATTCTTCAATTGATGGAGAAAAATCATGTCCGACCGGCTCAGTGGTATCGCCGTTTTTGTCCAGGCGGTAGAGGCGGGCAGCTTCGCCCGCACCGCGGAACGCATGCACCTGTCACGCTCGGCCGTGGCAAAAAGCATCGCGCGGCTGGAGGAACGTCTGGGCGTGCGGCTGTTTCACCGCACCACGCGCAGCCAAAGTCTGACCGAGGAAGGGCAGGCGTATTACGAGCGCTGCCTGCGTGCCTTGGATGAGCTCGAGAGCGGCGAGGCCGCCGTCAATGCGGGCCGAAGTGTACCGAGCGGGCGTGTGCGGCTGAGCATGCCGGTGCTGTTCGGACGCCGTTGCGTGGCGCCGGTGCTGGTGCGCCTGGCGAAACGCTATCCGGCGCTGGAGTTGACCACCTCGTTCACTGACCGTGTCGTCGATTTGGTGGATGAAGGCGTGGATCTGGTGATCCGCAGCGGTCCTTTGCTCGACAGCAGCGGCATCGTTGCGCGTCGTCTGGGGATGCAGGAAACCTGTCTGTGCGCGGCGCCGGCGTATCTCGCCCGTCGCGGCATGCCGCGGAGTATCGCCGATCTGGCGAGCCATAGCGCCATCTTGTATGGTCGCAGCAGCCGCGATGTACAGATGAAGATGCGTGATGAAGAGGGTAAATTGCGCGACGTTGTCATTCCATATCAACTGCGCTTCGATGACTTGGAGGCCATCGCCGAGGCTGCGCTGGACGGCGCCGGACTGGCGCGGCTGCCACGCTGGAGCATTGCCGAGCATCTGGCGCAGGGGCGGTTGGTGCCGGTGCTGGAAGAGTTTTCCCAGGTTTCTTTCGACATGCATCTGATGTGGCTGGCGAGCCGGCACGTGCCACAGCGCCTGCGCGTCGTCATCGACGAATTAATGGCGAGCGTGCCGCCTTTGCTGACGAAAACCTGACGTATAACTACAACATACTCGTGACAATTCGCCGTTTTATGGGATGTTTGGCACCAAATTGTTACAAGAATTTACACACACTTACAATTGAAAGCTAATATTAATGAGAACGATTAACATTAATAATGAGGTAAGGAACAATGGAGTTTCGCATCAAGCCTGGTTACCTGGCAGTCCTGGCGACACTGTCGCTGACATCAATCAACGCTGACGTCGCATGGGCGCAAAGTGCAGGCAGCCTGCCCGAAGTCCAGGTCAGCGGAGCCCGCGAGGGCTACGTCGCGCCGACATCGGTGAGCGCCACCAAGAGCGAAGCGCCGCTGCGCGACATTCCGCAAACCATCAACGTCATTTCCGCCGAAGTCATCCGCGACCAGCACGCGACTTCGCTGCAGGACATCCTCAAGAACGTGCCAGGCATCGGCCTGTCGACCGGCGACGGTCAGCGCGACCAGGTGTTCATTCGCGGCTTCACCGCCATCGGCGACCAGTTCGTTGACGGCTTCCGTGACGATGCGCTGTATTTTCGCGACCTGTCCAACGTCGAACGCTTGGAAGTCATCAAGGGCCCGGCAGCCGTCCTGTATGGCCGCGGTTCGTCGGGTGGTCTCATCAATCGCGTCACCAAGAAGCCGGGCGTCGACATCAGCGACGTCAGCGTCAGCTTCACCAGCACCGCCGGCCGTCGCGGCGAGATCGATGTCGGCCGCAGCGGCGAAACGGTGTCGTGGCGTCTGACCGGCGCGCGCGAGCAATCCGACAGCTACCGCGCCCAGCAATTCATCGACCGCACGGCGATCTCGCCATCGGTCGAGGTCAAGTTCACTTCCGACACCAAGCTGTTGCTGCAGGCAGACTACATCGAAGATCGCCGCCTGACCGACTTCGGTATTCCTTCGTATCAGGGGCGTCCGGTGAATGTGAATCCGGGGACTTACTATGGTGCGCCCAACGCGCGTGACGCTGATTTCAGTCAGTCGCGCGTGGCATCAACTGCGGCGACGCTCACGCATCGTTTCAATGACAGTTTGTCACTACGCAATGCGTTCCGCTATTACGACTATCACCTGAACCGCAACAACACTAACATTGGCGGAGTTCCAGGATTTAGCGCTAACGTCAACGAAGTTTTGCGCACGATGAATATCACTCATGCGTCGCTTATGCGAGATGAAAATGGTTGGTTCAATCAGACTGAGTTGACTCAGAAGTTGAATTGGGGAGGCACTAAGCACGAGATTCTATATGGCGTAGAAGTTGGTCAGCAGAGCAAAGATGCTGCTAGCTATGGCGCCACGTTGGTGGCGTCGGGCGTTTCAATTTTCAATCCGGTTATCCCAACCGTAAATCCAGCCTTGCGTGGCCCTGCTGCCTATACCTTCGGCACCTACGATACGCTGGCGGGCTACGTGCAAGACACGATCGCCTTCAGCGATCAATGGAAAGCACTGGTCGGCCTGCGTTACGACAGCTTCAAGCAACAGTCGCGTCTGACTGGCACAACAGTCGGCAACCTGTCGCGCACCGACAATGCCTTCAGCCCGCGCGCCGGCCTGGTCTGGCAACCGGGCGAGACACAATCGTACTACCTGTCGTGGAGCCGTTCGTTCCAGCCTTCCGGCGAAACACTGCCTCTGGCGACCAACAACGCCGATCTCGCGCCCGAAAATACGCGCAACACCGAAATCGGCGCCAAGTACGATTTCCTGGACGGCCGCGCCAATGCCACCGTATCGATCTTCCGCCTGGAACGCGACAACATGAAGGCGACGATTCCCGGCACCACCACCATCATCCCGGTCGGCAAGCAACGCACCGACGGTGCTGAGGTCACATTGAGCGCGGACCTGAAGCAGGGCTGGAAAGTCCTGGCAGGTTACGCTTACCTCGACGCCAAGGTGATCGAATCGGTTGCCGTCGACGGCAGCGTGAACAGCCCTGCGAACGTTCCGTTCAAGGGCAAGCGCGCTACCCTGACGCCGATGCATAGCGCCAACCTGTGGCTGACCAAGGATATCGGTTACGGCTTCACGGTCGGCGGCGGCGCCAACGCCGTTGGCAGCCGTTTCGCCAATCCCGGCAATACCGTGAGCCTGCCGGGTTACTTCACTGCCGATGCGATGGCGGTGTACAAGGCGGCCAAGTACTCGGTGCAGCTGAACATCAACAACATCTTCAACACCGGCTACATCGTCTCCGGTCACGGCACCAGCCCGAACCTGAGCTTGCCGGGCGCACCGCGCAACGCTGCATTGACGCTGCGCTATTCGATGTAATCAACGTGTAATCAGCGTTGCTCCGGCAAACCAGGGGCAACATGAAAAAAGCCTGCGATGTGAACGACATCGCAGGCTTTTTCTTTGATGAAAGACGTCTCGACGTCGGCCGTATTTACTTCGGCAACACCCGCGCCAGCCATTGCCCGATGTCGTCGATTTCTTCCTGGCAGACCGAATGCTGCATCTGGTACTCATGCCATTCAATGTCGTGGCCCAGCGCCTTGAGCGTATCGCGCGACTGTTCCGCACGCGCGATGACGACCACCGGATCCTGGCGGCCATGCGCCATGAAAATAGGCGAGGCGTGATTGGATGCATGGCGTTCCGCTTCGATCGTGGCGGCCAGCGGCAGGTAGCCGGACAGGCACATCAGGCCGGCCAGCTTTTCCGGATGGCGCAGGCCGGTTTGCAGGGTCATCGCGCAGCCTTGCGAGAAGCCGGCCAGCACGATGCGTTCGGCCGGAATGCCGCGCGCCTTTTCCTTGGCGATCAGCGCTTCGACCAGCGCCTGCGAGGCGCGCAGGCCGGGTTCGTCTTCGCGGCGCACCAGGTCGGGCGTGAAGATGTCGTACCAGGCGCGCATCATGTAGCCGCCGTTGATGGTCACCGGCATCGTCGGTGCGGTCGGGAAGATGAAGCGGATGGCCTGACTGCCGGACAGGTCGAGTTCGCGCACGATGGGCACGAAGTCGTTGCCGTCGGCGCCGAGGCCATGCAGCCAGATCACAGCGGCGGTGGGATTGGGAGCGGATTCGATTTCGATGGTCTGGAGCGGGGCAGGTGCGGACATGTATTTTCTTTGGGTCAGGTTTGCGCAGCTTGGTGCACAATAACGTTTTACGGCGGAGATGCCGGAAGCGCCATGATACGACGATCCCGGCGGAAAATCTCCCGCCTGCCCTGATGGAGACCCACGATGAAAAAAATCGCCGCGCTGCTGGCCTGCGCACTGACCTTGACTGCAACTCTGACCGCGATGCCGGCGGCGCACGCAGCGCTGGAAGGCAGCCTGTTCCAGCCCAATGGTGAAAACCTCATCATCCAGCCGCCTACCGGCTGGCGTCTGGCCTACATGAATGGCGATCCGAACGGTGACTACGTGGTCGAGTTCCTGCCGCAGAATGAAAGCCATGACTCCTGGCGCGAAGGCTACATGTCGGTGCAGCGCGGCGCGGCCTCCGTCAGCCCCGGCGTGCATATGTCGACCCAGATCGTGCAGCGTGTGCTGCAAGGCGCGCAAAATGGTTGCTCCGGGCACTTCACGCCGATGAAGCAGAAGGACTCCATGACCAACGGTGCGTACACCTCAATCAGCGGCGGCTTTTGCGATCGTTATGGGGCGGCAGCACCGTTCGGCGAAGGCAGCCTGGTGGCGGTCATTGAAGGAACCAAGAATCTGTTTCTGGTGCAGTTCGGCTGGCGTCCATCGACCCCCAACGAACTGAATGGATATCCCCTGCGCATTACGCCGCAGCGGTTGCAGGTGCTGCTTGATCAGATCAATCGTGCGATGTTGTGCGGAGGAGCGGATCAGCTGACCTGCCCACGTTGAAGAGGATTGCTTATTTGGCCGGGCGTATTGCCGACTTGGGACGGAAGGCCTTGCAGACCGCTTCGTTGGTCTCGATGTACGGGCCGCCGATGAGGTCGATGCAGTAAGGCACAGCGGCGAAAATGCCGGGTACCTGTTGCTTGCCGTCGGCGTCCTTGACGCCTTCCAGCGTTTCGCGGATGGACTTGGGCTGGCCCGGCAGGTTCATGACCAGGGCAGCGCGATCATTCGTTTCACGAATCACCGCAACCTGGCGCGAGAGAATCGCGGTCGGCACGAATTGCAGGCTGATCTGGCGCATCTGTTCGCCGAAGCCGGGCATTTCCTTGGTGGCTACCGCCAGCGTGGCTTCGGGAGTGACATCGCGGCGCGAAGGACCGGTGCCGCCTGTGGTCAGCACCAGGTCGCAACCAATCACATCCACCAGCTCGATGAGCGTCTGTTCGATTTGTGTGCGGTCGTCGGGGATCAGGCGAGTTTCCATGCGCCACGGGCTGGTCAGCGCAGCGCCAAACCATTCCTGCAACGCCGGAATCCCCTTGTCTTCGTAGACACCACCCGACGCACGATCGGAGATCGACACCAGGCCGATCAGCAGTTCGTCCGGATCAGTCTTCGTGCTCATCGTCCAACGCGTCCGCATCATCTTCCGCGGCGTTGGCGCCACGCGACGCAACCTGCAGTTGCTTGAGGATCTGGAAAATTTCGCGATACGCCTTGGGCGGCTTGTTCTCGGCCTGTTCCTTGCGGGCATTGCGAATCAAGGTGCGCAGGTGCTGCGCATCGAGATCGGGATGCTGGGCGAGCAGTTCGGTGAGGGCGTTGTCGTCTTTCAACAACTTTTCGCGACGACGCTCAAGTGCATGCATGGAGGCGGTGTCCGCTTTGGACAGGCCGCGCCAGCTGTCGAGCGTCTTCTGGATGGCGGCAACTTCGTGCTCCTCCAGCGTGCGCATCTTTTTGCCGACGAATTGCATCTGGCGGCGACGACCTTCGTGGTCCTTGATTTGCTGGCATTCGAGGATGACGTCACGTACATCTTCCGGCATGGGGACGCGCTTGACGCGGTCGCGCGGCTCGGCAACCAGTTCTTCGCCCAGTTTCTGCAACGCAGTCATATCGCGTTTCAGTTGGGATTTGGAGGGACGGTCGTATTCCTGCTCGAATTCGTTGGATTGAAAGCCGCAGGACCCGCGATTGGGATTTGGCATGATTCAGAAAAATAAGCTAAACGACTGCTATCATACCCGTTTTATACGCATTCCGAAGAAAACAGCCCAATGAGCGATACCGTATTTACCCACAGTCAAGACCAATTGAAGCAGCTTGCACAGGATGTGTTGCGTTACGCCAAGGAAAAGGGCGCTTCGGATGCTGCGGTCGACATCAGCGAAGGCAGCGGATTGTCGGTAGCGGTGCGCAAGGGCCAGATCGAGACCATCGAGCAGAACAAGGACAAGGGTATCGGCGTCACCGTGTACCTTGGTGAAGGCCGCAATGTGCGCCGCGGCAACGCCAGTACCTCGGATTTCTCGCAGCAGGCGCTCAAGGAAACCGTGGAAGCCGCCTACAACATCGCGCGCTTCACCGCGATTGACGACTGCGCCGGCCTGCCTGACGAAGAAAACCTCGAACTCAATCCACGCGATCTCAAGCTGTGCACGCCCTGGCTGATCACCGCCGAAGAAGCGGTCGAACTGGCGCAGCGCTGCGAAGCTGCCGCGCTATCGGTCGACAAGCGCATCACCAACAGCGAAGGCGCCAGCGTCTACGCGCAGCAATCGCATTTTGTCGCGGCCAATTCGCGCGGCTTCATCGGCGGCTATCCATTCTCGCGTCACACCATTTCGGTGGCGCCGATTGCCGGCAAGGGCTCCAACATGCAGCGCGACGACTGGTATTCGTCGATGCGCGATCCAAAGAAACTGGCCAAGCCGGAAGCCATCGGCCGCTACGCCGCCGAACGCGCGCTGGCCCGCCTGAACGCCTGCAAGCTGTCCACGCGCAAGTGCCCGGTGCTGTTCGAAGCGCCGCTGGCGGCGGGTTTGCTGGGTGCTTTCGTGCAAGCGGTGTCGGGCGGCGCGCTGTACCGCAAATCGACCTTCCTGCTCGACTCGCTGGGCAAGCAAGTGTTGCCCGACCATATCCAGATCCTCGAAGATCCGCATGTCATCGGCGGCGTCGGTTCCGCCCCCTTCGATGACGAAGGCGTCAAGACACATCGCCGCGAAGTGGTCAAGGACGGCGTCGTGCAAGGCTATTTCCTGTCGACCTATTCCGCGCGCAAACTGGGCATGGAAACCACCGGCAACTCCGGCGGCTCGCACAACCTGTCGATCACTTCGTCGCTGACCACCGCATCCGACAACTTCAAGGGCATGCTCAAGAAACTCCATACCGGCCTGCTGGTGACGGAGCTGATGGGGCAGGGCGTGAACTACGTGACCGGCGATTATTCGCGCGGCGCGTCGGGCTACTGGGTCGAGAAGGGCGTGATCCAGTATCCGGTGGAAGAGATCACCATCGCCGGCAACATGAAAGACATGCTGCGCCAGATCGTCGCCATCGGGAACGACACCCTGATCCGCGGCACCAAGGAAACCGGCTCCATCCTGCTGGAAAGCATGACCATCGCGGGCGACTGATAGCGCCTTCACTCTTGCATATCTCTCCTCGTACAGCCGCCTGAATTTTCGTCAGGCGGCTCGTTCAGACTCTCCGGTTATCAGCTTCCTGATAGCGACTCTCTCCCTGCTTTTCTCAGCGTTGCCACAACGATAAAGACGTCGTTCGATTTCGAACAGGCCGTTGTATATCGGTTAATCCGTCCTGACGCGACGTGTTTCGTACAAGCGCCCGACTAAAATTTCGGCCTCAGTGACGAACAACATGGGACCGAGGATTTTCATGAAATCAAAGATTTTTTCTGGGGCCGACAAGGCGTTGCCTGCGATGCTGTTATTGACGATCATGCTGGCCGGCGCTACGCCGGATGCGATGTCAGAAGGCACGCACTTTGACTATGCGCATCAGGCAGCGTGGAAAGAAGTGCATGGCGACCGCCAGTCGCCGGTTGCACTTGATTCGAACAACGCGATGCCGGATTTCGACGACGATGAAGACGACAGCATCAAGATAGCGCCCACGATCAGAGACGCCATCGTGGTGGACAACTCACACACGATACAAGTCAACGTATTGCCGGGAAATTTTGCAAGCATTCGCGGGCGCCGCTTTCAACTGCAGCAGTTCCACTTCCACACACCGGCCGAGCATGTAATCGACGGCAAGCGATATCCGCTGGAGCTGCATCTGGTCTACCGCGCCAAAAACGGTCGCCTTGCCGTGATCGGCGTCCCGTTTCAGAAAGGCGCCGCCAACCCCGCGTTTGGCGCCATCATGCGACGCGTCGTACGCGCAGGGCAGGCGGAACCGATGCCGGAGTTTGACATCAGCCCCTTGTTGCCGGCAGACCTGAGTTACTTCCACTATCTCGGTTCGCTGACCACACCACCGCTGACCGAGAATGCGGAGTGGCATGTGCTGTCGCAGCCGGTCACCTTGTCGTCAGCCCAACTGGAAGATTTTCATCGCTACTACTCGGGCAACAGCCGTGATCTGCAGCCGCTGAATGGTCGCGAAGTTCTTTATCACCGCGAGGTGAAGCGCTGATGCCGGCATCGTTGCCAAGACATTCTGCAGGGTACGTCCGCAATTGATAGAATGACGGTTCAGTCACTTCAGGCTGGCGCCTGTGATGAATGTGGTCGTGCACGACAAGTAATCATTTTCAGGTGCTTGTCGTTTCGCCAACATCAACATCTGCAAGCCCCGGCCAAACGATTTTCCCAACATGTCTCCACACAAAGAAGCCGCGCATTCGAGCGGTCAAGTCTTGCCTTTCCGCGAATCCCTGATGGCCACGCTCGGCATCTGCTTCGTCATCATGCTGGTGGCGCTGGACCAGACCATCGTCGGCACCGCCTTGCCGACCATCGTGGCCGAGCTCAAGGGCTTCGACCTGTACGCCTGGGTGGCGACGTCGTATCTGCTGACGTCGGTGATCACCGTGCCAATCTTCGGCCGGCTTGGCGATTATTTCGGCCGCAAGCCGTTTCTGATCGCTTCCATCATCATCTTCGTGATTGCGTCAATGCTGTGCGGCATGGCCGACAGCATGCTGTTCCTGGTGCTGGCGCGCGGCCTGCAAGGCATCGGCGGCGGCATGCTGGTCGGCACTGCGTTCGCCTCGGCGGCCGATCTGTTCCCCGATCCGCACATCCGCCTGCGCTGGCAGATCATCCTCAGCGCGGCCTACGGCATTGCAACTTCGGTGGGCCCATCGCTGGGCGGCTTCCTGACACAGTCGCTGGGCTGGCGCTGGACCTTCTACGTCAATTTGCCGGTGGGCCTGGTGTCGCTGTTCTTTGCGATGCGCTACATCCCCCACATCCGTCATCACAAGCACGCCGGCAAGGTTCGCCTTGACTGGGTGGGTGCGCTGCTTATCTCGGTGGCGCTGGGCAGTCTGCAACTGCTGGTGGAGCTCTTCCCCAAGCGCGGCCTGACCGGCGGCATGCTGGCGTTGCTGGTGGTTGCTATCGGCGCGTTTTACGCACTTTGGAAATGGGAGCGCCAGGTCGAGCAACCGATCCTGCCGTTCGAGATGTTCAAGGATCCGGCGCTCTCCAGCCTGTTCCTGCTGTCGGTGCTGGCGGGCTTTTCGATGTTCTCGATGCTGATGTATGCGCCGCTGCTGTTCCAGGGCGGTTTCGGCATGTCGCCGCGCGAAGCCGGCTTGCTGATCACGCCGCTGGTGGCCTGTATCACCGTGGCGAGCATCGTCAACGGTCGCATCGTCACGCGCATTCCCAATCCCAACATGATGATGTACGTCGGCTTCTTGCTGATCGCGCTGTCCTGCCTGGGCATCGTGCTGTCGCAGCGCAATACGCCGACCGGTTTCATGCTGGCGACGATGCTGGCCGGCGGCTTCGGCCTCGGGCTGGTGCTGCCCAACCTGACCGTGTTCGCACAGCAGGCGGCCAGCCGCGAGCATCTCGGCATTGCCACCGCCTTGCTGCAGTCGCTGCGCATGATCGGCGGCATGCTCGGCACCGCCGTGACTGGCACGCTGGTCACGCAGATGTACGGCAGCGGCGTCGAGCGCGCGCTGGAAACCGATCACGCAGCACAATGGCTGGCCGAATTCAAGGACCCGGAAATCCTCGTCAACCACGATATCCAGTCGACCCTGCTGGCGCAAATGCTGCAAGCAGGGCATAACGGATCGGCCTTGCTGGACGCTGCCCGCGATGCACTGGTCGGCGCGATCCACATGGGCATTGCGCTGGCGGTCGTGTCGGCGCTGATCGGCTTGTGGATGGTGCGGCGGGTGCCGCTGATTCGCTTCACGCCGAATGAAAAGGTGGAGACGGTGCTGTCCGAATAGAACGATTTCAGGATTCGCAAAAAGAAAAACGGCGTGCACATCCAGCACGCCGTTTTTCTATTTCTGCAGTGTCGTGGTCAGTCCGACCACAGTTTGCCGGCGGTCGCCCAGTTTTCCTTGCGTACATCCTGAATGATGATATCGACCGATTCGGGACTGCATTGCAGCGTCTTGCAGGTGACCTCTGTAATCGCTTTCACGAGTTCGCGTTTCTGTTCGATGCTGCGACCTTCGAACAACTGGATGTTGAATGTGGGCATGTCGTCTCCTCAGTAAAATCAATTCTTGTAGGATGCGTCGATCGCATCCAGCTTGCGCAGCAACGCCGGCCATTCGAGCAGGCCTTCCGGGCTGCCGTCGCCCAGCAGTTGCCGGTGCGTCGTGCGGCAGATATCCGTCGCCGGCATGTGCAGCGCCTGCCCGCCGGCTTGCGCCAGCAGCTGGATGCGGCACGCTTTGTCCAGCGTATCCATCAGCACGTAGGCCTCGGCGACGGTGCGTCCGCACACCAGACTGCCGTGATTGCGCAGCAGCAGCGCCGGCAAATCGGCCAGGCGTTCAATCAGACGGGTCTGCTCGGCCGACGTCAGCGCCAGCCCTTCGTAATCGTGGCAGGCGATGGCCTCGTAGAAGCGCAGCGCGTGTTGCGACAGCGGCAACAAGCCCTGCGGCTGGGCGCTGACGGCCACCGCATGATCATTGTGCAGATGCATGACGCACAGTGCATCCGGGCGCGCCGCGTGCACCGCACCGTGGATGGCGAAGCCGCTGACGTTGATGCGATAGGTGCTGCCGCCGACGATGGCGCCGTGGCGGTCGACCTTGACCAGGTTCGAGGCGCAGACTTCATCGAAGCGCAAGCCGAAGGGATTGAGCAGGAAGTGGCCGGGCTCGTCCGGCACGGTGGCCGAGATGTGCGTATAGATCACATCGTCCCAACCCTGCAGCGCGCACAGGCGATAGCAGGCGGCGAGGTCCAGGCGGGTCTGCCATTCGTTGCGGCTGATGTCGGTCATGGGCAATCGGGTGTGTAATGAAAAAGGGGACGCAAATGCGTCCCCCGGTATGTTACACGCAGACTCAGAAGTGATATTCCGCGCGCAGCATCGGCGTCTTGGCGAGCGAGCCCGGCACCGTCGAACGGTTGCCGAACTTGTTGCGCCAGTACTGATATTCCACGCCGACGCGGAAGGTGTTCTTGCCCATGCCCAGCGGTGTGCCGACGTCGTACATGATCTGGCCATCGAAGTTCAGCTCCGGGCTGGTGCTGTTGCCGAACTCGTCCTTGCCCTTGGCGGCGATGTAGTTCAGGTAGCCTTCGAACGCGAAGCCGCTGGTGCCGAACGGAATGCCCCAGGCGGCGTTGAACATCGGATGGGTGTCGTAGGAGTAGCGGTTGGCGATGCCGACCGGCTTGTTGCTTTCCCATAGCGCGAAGATGCTCAGGTTGAGGAAGCCCGGCACGTCCATCATCAGCGTCGGACCGGCGACCCACATGCGCTTCTTGGAGCCGTAGCCCGGATCGTTCTTGGTGTTGAGGTCAACACCCAGCGTGAAGCCGACGCCGCGCGCCGGGCCGAACGCCAGATCCTTGCCGCTGATCTTGCCGATGTCGAGCGTGTGGCGATAAGTCAGATAGGCTTCCTGTGCATTGCTGTCCTTGTTGTCGGACATGAGGAAGTCGACGTTGAGGAAATTGGTGCCGTACTTGTAGCCGCTGGCATGGGTGAAGTTGATGATGTTCTTGCTGATGTCCTGCGTGTTGAACGGCTCTGCGAACTTGGTGCCGTAGCGGTAGCCGATGGAATTGTCGCTCCAGTCGGCGCCGTGTGCGTGCTGCACGGCGGCCAACGCCGACAGTCCGATCAGGCCGGCTGCGAGATGTTTGCCCAGTGGCGTGCGCACGATTGCGTTTGCTTGCTGCATGGTGTCTCCTCCATTGAATGGTTATGTGTACTGCTGTTTTTTATAGTGTTCCGTGGAGCCGCCACGGCGGTAGATCAAACTTTGAACGGATGAGTGGCGCGCCAATGGTCGGCGATGTCGATGCGGCGCGTGATCCAGACCTTGTCGTGCTTCTGTACATAATCGAGGAAACGCGCCAGCGCCGCTGCGCGCGCCGGCCGGCCGACGATACGGCAGTGCAGGCCGACCGACAGCATCTTGGGGCGGTCGAGCCCGGACGGGTCACCTTCGGCGTACAGCACGTCGAAGGCGTCCTTCAGATAGTCGAAGAATTGCGTACCGGTGTTGAAACCCTGCGGTGCGGCGAAACGCATGTCGTTGCTGTCGAGCGTGTAGGGAACGATCAGTTGTGGTGTGGCGCCGCGTGTGGTTTGCACCTTGTCCCAATAGGGCAGGTCGTCGGCGTAGCTGTCGGCGTCGTAGGCGATGCCGCCGTGTTCGGCCACCAGACGGCGTGTGTTGGGAGAATCGCGGCCGGTGTACCAGCCCAGCGGCGCGTTGTTGGTGATGTCCTTGATGATCGCTATCGCTTCGGCGATGTGGCGGCGTTCGGTGGCTTCGTCGATGTTTTGATAGCTGATCCAGCGCAGGCCGTGGCAGGCGATTTCGTGACCCAGTTCGAGGAAGGCGGCAGTGGCTTCCGGATTGCGCTGCAGCGCGCGCGCCACGCCGAATATGGTGAGCGGCAGCCGGCGCTCTTCGAACATGCGCAGCAAGCGCCAGAGGCCGGCGCGGGAGCCGTATTCGTAAAGCGACTCCATGCTCATGTGGCGCGCGGCGAAACTCTGGGCGCCGATGATTTCGGACAGGAAAGTTTCCGAGCCGGCGTCGCCGTCGAGCACGCTGTTCTCCGCCCCTTCTTCGTAGTTGAGTACGAACTGCAATGCGATGCGCGCGCCGTCAGGCCATTGCGCGTGCGGCGGCGTACGGCCGTAACCGGTGAGGTCGCGAGGGTAAGTGGAATCTGTCATGTCTCCTGCCTTGGAATCGTTTTTTGCATCTTCGCCGAATTATGTCTTCAGAATTGATTACAGATATAACGGCGAACGTATATGGACCTGATCTCTGCGGTATATCATTTGCGACTGAAATGATCTACAAAATTTGTCAACGAGAGGAAACACAATGGGAAAACTGAGCACCCACGTCCTGGACGTCACCCAGGGCAAGCCGGGCGTCGGCGTCAAGGTGGCCTTGTTTGCGGTCCGCGGCAACGAGAAGGTCCTGCTGAAAAACGCCGTCACCAACAGCGACGGCCGCTGCGATGCACCGTTGCTGCAAGGCGACGAATTGCTGGCCGGACGCTATGAACTGGTGTTCGGCGCAGGCGATTATTTCGCGGCGCAGGGCGTGCAATTGCCGGCCCCGCGTTTCGTCGATGAAGTGGTGCTGGCCTTCGGCATCGCCGACCCGGCGCAGAATTACCATGTGCCGCTGGTGGTGTCGCCGTGGTCGTATTCGACCTACAGGGGAAGCTAGGAGCGTTGGCCGAAGTCAGCATCCGCTTGCGGACGCTTCTTCAGTAGCAAGCGATGACTTCCCCAGGCGCCGCAACCGCAGACAGCCATCACGATGACCAGCGGCAGCGAGGTGCCGTCGTGCAAGACGCCGATCGCCATCCCCGCCAGCGTGGCGAAGAAGAATTTCAGCGCGCTGATCAATGC
The DNA here is from genome assembly GCF_044767325.1 of Herbaspirillum sp. NPDC101397. Lineage (NCBI taxonomy): Bacteria > Pseudomonadati > Pseudomonadota > Betaproteobacteria > Burkholderiales > Oxalobacteraceae > Herbaspirillum > Herbaspirillum sp. NPDC101397. The sequence continues at coordinate 255,624 of NZ_JBIWNS010000005.1, forward strand.
CGCTGCTCGCCGGGGCACGGCGCACTTCCGCGCTTTATTTGATTCATGCGGATGCCGAAATTGTCGGCAAGGCTGCGGCGAAGCTGGCTGAATGCCTCAAGGAAAGTGTTGCGCCCCGCAGTTGACCAATCCGTTGTATTTCGGGACGTAGTGCATGGGCATTTTCATCATTTCGTTTTGATGCCATTTTTTTAACGCGCAACGGTCCGCGTGCTTCAGAAATTCGCGTCGCGGCGTTCAAAGACACCGGCAAGTATCCCGGCAGCGCGTTGCTGACCATCGAACATTTCGCAGAACCGGGAATGGAAGTGGCAATCCAGGGTGAGGCAGTCATCGGCGATACCTACCAGGACGCAAAGTAAGTTTCACCGTACAAGACAGACGGCAAGAGCCGTCTGTCTTTTTCTTTTTTGGGCGTTGCAACGGCGCTCAGAATTCGTTCTGCAATTTCTTGTAGCCCTGCACCAGTTCATTGTTGGTGCGCGCCACGTCTTCCGAAAATTCCGACGCCTGCGCCGACACCCGCGGCAAGGCATCGAGATCGGTCTGCGGGCCGATTCGCAGTGTCGACGGGACATAGAAACCCGGCGGCAGATGGCAACCATCCACCACGGCGTTGTAGCGCACCACGCAACCATCTCCGATCACACAGTTGAACAGTACGCTGTTGAAGCCGATGAAGGCGTCATGGCCGACGGTACAGGGACCGTGCACGATGGCGCGATGTGCGATCGACGTGCGCTCGCCAATGGTCACGGCGCCGCCAGACTTGGAGTGGATCACCACGCCGTCCTGGATGTTGGAGTGAGCGCCGATGACGATGGCGTCCATCTCGCCTTTCTCGTTGACTTCATCGGCTCGGATGACTGCGTAGGGGCCGATGAAAACATTCTCGTGGACGATGACCTTGCCGCACAGGATGGCGGTCTGGTCGACGTAAGCGGATTCGTGGACTTGCGGCATATCGCCGGAGGGATTGCGACGAAGCATGGGGGCTTTCTCCTTGAACTGGCCTTGATGATGCGGGCCGAAATTGAACTGCGGCTACCTGTGCCGGTGGAGGCGGACGGTTTTGCCGGTAAAGAGCGGCGCTCATTGTAGGGGGCTTTTTGGATTCAGGGTTTTGTCAGCTTCTGATATAATGATAATCATTCTCGATAATTAAAATTAACCGAGCCTCAAGCCAGGTTGGCGCCATACAGCGCTTCGCATGATCTCCCGTTTGTTCTTCATCTCCGGCAGGGTTTTGCTCGTTGTTCATCAGTCGATGCTCATTAGTCGATGCGCGCCGGAAGGAGAGAGTTTGTCGTTTTGCATCATAAAAACACCTAGCCCCTGAAAGGAAGCACTACATGAAACTGAAACGTCTCGTCATTCCCGCCTTGCTGTCCACCTTGCTGCTGGCCGCGTCCGCGCAGGCCCACCACGTCTGGCTGCAGCAGGACGCCAAGTCCGCCAACCTGTATTTCGGCGAGTTCGGTGAAAACCTGCGCGAAACTTCGCCTGGTCTGCTCGACCGCTTCGTGCAACCGAGCGCCGTCCTGCTGGGCGCCAACGGCGACAAGACACTGGACGTGAACAAGGGCAAGAACGCCTACGCACTGTCGGCACGCGCCGGCAAGGGCGAGTCCATCGTTGCTGAAGAAGCGCACTATCCCATCCTCGAACGCAAGACCGGCGAAACCGTGACGCGCACGTTGTGGACCCCGGCCGCACGCCTTGTCACCGGTTTCGCCGAACAGGCGCCGCGCCTGACGCTCGACATCGTGACCACCGGCAAGCCGGGCGAATTCAAGCTGGTCTACAAGGGCCAGCCGCTGGCCAAGACCAAGATCACCATCGTTACCTCGGCAGGCTGGGGCAAGGAAGGCCACACCAATGAACAAGGCCTGGTGAACTTCGATCTGCCATGGCAAGGCACCTATGTCGTTGAAGCGCACCACATCGACAAGACTGCGGGCGAACGCGACGGCAAGCCTTATGACATCGCCAGTTTCGTCACCAGCCTGACCGTGGCGCAGACCAAGGGCATCAAGGCGCTGCCGACGCCACCGGCCGCCACGCCGAACAAGTAATCCGGACGATTCACCCCTGCAAGCTTCCCGGCTTGCAGGGGTGCGACAATTTGTCGCACCTGCTTTCATCCGGTCTTGCCGTGGCGGCCTGCATCGTTTGCAGACCGCCACCGGCAAGCCTTTCAAGCCTTTTTCTTCCCGCCGCGTACACCTTGCCGTCGGCCTGAACTCCAGTTCCGGCGCTGCATTGCCGCGCATCTGCGTGCTACATTCGCACGATGGGGAAGCAGACATCGGGCCGTTCGAGCCCATCCATCCGCAACACAATCACCGCGTGGGCCGCCATTTTGGCGGTGCTGCTGATGGTGCTCGCCCCGACGTTTTCCGCGGCATCGCAAGCGTGGTCGCAGGAGCGCGGCGGTTCGTTCTGGATGGAAATCTGCAGCGCCTTCGGCGACAAGACCGCCAATGAAGCTGATCGCGACACCGGTAAAAACGCCGCTTCTTCCTCGCATTGCCCGTATTGCCTGATGCATGCCGACGCCGTCGCGCCGCCACGGCAACCGATGCTGGCCGAGACCGTCTTCACCATTTCACATTTCCTGCCGCGCCTGTTTTATCGCGCGCCGCAGCCGCTGTTTGCATGGACCGTCGCACTGTCGCGTGCGCCGCCGCCGGCCGTCTGAATTCAGTGGCAACCGCTGACGGTTTGACGGTTGTCTTCCCTGTTCAGTCAACTTGCGCAAGTACGGATCTTGTCCGCGCCTGCGCCGCCGGTCCGGATCAACATGAAAAACACCAATCCATTTCCATTCCCCTTGCGGCCTCTGCTGCTGGCGATGATCGCCGCATGGAGCCCGCTCACCCAGGCTCAGTCTCAAGCTGAAGACGCCGCGGCCTTGCCCGAAGTCGTCGTCAAGGAGTCGCGCTCGGTCAGCGAAAAGAACCAGCTGCCGACCACCACCGAAAGCATCACCGCCGCCAAAGCGGCCGACACCGTCAACGCGATGAACGTCGAGGACACGCTCAAGTACCTGCCCAACGTGCTGGTGCGCAAGCGCTACATCGGCGACACGCAGGCGCCCATGTCCACCCGCACCACCGGCATCAACGCCGGCGCGCGCAGCCTGATCTACGCCGACGGCATGCTGTTGTCGGCGTTGATCAACAACAACAACGGCAACGGTTCGCCGCGCTGGTTCATGGTCGCGCCGGAAGAAGTCGAGCGCATCGACGTGCTGTACGGTCCGTTCGCCGCGCAGTATCCCGGTAATTCCTACGGCGCCGTGACCGAGATCACCACGCGCATGCCCGATCACTTCGAAGCCAGCGTCAAGGCCAATACCGCGTTCCAGGATTTCAGCCAGTACGGCACCAGCAACACTTATCGCGCACAGGAATTGAGCGCCACGCTGGGCAATCGCAGCGGCGACCTGTCGTGGTGGTTCAGCGCCAATCATCTGGACAGCTACAGCCAGCCGTTGGGATATGTGACGGGCACGGCGCCGGCCGGCAGCAGCGGCAGCTATGCGACCCAGGATCGCACGGGGAAAGGTATTGTCGTGCTGGGTGCGTCCGGGCTGACACACACCGTGCAGGACAATGCCAAGCTCAAGCTGGCCTATGATTTTTCGCCGACGCTCACGGCCACTTATACGCTTGGTTTCTGGCAGAACAGGGCTGATGCACATGCCGTCACTTATCTACGCAATGCTGCAGGTGCGCCGGTCTATACCAGTGCCAACGGATTTTCCAGCAACACCGTCGAGCAAGAGCAGTGGATGCAAAGCCTGTCGGTCCGCAGCAAGACGCAGGGCGTGTTCGACTGGGAAGCAGTCGTGAGCAATTTCTCCATGTCCAAGGATCTGACACGTACGTCGACAGGCCTTTATCCCGCTGCACAAAACGGCGGTGCCGGCACTGTCGCCGACGCCGGCGGCACCGGCTGGAACACGCTCGACCTCAAGGGTGTCTGGCGTCCCGACGGTCTCAAGGGCGCGCACATCGTCAGCTTCGGCGGCCACTACGATCAATACAAACTGGTCAGCCCGACTTACCTGACCGGCAACTGGGTTTCCGGCAGCAACGGCGCCTTGTCGACCGACTCACGCGGCAAGACCGAGACGTCCGCTGTGTGGGCGCAGGATGTCTGGCGCCTGGCGCAGGACTGGAAGGCGACGTTGGGTGGGCGCTATGAATGGTGGCGCGCCTTCGGCGGCTACAACTATGCGGTGGCCAGCGGCGGCATCAACCAGCCGGAGGTGCGCAACTCCGGCTTCTCGCCGAAGCTGTCGGTGGCGTGGACGCCCGGCGAGCAATGGCAGTTCACCGGCTCGTTTGGTAAGGCCTTGCGTTTCCCGACCGTGGGCGAGCTGTACCAGAACGTACAGGGCAGCGACGGTATCTTCCGCCAGCCCAATCCCAACCTGCAGCCGGAGCGCGTGTTGTCGAGCGAACTGGCGATCGAGCGCGTGCTCGACAAGGGCAAGGTGCGGGTGTCGCTGTTCCAGGAAGACGTCTCGAACGCCCTGATTTCGCAGACCGCGACGCTGGGCACGGTGGTGTCGTCCTATACGCAGAACATCGACAAGACGCGCCAGCGCGGCGTCGAACTGGTGCTGCAAAAAGACGACGCGCTGATCCGCGGACTCGAGATCAACGGTAGCCTGACCTATGTCGATGCACGTATCCTCGGCAACAGCAGTTTCGTCTCTTCCACCACGACCTCGGTCGGCAAGCGCACGCCTTACGTGCCGGAGTGGCGCGCCACGCTGGTAGGTACTTACCGTCCCGACGACAAATGGGCCTACACGCTGGCCGGACGCTACAGCGGCCGCCTGTACGCCACGGTCGACAATAGCGACGTCAACACGCATACCTACCAGGGCTTCGACAGCTACGTGATTTTTGATGCGCGCGTGCGCTACAAGATCGACAAGCATTGGAGCACCGCCGTCGGCATCGACAACATCACCAACAAGGATTACTTCCTGTTCCATCCGTTTCCGCAGCGGACCTTGTTTGCGGAGCTGAAGTACGACTTCTGATACGTCGTCGCCAAAAGAAAACCGTCGTGCGGTGTCATGCCGGACGACGGTTTTTTCATGCCCATTCAGATCATGCGGCGATGCTGTTGCGCGGCGCCGCCAATCCCATTTCCTTGCGGAACAGCGCCTCCATTTCTCGCCGCACCTGGATCGCCTGCACGCTGCTGTCGATGGCGACGTCGCTCCAGCGCACCGCCTGACCCACCGCGACCGGACGCTGCAACACGATGTGATGCGCCAGGCCGATCGGCAATGCTTCGGCGTTGAGCGAGTCGGCCGCCGGCATCAGTTTGCCGTAGACCATGTGACCTCCTTCGCCGTCCAGTTTTTCGCCTGGTTTGAGATCGCGCTTGGCGGTGGCGACGGTGTCGCCGCTGAACGCCAGCGTGCTGCCGGTGGCCTGGCCGCGCACGGCGATGTTGGCCACCGAGATGCCAAGCTCGAGGCCGATCAGGTGATACGGTTTGTACATGGTAGCGTAGCGGCCGCTGGCATCGGTCTTGAGTCCGTACTGGGCGAAGCAGTCGCGCACGTAATCGCTCGGCGCTTCGAAGGTCACGTACACGCCCCAGCGCAAATCGCGGAACACCGGACGGCCGTCACGTTCCAGCGAGGACACCACTTCCACCGTGCCCGAGTGCGGCAGAATGCCGCCCGCCGAAGCCGGCTTGAGCAGGTTCGGCAGATCGTCCACGCCGCACGGCGGGAAGGCCAGTCCGTCGGCGCCCGGCGTCAGGCCGCAGGCGTTGGCCACCGCGCCCATTTCCAGCGCCGACTTGGTGCCGTCGAGGAAGGAGTTGAACATCTGCGCATTGAAGTCGCCCGACGCCACCTGCGCCTCGCTGAAACCGTAGTGTCCCCATACCGTATCCGGTGTGGATTGATGGTAGATCGGGAGGTACTTGGTGCCCTTGCCGGCGCACACCACGTCGAAGCCCGAGGTGCGCGCCCAGTCAACCATCTCGGCGATCAGCGCCGGCTGGTCGCCGTAGGCCATCGAATAGATGATGCCGGCTTCGGCCGCACGGCGCGCCAGCAGCGGTCCCGCCAGCGCATCGGCTTCGACGTTGACCATGATGATGTGCTTGCGGTGCTGGCAGCACAGCAATGCGTGGCGGATGCCGGCGGCGGGACTGCCGGTGGCGTCGATGACGATGTCGAGTTGCGGATGCGCGATCATCGCTTCGGCATCGTCCTGCACGAAGGTGCTGCCGTCGCGCAGCGCCTCTTCCCACGAGCGTGCAGCGTGCATGTCGTCCTTCCAGCCGACGCGCGTGAGCGCCTGTTTGGCGCGCGCCGGCGAGAGGTCGGCGATGCCGAGCAGATGCACACCGGGTGTACGGGGGACTTGCGAGAGGAACATCGAACCGAATTTGCCGGCGCCGATCAGGCCGACCCGCACCGGTTTGCCGGCCTGGGCCAGGGCCTTGAGCTGATGGAACATGTTGGACATGCGGTCTCCTTTGTAGGTTTGTCGCCCGCATCAGCAAGAAAATGAACGTGCAGGCGTAAAAGCAGAAAAAGAGTAGCATTGGGATTTTTCCCGGTAAATGCCGAATATCACACACTTCATGTGCAAAAAATCGCATACGGAAATCCCATGAACAAGTTCGACTGGAACGACCTGCAAGCCTTCCTCGCGGTGGTCCGTGCCGGACGCCTGACTGTGGCCGCGCGTCAGCTCGGCATTGACCATTCGACGCTGAGCCGGCGTATCGTCGGGTTGGAACAATCCCTCGGCGCGGCCTTGTTCGACCGTCGCTCGGCCGGTTACGCGCTGACCGTCGAAGGCGAGCGCCTGATTCCCGAAGCCGAAGCCATGGAAAGCCTGGCGGTGCGCATCCATGCGCGCCAGGACGATCCGGCGCAGGGGCTGACCGGCTCGATCCGCATCGGCACGCCGGAGGCCTGGGGCACCTATTTCCTGGCGCCGCAGCTGGACCTGCTGGCGCAGCGCCATCCGGAGCTCGAAGTGGAACTGATCCCCAACCCGCGCATGTTCAGCCTGTCCAAACGCGAGGCCGATATCGCCATCAGCATGACGCGGCCCGAACAGGGGCGCTTGTACGCGCGCCGCCTCAACGATTACGAACTCGGCATCTACGCTGCACGCGATTACCTGCGCCGCAAGCCGGCCGTTGAAGACAAGTCGCAACTGGAAGCGCATCCGTGGGTCGGTTACGTGGAAGACCTGATGTGGTCGCGCGAGCTGGATTACCTGTCCGAGATTTCACCGGCGCTGCGGCCGCGCATCCGCATCTCCAACATCATCAGCCAGATGGCGGCGGTGGTCGGTGGGGCAGGCCTGGGCGTGCTGCCCTGTTTCATGGCACGGCGCGAGAAGAAACTGGTGCGTCTGTTGCAGCAAGTGAAACTGTATCGTTCCTACTGGCTGATTACGCATGCCGATGCGCGCGACATTGTGCGCGTCAACGTGGTGGCGGATTTCATTGCTGAGCGGGTGGAGGCGGAAGGAGTGTCGTTCTGGATCGACGACGATGGCGGAGTGGCACGTGATGTCGCTCGGGAAGCGATGTCAAAAAAGAGACGCGGCAAGTCGGGCTAAGGGAAATGACGGCAGGCTGCGCGTCAATTGCTCCTGGCTTTTTCAATCGTGGAGCGGGCGGCTTCCATCAGCGCAGCCGGTTCTTCCGCATCGGAATCGAGGTATTGGTTTTCCAGATTGATTGCCAGATTGCTCATTTTTTCAGCAAGGTCGGCGAGTGCGACGCTGAGCTCGCACATCAGGCTGGACATTGTTTTTGGAGAGTTTGCCATGTCTCTTTCCTTAAACGGATTCGACAGGGCGGACCTGCCGGAACTGCTGGATTTTCACAGACGGTCGACAACTAAACGGCTCAATGCGCTGGGCAATGCTACCGGCTTATTTTAAGCCGATTCCAAGTTTGACTGTGGACTGCGCAAAAAGTGCTTGCAAGAAGCGTGCTTGCAACGCAACTCTGTCGCGTCAAAGATACTTGATCTCGATCGTGGCGGAGCCGTCCAGAGGCACGTCTTGATTCAATGGCAAGTTTTCCGGTTTGTTCAGCACGGCCTGAACATTGATGGTCGCGGCCAGCGTCTTGAGTGCAACCGGTGTCATGCCGCTTTGAGCGAACGAGAAATAAGCGCCGTCGTGATCGAGGTAGCCGGCGTTGCCGCTCCACGAAGCGCCTTTATCCTTGGACGCGATAGCGGAGACCGGTTGGCCGTCGGCCAGCGCGGCGGCGGACAGCATCATGGTGTAGCCGCCGACGTTCTTGCCGGCAACACTGCCAAGGCCGAAGTTGTAGGCAGCGTCGGCGCGGATGCTGTCGACCACGCCGTCGATGCGTGAAGAAGCGCGGTTGTCGATCACCACCAGCGCAATCTTGGCGGCGGCGTCACAGGTCACCGACAGGCTGACTTGCTTGACGTCCAGCTTCTTGTATTGGCCGGGTTGCAAGGTCTTGGCCGGGATGGTGCCGTAGTCGGCCACGCCGCTGTTGCCCAGGGTCGGGGTGCAGGCGGAAGGACGGATCACGCCGGTCACGCGCAGTTCCACCGTCGGCGCTGCCTGCACGGCGGCAGTGGCGCACAAGGCGGAGGTCAGGACGATGAGGGCGGCGAGACGGTTCATGGCGATTGTGGTTTCATGTGAGCGCCTTGTTTCAGCGCGATGTAACCATTCTCGCGATTCACGCCCTCAAAGAATATGAGAAAACTCTCAAAAAATGACCGCTTCGACAAGCGTGGCGGCATGGTCGCGGTGAAAGAAAATGTGCAGGATCAAGGCATGAAAAAAGGGCTTGCACTGAGATGCAAGCCCTTCGTTTTGCTGCCCGTCACGATGATGCAGGGACGTCCGTCAGAAGGTTTCCCAATCTGAATCGGAATCCGGCATCGTCGGTTTCGATCCTGCCGATTTGGCAGGCGCCGAGGCGATGCGTGGCGCTGCAGCAGGAGCAGTAGCAGCCGCCTTGGGTTTGCCGGCGACGGCAACAGGCCGGACCGGCGCCTTTGCCACCGCAGTACGTACCGGCGCGGCAGCACGTACGATCGGCGCCGCCTGCACGTGAGCGCCATCGAGCTTGAAGCGGCCGACCAGTTGGGCCAGCGTAGCCGCCTGGTCTTGCAGAGACTGCGCGGCAGCGGCGGCTTGTTCCACCAGTGCTGCGTTTTGCTGCGTGCCTTCATCCATCTGGGTAATCGCCTGGCCGACTTCGCCGATGCCGGCGCTTTGTTCCTGGCTGGCCGAACTGATTTCGCCGACGATGTCGGTCACGCGCTTGACGCTGGCGACCACCTCGTTCATTGTTTCACCGGCTTGCTGCACCAGCTTGCTGCCGACGTCGACCTTCGATACCGAATCGTCGATCAGCGTCTTGATTTCCTTGGCCGCAGCGGAAGAGCGTTGCGCCAGGCTGCGCACTTCCGACGCCACCACCGCGAAGCCGCGGCCCTGTTCACCGGCGCGAGCAGCTTCCACCGCCGCGTTCAGCGCCAGGATGTTGGTCTGGAATGCGATGCCGTCAATGACGCTGATGATGTCGACGATCTTGCGCGAGGATTCGTTGATCGAGCCCATCGTGTCGACCACCTGGCTGACGACCGCGCCGCCCTGGATCGCGACTTCCGAAGCGGACACCGCCAACTGGTTGGCCTGGCGTGCGTTGTCGGCGTTCTGTTTCACAGTGGAGGTCAGTTCTTCCATTGCCGACGCGGTTTCTTCCAGCGAGCCGGCCTGCTGTTCGGTGCGGCCCGACAGATCCAGATTGCCGCTGGCGATTTCGCTCGATGCGGTGGCGATGGTGTCGGCCGACGACTTGATGTTCGAGATCGTGTGCGTCAGCGAATCGCGCATGCGCTTGAACGCGTACACCAGGCTCGAGGTGTCGCCCGGCGCGGTGTTGATGACCAGCGTCAGGTCGCCGTCGGAAATGCGGTTGGCGATTTCCGCCGCGTCGCCCGGATCGCCGCCGATGGTGCGCAGGATGCTGCGGTTGTTGACCACCACCAGAGCGATCAGAATGATGGCAAAACCGGCGAAGATCGCGATCAGCTGATAGACCGATTGCGTGAACGCCGAATTGACGTCGTCCATGTACACGCCGGTGGTGACGATCCAGTCCCAAGGTTCATAGCGGAACGCATAGGAAGTTTTCGGCACCGGGTCGGGTGAACCGACTTTCGGCCAGATGTAGTTGATGAAGCCGCCCTGCGGCGATGCAGCGGCCTTGGAGATGTTGACGAACACCTGGTTGCCGGCCGGATCCTTGAAGTTGGTCAGGTCCTTGCCGTTCAGCTCCGGTTTGATCGGATGCATGATGGTCACGGCGGACGAATTGGATACCGAGAAATAACCGTCGGTGCCGTAGCGCATCATCTTCACACGCGCCAACGCGGTCTTTTGCGCTTCTTCCTTGCTCATCGTGCCGTTCTTGGCCAGCTCGCCGTATTCCTTGATCGTACTCATGGCGACTTGCGCCACATTGATCAGGTCTTTCTTGCGTTCTTCAAGGCGGATGTTGTGCGCCTGGTAGGCGTTGAAAATTGAAATGGCGAGCAGAGCGATCAGGCTGATGACGAGCGGCGCCCACAGACGTTGTTTGAATGAAAGTTTCATTCCATGGTCTCCAGAGTTTTCTTTGATTAAAGTGGAAATGGTCGGCGTGTCTGCGCATGCCTTGAAAACTTGGATAAAAATACCCGAGTTGTCGTCCGGAATGCTGCCCGGACTGTGTCGTTAACGGCGCGACAACAGGATAACTTTAAACGTGGTAGGAAAAAAGAAAGCCCCGATTAGTGGGGCTTTCCTCGGCCTTATCGGCTCTTGTCAGCAATGCTCCGCAACGCATACCAGAGTGCGCCTATCCATTCGTGCAGCGCGTAGTTGCTGCGTCGCAAGCCTTCGCCTCCCGGCAGCCAGTCGTTGAGCGTAAGGCGTTCATTGCTGAAAAAGACCGTCGGCGCTGGGATCACTCCGATGCCTTGTGCGCGAAAGCTGCGCAGCGCGCGCGGCATGTGCATGGCGTCGGTCACCAGCAGCACATGTTGTACCCCCGCGTTGCGCAAAATCGGCGCCGTCAACCGGGCATTGTCGGCGGTGGTGTCGGAGGCCTGTTCCTGCCAGCGCGTAGCGACGCCGAAGTCGTCGCGCAGGCTGCGCGCCATGACAGCCGCTTCGCTTTCAACCGAGCCGTCAGGCTTGCCGCCGGTGACCAGAATCGGCAGGCCGCTGGCGCGATGCAGGCGCACGGCGTATTGCAGACGTGCAAGCGTGATGAAACCGGGTTTGTCCTGATGATCGTAGTCCGGCGCATTTGACAGTCGTGCGCCGCTGAGTACGACGATGGCCTGCGCCGTCGGCGGTATCGATGCCAGCGGCGGCGTCTGCCATTCCAGCGGTGCGACCAGCAGCAGTGCGCCGGCTCGTGTGCTGAAGACCAGCAGCAGGGCCAGCGCCGTCCAGCTCAGCCATATCGCCGCAGGCCGGCGTCGTCGCAACAGCAGCCCGAGCGCGCCCAGCAGCGTCACGTTCAGAGGAAACAGCAGCATCGCGCTGACAAATGTAGAGAAGAGGAGCATGGATGGCACAGAGAGAGAAGACGAAGAAGAGGGAGAAGGCCGTCCATTGTCGTCGATTCTTTCCGTTGGGAACAAGTGCGCCGACGACGGTAAAATGGACGCCGGGAAACAGAGGAAACGGGACCGGCCGCAAGGCCGTCATCAGAAATGGGGAACAAAACGTGATACGTCTGGTGTTGTTGTTACTGGGAGCGGATTTTATCCGGCGTTATTGGCATGTACTGGCATTGATCGGATTGGCCTGGGCGGTCGTCGGCGTCAGCCTGTGCATCGATGCGCTGGATGGTGTGCTGGTGTTTCCGTTGACGTTGTTCGGCTGGCTGCTGCTGGTGGAAAGCCTGGCCACGCTGTTCCTGGCGTCGAGTGGCATAGGTGCGCAGAAAACGCTGCGCTACGTCAAAGGCAGTCTGTTCTTGGTGATCGCGCTGCTGATCATTTCGGCCTATCACCACAGCGATATGCTGCTGGCGATGCTGTTCGGCACGGCTTTCACGATCGGCGGCGGCTTGCAGATCATCTCGGCCGCCATCGTGCGTTTTCCACGCTGGCGCATGGCGTTGGCGGGTGGCGTCGGCCAGATCCTGATCGCGATTTTTTTCTTCCAGCCTTACCCTACGCATTACAAAGGCACCGTGCCGTATTGCCTGGGCATGGGACTGATTTTTAGCGGCTGGAGCATGATCTGGCTGGCCAGTCGTTCACGCCGTTTGCCGCGTGCCAGTTCATTGTCGCAGCTGGCTTATCGCAACGCCGATTCGGATCGGCCGCTCGATGCCGGCAGCTACGACGGCCAGCTGGCGGTGACGACGCCGGCAGCAATTGCCTCGGCAGCGCCGCTCACGGTGCACGTCTGGACGCCGGCCGGCTCGGCCCGGGAAGCGACGCTGCATCGTCCCATCGTCGATCGCTATATTGCCGCAGTCGACGCCAGCGGCCGCATTTCGACCGGCCACGCAGCGCTGGAGATTGCGCCAAGTCTGTATATCAGCCTGTATCCGGCGGTTGAAATCGATCGGTCACCGGGCGAGTTTTCACGCCTGCTGCGCGCCACGCCGGACAACAACGTGCGGGGCCGCTATCTGACCGACTATCCGTCGGAATCGGCGGCGTGGTGCGAATCGACCGAAAAGATTTCTTTCCGCGATTACGACGTGCGTCACCTGCAGCAGTTCTGGCAGGACTATCGTCGCGAAGAGATCTACAACCTGACTCATCGCAATTGTTCCAGCACCGTCGCGCATGCGCTGGAGGCGGCACTGGAAGGCGTGATCGGCAAGCGCGCCGATCACTGGCTGAGCTTCATCAAGATCCTGTTCTCGCCGGAAGTCTGGGTCGCCAGCCACATCCGCAAGCGCGCCATGACCATGGCGTGGACGCCGGGGCTTATCCTCGACTATGCGCGCGCCTTGCGCGCCGTAGTGCATCCGCGTCCGCTGTCATGGCTGGCCAGCGTGCAACTGGCGATCCGGCGTGTGCGTCGCTCACACCGTCGCCAGGACACCGGAATAGCGGGCCAGGATTGACCACGATAAGCGCGCGATAGCAGCAGGAACCGGCGCCACCGCGACAGGGGAGCTTGTCCTACAAGGCAATCCGGCATCGTCCGATTGGTGGCGCGCAGAGGCGAATTTATTATCTGGTCTCGATACCGGAGTTGGCGGTTAGAAAATATACCAACACCAATTCCCCGAAGCGATGCATGCGGCATTTCACCGCCGCCGGGCGATCAGCATATTTCCGCAGATCGCCCGGCGCGCTTGTTTTCCCATCGAGTTTTTCCCATTCTTTTATTGTGTCCCTGCCGTTTCGCCGGAACAGGGCGATGCTGTGCGTTGCCGGTTTTTAGGGCAATATGCAGACGTCCGTGATCCCTTCAAGGAAATGCAGCGCGATGTCCGACAACAATCAAAATACGGGATTTCTCCAGGCCGCCGATGGCGTCAAGCTTTTTTATCGCGAATGGGTGCATCCGCAGCCGCGCGGTGCCATTGTGCTGGTGCATGGACTCGGCGAGCACGGCGCCCGCTACGCCGAACTGACGCGGGTTTTCCATGATGCCGGTTTCTCGGTGCGCATTCACGATCATCGCGGCCATGGTCGTTCAGGAGGTGCGCGCGGTAGCGTGCAGGCGAACGATGATTTTCTTGATGACCTCAAGACCGTGTTCGACGATTTCGCCGCCGTCGCGCAGACCACGCCATTTTTGTTCGGGCACAGCATGGGCGGCCTGGTGGCGGCGCGCTTCGCCACCGGCGGCTGGTCGAAGGTGCGTGGGCTGCTGCTGTCGTCGCCGGCGCTGGCGATCCGGATGTCGGGCTTTCAGAAATTCCTGCTGGCGCTGACCACAAGGATTGCGCCGGGGGTAGCGGTGCCGACCAGTCTGCCGGCGCAGCGCTTGTCGCATGACCAAGCGGTGGTGCGCGACTTCCTCGATGATTCGCTCAACCATGGCAAGGTGTCCGCGCGCGTGGTCAATTTCATGCTGGGGGCGATGGCATGCGTGCAGCGCGATGCCGGCACATTTACTTCACCGCTGCTGCTGCAGTTTGCCGGCGACGACGCTTTCGTCGATCCGGCAGGCAGCCGTGCTTTCTTCGCCCATGTGCCGCAAGTCGACAAGACGATGCATTGTTACGACGACGCTTTCCACGAGATTTTCAATGAATCCCCGGAACGCCGTTTGCACGCACAAAACGATCTCATTGCATGGTTGGAATCGCACGTGCATTGAACGCTTGCCGCCGGCGTTTTTGTTGCGTTGCGCTACAGGCCGTCCAAGGCGGAAAACTTAACTTCGATTTGCACGTGTAAATTGTCCTCAGGGTTGCCCGCTGGGCAGGTTGGTGAAGCCGCAGCGACTGTCGAAACCCACGAAGCCGGGCACACAGGCGCAGCCGGTGATCGCCAGCGCCAGTGCTGTCGCGAGGAGGAGGGTCATGATGCGCGGCATGAGCAGTCTTTCTAAATGGACGGAAGCAAAATGAAGCGTGGAGTGTAAGGCCAAGTCGGCGCGGGTACCCAGCTCCATAACGACGAAGGGGGCGGTTACTTGAATCGTGCGGGGAAATTGTAAAGACGCGAAAAGAGAGGCTTTTCGTCGGAGAAGAAAAAGCAAAAGGGCGGAAAAATCCGCCCTTTTTTTATTTCAGGCCTGCCTGCGGTGGCCCGCAGCAGGCTTGCCGCCATGGATTAGCGTGTCGACGCGAAATAACGTGCGACCATTGCAGCGATCAGCAGGGTGTATGGCAGGACGTCGATCAGGATACGCATGGTGGGCTCCGCAAGAAAGTGATTTATGTTGCGTTGCAGTATGCGTGTTTCAGACATCCTTTTCCAATTTTGATTACCAATACCAGTTATGGGTTTGTTGAATATCTGAGCGCCGACGCACCTAACTCATGAGGAATGCGGGTGTCGCTGCCGACGCAAATGATTCATGGCGGGCGATGCAGACCTGATTGCGGCCGCTTTCCTTGGCCTCGTACAAGGCTTTGTCTGCTGCCAGCGCCAGCGCAGTCGTACTGCCGCCGGGGCCTGGCACCATCGCCGACACGCCGATACTGAGCGTGACATGGCATAGCGGCTGGTTGTGGGCGTGCGGAATCGATGCAGCAGTCAGGTTAACCAGCAGGCGTTCGCCGACCAGGCGGGCCCCGGCGGTATCCGTGTTTGGCAAAATGACCACAAACTCTTCACCGCCGTAGCGTGCCGCGACATCGCCCGGCCGATTGATCACGCGCAACAACTGCTGTGCGATCTGGCGCAGGCAATCGTCCCCGGCCAGGTGGCCGTAGCAATCGTTGTATTTTTTGAAATGGTCGACGTCGATCATCAGCAGCGCCAGCGAACGCTTGTCGCGGCGGGCGCGATTCCATTCGATTTCCAGCACCTGGTCGAAGCAGCGCCGGTTCGACAGCGCCGTCAGACCATCCTGGTTGGCCTGCGTCATGAGGATCTTGTTGGCGCCGGCGATGCTGTGGTACAGCCGCGTGATGCCGTACAGCTGCGAAATCAGCACGGCCAGCGAGGTGAACAGGCTGGTCATCTTGGCGAAATACCAGCCCAGTGAAAAGCGTGCGCCGCCGTACAGCGTCAGCCAGACGTCGATACAGGCGGCGAACATGCCGACCATGACCCACAGCTGTTCCGGCCTTTCTTCGCGCATGCGCATCACGAACAGCAAGGCGATCACGTTGACGCCGAACACCAGCGCCGGCACCAGCATGGTCGAGTCGTCGAAGAAGTTGCGCCCGTTGCGGAATACTTCCGGCAAATAAGGCAGTCCCAGCGTCGCCGCCAGCGTCAGCAGCGCCACCACGATGAGGCAGGCGACGATGGATTTGCGCACGCTGGCTGTGGTGCCGGTGACTTCCTCCGAACTGGTCGCGTAGCGGATGATCAACAGGCCGAAACCGGTGTGCCAGCAGCACCAGAGCCACACTGCGCTGCTGGTGCTGCCGATGATGGAGGCTTCCATCAGCCCGCCCGGGAAGGCTGCGATCAGCGGCACGAAAATCACCGTCACGAAAAAATACGCCGTGCCCAGCCTGATCGTGCGCTCCTTGCCTTCGATCAGCCCTTGGGCGAACAGCAGCGAAGCCAGGATGATGTTGACCACGATCATGGCAATGCCGAAGGCGCTCATGTAGCCCGGAATCGGCAGCAGGGGAGTGGTCGCCAGCGGCGTGGCGATCGCCGCAGAGAGCAACAACACGGCGATGACGACGCGCGCCATGCGGATCTGGCGCGGACTGACGCCGGCATCCTTGATGAGATAGGGTTCTTGGTCCATGAGAGATTCTTGTTGTCGATTTTTCCACATCTTAGTGCCGAAGAAGCGCATCGGCGCGCGAAGAGTGATGACCGATTGATAATTTTTTTGAGAGTGTTGTTATTTGGCCGGGATAGTTTTTTCAAGGAAATTTTTGTGTCTCCCGGCTCCGAAAACCGCTCCTGACGTGCATTGCAAGGCGGCATCAATTTTCCTGCGGGCATTAAAAAAGCGCGGACTCTCCGCGCTTTTTATCAAGTTCGGGATGGTCCCGAACGGTAGCCCTGTTTCACTTTTCCTGTTGCAGGACGGGGCCTTCGTGGTCGCCGCCGATGACGATCTTGTAGATGCCGGGATTTTTCAGCTCCACAGTGATCTTCCTGGGCTGCGGATAGGTCGCGCTATTGAGTGAATGCACGGGCTTGATGCTGAAGTCATAGCTGGTGCCGGGCTTGAGCCAGATGCTGAGGCGTTCGCCCTTCTGTATCTGCGCCAGGACCACGTCGTTGATCGCCAGCTCCAGCGGCGCGTTCCCGTACAAGAACGACGTACCGCGCGAGAATTGCACCTCGGCCGTTCCCGACGATGGCGACAGCATGCTCTTGATGTAGACCCGCGCCGGCGGCACTTGTCCGGTCGACGTTGTTTGCTCGGCGGCCGGCTGGATTACGCAGGCGCTCAACGCCATGGTCAGCGCCAGCAGGCAGGCGGTCATCGGTGTCTTCATTGCAGCTTCCTTATGTGGGAGGTTTTTCATGTTGCGCGAAAGCGATTCTGACATGAAGCCGACGGCATTGCCTATACAACTTTACGCATGCCGCGCTCTTGTCATGCCTCAGGTACTCCTCATTGGCTCTTGACGCGATAGACGCAACGCCGCGCACCGGCCAGCAAATGCTCTTCGCGCGTCACCGAGGCGGCCTCGCCGATGACCTCGCGGAACAGCTGCAGCTCCGAGCGGCAAAAGCCCTGACAACTGGTTGCTGCCGCACAGATCGGGCAGTGGTCTTCGATGAGCAGCCAGTCCTTGCCATCCTTCTCGACGCGCGCCATGTAGCCTTCGGCAGCGCGCAGGGTGGCCAGCTTGTCGAGTTTTTTCGGAATCCCGGCAAGGCCGCTGCAGGCCTTCAGGTAATCCTTGCGCATCTCGCCTTCACGCTGGGAAATCAGGCGATCCAGTCCTTCTTCGCCGAACAACTGTCGGATCGACCCGATCAGCTGGATCGTCAGGTAGGCATGCGTATCGGGAAAGCGCGCGTGGCCGGCTGCGCTCAACTCCCAGTTCTGGCGCGGACGTCCGGCGCCGGCGGCAGCTTCCTGCACGCCGCTGATCAATTCGTCCGCCAGCAGCTTCTGCACCTGCAACCGCGCCGCTTCTGCCGTCATCCCGAGCTCCTGCGCCAGCGCCGCGGTGGAGGCGGGGCCGCGCGTCTTCAGCCGGAGCAGGATGCGTTCGGCGGTCGGCATGTCGGGGTTAATGTCAATTTTATTTTCCAAGTGTTTACTTGTGTAATTCAAGGTGCGGGTTTAACATGCGTTCAAACAATATCCAAACAAACGCTTGCATATTAGGCGTTATCCATCCGAATGTCGAGGTCAGTCATGAAGTCCGAAACCGTTGTCGTCACATCCTGGAGCGAATTGCTGACCGGCCGCAATCTCTTGCGCTCGGTCGCCCTGACCGGCGGCGTTGCGCTGCACGCCATCAATGTCCACATCGTCACCACCATCTTGCCGTCGGTGGTGCGCGACATCGGCGGCCTGGCGTATTACGCCTGGAACATCACGCTGTTCGTGGTCGCCTCCATCGTCGGCTCGGCGCTGACCAGCAAGCTGCTCGACCAGCTCGGCCCGCGTCGCGCCTATCTGCTGGGCTTAGGCGTATTTACGCTCGGCTCGATCCTGTGCGCCACGGCCTTGTCGATGCCATGGATGCTGGCGGGGCGTAGCGTGCAGGGTCTTGGCGGCGGCTTGCTGGCGGCGCTCGGCTATGCGCTGATCCCGGTGCTGTTCGAGCAGCGCCTGTGGTCGCGCGCGGTGGCGCTGGAGTCCGGCATGTGGGGCGTGGCGACCTTGCTGGGCCCGGCGGTGGGCGGACTGTTCGCCGCCGGCGGCGCCTGGCGGCTGGCGTTCTGGTGCCTGCTGCCGGTGGCGTTGCTGCAGGCGGTGATCGTGGCCGGACAACTGAACGGCAAGCCGTCGCAGGGCGATACTGCGGCTTCTGGTCCGGTACGTATTCCACTGCTCAAGATTGCCTTGCTGGCGCTGTCCGTGCTGCTGGTGGCGTTGGCCGGACAGGTGGAGGACATCGCCGGAAAATTGCTCGGCGTCGCGGCCGGACTGGCGGCGGGTGGGCTGGTCGCCTGGCTTGACCAGCGTCCCGGCGTAGCCCTCTTGCCGACCGGCGCCTATCAATTGAGTACCGCAATGGGGAAGGTATTCGCCTGCGTCTGCCTGCTCATGATCGGCAGCATGACCGAAATCTTCGTACCGTACTTCCTGCAGACGCTGCACGGTTACGCGCCGCTGCAGGCCGGTTACATGACGGCCGCCATGGCCGGCGGCTGGAGCCTGGCGTCGCTGCTGAGTTCGGCGCGCAGCGGCAAGGATGCCGATCGGATGGTGCATATCGGACCGCTGATAATGACCTTGTCGCTGGTGGCATTGGCGGCGCTGCTGCCCGGCGACGTCGATGTGGATGTTGGGGCAGAAGGACTGTGGCTGGCGCTGGCGCTCGGCGGAGTCGGTCTGGGCATAGGACTGGGCTGGCCGCATCTGCTGACGCGCGTGTTGAAATCGGCGCGCCGCGGTGAAGAAAACCTGGCCTCGGCCGGCATCACCACGGTGCAGCTCTACGCCATGGCGATCGGCGCCGCGCTGGCAGGCCTCACGGTGAACGCCGCAGGTCTGACGGAGCCGGGCGGTATCGACGGCGCACGCCATGCGGCTTACGCCTTGTTCGCCTGCTTCGCTGTAGCGCCGGCGCTGGCGATCGTGCTGGCGCGCCGCGTGGCGCGGGACAGGTAAGCGGACATGCTGATGCCGGCGACGACCGTAACCTGTGAGGAGCATGCAGCCATGGATCCCATCAGCGAGATTGAATACCACCTCGTGGTGGCCGAGTTCGATGCTCTGTGGGGACGTCCCTGCAGCGACGCCAACCGGCGCCGCATGGATTACATGATCTGCGCGATCGCAGCGTTTGAAGAAAGCCGCGGCAAGCTGTCCGCAAGCTGAGGCAGTTGCGTTGCCGGCAAGCGCACATGCAAGCGCGCCAGCGTGTCGTGACGGCTCCCGAGCAGGGCGTATTGCTTCTGTTGCAGCCAGTAGCGCAGCTGCGATTCATCGGCATAGGCGATGGCGATTTCCACTTCGGCGTAGACGATGCGCTCAATGCGTTGCGCCTGTTTGAGCGCCGTGGCGATGGCGTCGGTGTAGGCGCGCACCAGGCCGCCGGCGCCGAGCTTGATGCCGCCGTAATAGCGCACCACCGCCGCCAGCACGCCGTCGAGTTCGTGATGGCGCAACACTTCCAGCATGGGCCGTCCAGCCGTGCCCGACGGTTCGCCGTCGTCCGACATGCCCGATTGGCCGCCAGCCATCAGCGCCCAGCATACGTGGGTGGCGGCGCGATGTTGCGCGCGCAGTTGTTCCAGTTGCCGTTGTGCGGCGTCGCGATTGTCCACCGGCATGACGATGCCGATGAAGCGGCTCTTGCGGATCTCGAGTTCGATCTCGACGGCGGCGGTGAGGGTATAGACCGGCAAGGTCGACTATCGTACGGTCAGGCGGTCACGCCGCGCAGTGCGTCGATCTCCGCCTGCAGGGCCTGGTTTTCCGCCGTCAGTGCGGCGACGCGGGCATTCAGTGTGGCGATTTCGGCGCGCAACGCGGCTGCATCGTCGCCGTCAACCGACCACGGCGGCGCGGCGCCGTCGTTGGCGCTGCTTGCCGCTGCAGTTTCAGTTTCTTTTTGGGGAGCGGCACGGGGCGTACGGTTGGCGGCTTGCTTTTCGCGCACCATCTTGGCGGCCTGGCGCAACTCCTTCTTGCCGCCGGCTACTGCCGTGATCTGTTCTTCGCTCGGCAGCGACGCCACTGCAGCGGCGGCGTTGATCGAGATGGCGCCGGTGCGCACTGCTTCGACCAGTTCCGGCGCGGCGGTCTTGCGGATCTTCTCGATCTGGCCGATGGTGTTGGAACTGATGCCGGCGACGCGGGCGATGTCTTCGCGGGTCTTGATGGAGGCGCTCGGGATCGAGGTGTCTTCTGCCTGTGTGTCGCTGCTTTGTTCCGACGCCGTGGTGTCCGCCTTGGCGGCGATGGATGCATCCATCTCGGCGCGCACGCGCGCGGAAATGATGTCGCGCTTGCGCAGCGCCAGCACGCCGCGCTGGAAGTCGGTCACGCTGCGGCGGCCCAGCTGGTTGTCGATCATCCACAGCATGACGTCGTCGATCGAACTGAAACCGGTGTTTTGCACGGTCTTGAATTCGATGTCGTACTTGCGGCAGATTTCGTAGCGGTTGTGGCCGTCGACCAGCACGTCGCCCCACAGCACCAGCGCATCGCGGCAACCTTCGGCCAGCAGGCTGCGTTCGAGGGCGGCGTATTCGTTGGCGGTGAGCGGATCGATGTATTGGAGAAGTTCGTTATTGATCGTGATATTCATGGCATCCCTGGACCGCTCCGGCGAATCGGAGGCGGACCGGAATTTTACACTACGGGTCGGGGCTGGATCCTGGTGCAAGGCGATCGTAGCGGCGTGAAAATCCTGCGGCTGATAAAATCGTTACTCCCCCAACGTTCAGAAAACGGAAGCAACATGGACGCCTTGTTCTTCATCCCCGTCGCGATCATGCTGGCGCTGGTGCCAGGTCCGAATAATTTTTGCGCGCTCAACAACGGCATTCGCCGCGGCGTCGGCGTGGCGCTGCTGGCCACGTTCGGGCGGGTGACGGCGTTTGCGATTTTCCTGACGGTATCGGCGGTGGGACTGGGCGCCATGCTGCTGGCTTCGGAAACAGCCTTCACGGCCGTGAAGTGGGTCGGCGCGCTGTATCTGTTCTATCTGGGCTGGCGCGCCTGGCGCAGCCGCGAATTCCATGGACTGGAACTGGCCGACGGCATCGAGTCGGGGGCGCCATCGTCGGCGCCGGCGCAGAAAGGCGTCTTCGCGCTGGTCATGCAGGAATTCCTGCTCGGCATCACCAATCCCAAGGCGATCATGCTGTTCGCTGCGATCTTCCCGCAATTCATCGATCCGTCGCGCCCGGCGGCGCATCAGTTCCTGGTGCTCGGCTCGATTTACCTGTGCGCCGAATTCGTCTCCAGTGCAGTGTATTCGGCCTGCGGCAAGCAGATCCGCCGCTACATCCGTACCTCGCGCGGCGTGGCGCGGCTGAACAAGGCTACCGGCGGTTTCTTCATCGGCGCCGGCGCTCTGCTGCTGGCGGCACGTCAGTGATTTTCAATCAGGGATGCGGCTTCGCTGCCGCATCCTTGTCCTTGCCGCTCGTCGCATTGATCTCCCCAAGCAACTGCAGGTGACGCTCGATTTCGAACACGTGCGGATCGTCCTTGCCCAGTTCGCGCAAGGCCACCGCCAGTCCCAGCAGGTAATCGGCATTGCGTCCGCTCGGGCCTTCCGCGCCGGCGATCTGGCGCGCGATGTCGCGTTCCGAGGCCGGACCGAGGAAGGCGGCGTTTTCTTCCGTGGCGATATAGATCAATCCTTCGGTACAGCTGCCGTCTTCAAACAGGATGTCGGTGGCCAGACGCAGATAGCCATTCTTTTCGCGGTAGTCGAGATGGCCGAACACTTCCGGTGTAATCAGGTAAGCCATGCCGGCGCAGGTCGCACCTTCATCCCGGATCAGCGTCACGACACGGCCGGGCGCCTGCACGGTGCCGCGGTGATCGTGCGAGCCTTGCCAGAAGCGCCGGCTCCAGCCGACGATGTGGGCCGGACGGCGCTCGATGAAAGGGAAGTCGGCCTTGAAGATCAGCGACCCGTAGCCGAACAGCCAGACGCTGTCGTGCTGGTCGAAACGGGTCATGGACTTGTTGCGGGCGATGGTGTTGTCGGACATTGCAGGCGATGCGCGCCGGGAAGGGCGTGACGGAATGTTGATCCGCTGAAATTATAAAGGCAAGCGCCGATGGGCGTGCCCGGCGGAGAAGGCCGGAGGAAGTGCGGAAAATACGGCTGGGCGGACCGCGGCCCGCCCAGGCAAAGTCGGACGTCAGTTCTTTTCGTGACCCTGTTCCATGTCGGACAGGCCCGAGTACATGCCACAGCAATGCGGCTCGCCGCGGTGCGATCCGGTCGTGAGGGCGCTGGAGTCGTTGAGGTAATCGACCAGTTTCCGATACAGCGCAGCGAAGTAATTTTTCATGATGTCCCCCGTTTCCTTGTTGGGTTGAGACACGTTGCAAGCCGTCTGATTTCATAGGTTCCGGCCTGCAATCCGCATTTGTAAACGATTACATCATCCTGGTGAAGCCTGATGCAGTGCGGATGTAAATAGTTTATATCATTTATTTTACGGTGTGTTCTCTTTTGCAAGTATCAGGCGTTTCCTGATATCGGATGTGGTCTTTTGTCTACGCCGCGCCGGTTGCATGTGCCAGCAGCCAGCTGCGGAAGACCTGCATCGCGGGCGTCTCCTGCCGCGATTTCAGGCGCGTAAGCCAGTACGCGCCGTCGCTGATGGAGATGTCGAAAGGGCAGGCCAGCCGGCCCTGGCGCAGTTCGCGCTCGAACATGTTGACCGGCAGCAGTGCCACGCCTGCTTGCTGCGCCACCGCTTCGGCCATGGTCAGCGAGGAGTCGAACACGAAGCCGCGGATCGGCGGGCAGGGCGCGCCGGCAGCGGCGAACCAGTGGTTCCATTCATCTGTGCGATAGGAGCGCAGCAGCGTTTCGCCGGCCAGGTCCTGCGGCCGCCGCAGCCGTGCCGCCAGCGCCGGCGCACACATCGGCGACTGCGGCGCGGCGAACAGGCGCTCGGCGTCGGTGCCGTGCCAGGCGCCATCGCCGAAACGGATCGCGTAGTCCAATCCTTCGCCGGCCAGGTCGACGCGGTTGTTGTTGGTCAGCAGGCGCAGATCGACGAACGGATAGGTCTGCTGGAATTCACGCAACCGCGGCATCAGCCAGCCGACCGCAAACGTGCCGACCGCGCCCAGCGTCAGCACTTCGCGCATGCGGCCGTTCTCGAACTGGCCCAGCACGGTGGCGATGCGTTCGAAGGATTCGGCCAGCACCGGCAGCAGCGCCAGGCCTTCGTCGGTCAGCGCGAGACCGCGCGGCAGACGACGAAACAGCGTCACGCCGAGGCGCTCTTCCAGATTCTTGACCTGCATGCTGACGGCGGTCTGAGTCACGTTCAGTTCGTCGGCCGCGTAAGTGAAGCTGAGATGGCGGGCGGCGACTTCGAAGGCCCGCAAGGCATTGAGGGGGAGATGCATAAGTTTTCCGAATTCATTCTGGGATCAGTTTTTCTGTGGTCTGGGGTAAATTATCGTGAATTGCGATGACCGTACTTGCTGCCTATCATTTCGCTTCGTCTCCAATTTTGCAAGGAAAAATGATGACAGACAGAAGACATTTTCTCGCCATGACCGGCGCGGTATTGGCCGGTTGTGCCGGCGGCGCGTGGGCAGCCGGTACCGCTGAGGCAAAAAAATCTAAGGACTCTGCTTCCGTTGTGGCGCGTCTGGCGAAACTGGAAGCCAGCGTCGCCGGCCGCCTCGGCGTGGAAATCCTCGACAGCGGCAGCGGTCGCCGCTGGGGCTACCGCGCCGACGAACGCTTTCCGATGTGCAGCACCTTCAAGTTCCTGGCGGCCTCGGCCGTGCTCAGGCGCGTCGACACCGGCGCCGAACAGCTCGACCGCCGCATCGTCTACGGCGAAGACGTGCTGGTCAATTACTCGCCGACCACCGGCAAGCATGTCGGCGGCGACGGCCTGTCCCTGGCGCAATTGTGCGAAGCGGCCATCACGCTGAGCGACAACACCGCCGCCAACCTGATGCTGCGCAGCCTCGGCGGCCTCGAGGCGTTCAATAAATTCGTGCGCTCTTTGGGTGACGACACGACGCGCCTGGATCGCTTCGAAACAGAACTCAACACCTCCATCCCCGGCGATCCGCGCGACACCACGACGCCCACGGCGATGATCGGCAACCTGCAAAAAATCCTGCTCGGCGATGCCTTGTCGGCTGCATCGCGACGCCAGATCACGGCCTGGATGCTGGCCAACAAAACCGGCGACCGCCGGGTGCGTGCCGGCATGCAGGCTGGCTGGAAAGTAGGCGACAAGACTGGCTCGGGCGACTACGGCACCACCAACACCGTCGCCATCATCTGGCCGCCGCAGGGCGCACCGTTGCTGGCATCGATTTATCTTACTGAAACCAAGGCACCGGAAGAGCAGCGCAATACGGTGTTGGCGGAAGTCGGAAAATTGATCGTCGGCGGTCTTGATCGATAAGATGTGCTTATTCGATTTGCTCGTTCGATTTGCTGGCCGATTTGTTCCTTCGACAAGACCGTGGTTGTTCCGATAACACTTGCGACGCCAATCTTGTCGAAGCATTAATGCCATTCCCATTTTTTCGATGCCTTTTGCGCAACATATGCCTCAAAGCCCCGATCTGCGGGGCTTTTCATCGTATGTTGCGACGAATCAAATATCCCGTTTTGATTTGTAATGGCGACCTGCCCGGCGGTGCTGAGCGGATCGGGGTCGCCTCGAGAATTTAAAAACACGTCGCAGCAGCGACGGTAAAACGGGATTGAAAATAGCAATGAACATTATCGGAAACATGCGAATCGGCAAGCGCCTGGCGTTGGGCTTCGCCCTTATTCTGGCCTTCTCCATCGTGATCACGGCCATCGGCATCTGGCGCTTGCAAGCGGTATCGTCGGCCACGCGCGAGATGATGAGCCAGCCTCTGCTGAAGGAGCGCCTGATCGGCGACTGGTACGCCAACCTTGCCAGCGGCATCCGCCGCACGATCGCCATCGCCAAGAGCAGCGATCCGTCACTCGGCCCGTATTTCGCGGCGGAAGCGGCGGCCTCGTCCAAGGGCTCAGGCGAATACCAGAAGAAGGTTGAGGCACTGCTGGAAAGCGACGAAGAAAAGAAGCTGTTCCAGAAGATCGGCGAACAGCGCAAGCTCTATCTGAGCTCGCGCGACGCTATCAACAAGGCCAAGGCGGCCGGCAACATCGAGGAAGCCGAGCGCGTGCTTGAAAAGGATTTCGTACCGGCGTCCAATGCCTATCAGGACACCATGCGCCAGCTGGTCGAGCTGCAGCGCAAAGACATCGACGACACCGCGAAACACATCGACGTCATCGCCGAAGACAGCCGTATCTTGCTGCTCGCGCTGGAAGGCCTGATCCTGGCGCTGGGCGTGCTGTGCGCCTGGTACCTGACGGTCGGCATCACGCGGCCGATCAATTCCGCCGTGACGATTTCGCGCCGTGTCGCCGAGGGCGACCTGACCAGCGACGTCCAGGTCAGCAGCAAGGATGAAACCGGCCAGCTGCTGCAAGCGCTGCAAGACATGAATCTCAGCCTGCGCGGCATCGTCAGCAACGTGCGCACCGGCACCGACACCATCGCCACGGCATCGAGCGAAATCGCCGCCGGCAACCTTGACCTGTCCTCGCGCACCGAGCAGCAAGCCAGTGCGCTGGAAGAAACCGCGTCATCGATGGAAGAACTGATCTCCACCGTCAAGCAGAACGCCGACAACGCGCGCCAGGCCAACCAACTCGCGGTATCGGCATCTGAAATCGCCACCCAGGGCGGCGGCGTGGTCGGTCAGGTGGTCGACACCATGGGCGCCATCAACGACTCGTCGAAAAAGATCGTCGACATCATCAGCGTCATCGACGGTATTGCTTTCCAGACAAATATCCTGGCCTTGAATGCCGCCGTGGAAGCCGCGCGGGCGGGCGAGCAGGGTCGCGGCTTCGCCGTGGTCGCTTCCGAAGTGCGCAGCCTGGCGCAACGCTCTGCGGCGGCCGCCAAGGAAATCAAGGTCCTGATCAACGACTCCGTGGAAAAAGTCGGCAACGGCAGCAAGCTGGTCGAGCAGGCCGGCGCGACAATGGCCGAAGTGGTCAACAGCGTCAAGCGCGTCACCGACATCGTCGCCGAGATCAGCTCCGCCAGCGAAGAGCAGACTACCGGCATCGAGCAGATCAACCACGCCATCACCCAGATGGACCAGGTTACCCAGCAGAACGCCGCGCTGGTGGAAGAGGCTGCCGCGGCTGCCGCCTCGATGCAGACCCAGGCCGACAGCCTGGCGCAACTGGTCAGCGTGTTCACGTTGAGCGGCGTGCCGGCCTTGCCGGCAGCGCGCCGCACCATCGACATCACGCCGTCGGAGCCGCGCCTGCGTTAATGCTTTTGTCAGCGCTTCAAGAAGAGCCCGGCCCGGCAACGGCCCGGGCTTTTTTTTCGCCCTGCGCTTTGGCTGGATATCCGCAATGTGTGTTCCCGGGATTCTGGATGTTCGCAAGGAAAGCGCTTTCCTTGTCGCAACGTATTTTTAAAACCCTTTTTAAATCAAATGCTTGAGAAAGATCCGGATACTGGCACGATGCCTGCATATGCCTCTCCAAAACAATAAAGCAGGAGACAGATGTGACGCCGCTTCCTTCGCCGTAATCCGGCAAACCAACGTCCTTTTTCGCTCCTGTCGCACCGCGTTGCGGCCGCGATTGCAGGCACACGCCTGGCACAAATATCAAACAGCCGGTTTGCCCCGTGATTTTCGTGGAGCACCTCCGGCCGCTTACAAACCTGGAGATAGCAATGACTCAAACAGTTTCCACTACGTCGACCACGCACGCTTCGGCTACGCCCGTCGCCGCCGGACCATCCACCACCAAGCAACGCATCCTGGCGATCCTCGGCGCTTCGTCGGGCAACCTGGTCGAGTGGTTCGACTTCTACGTCTATTCATTCTGTGCCATCTATTTCGCACCGGCCTTTTTTCCCAAGGGCGACACCACCACGCAATTGCTGAACACTGCCGGCGTGTTCGCAGCCGGTTTCCTGATGCGCCCGATCGGGGGCTGGCTGTTCGGCCGCATCGCCGACAAGCATGGCCGCAAGACCTCGATGATGATCTCCGTGCTGATGATGTGCGGCGGTTCACTGATGATCGCCTTCCTGCCGACCTATGCCGTGATCGGTACGGCGGCGCCGTTCCTGCTGCTGGTAGCGCGTCTGTTCCAGGGCCTGTCGGTGGGCGGTGAATACGGCACCAGTGCGACCTACATGAGCGAAATCGCGCCAAAAAATAACCGCGGCTTCTTCGCCTCGTTCCAGTACGTCACGCTGATCGGCGGGCAGTTGCTGGCGGTTCTGGTGCTGGTGGCCATGCAGCAGACCTTGAGCAACGAAGAGCTGCGCGCCTGGGGCTGGCGTGTGCCGTTTGTGCTGGGCGCATTCGGCGCGGTGATCGCGCTGTACCTGCGCAGGTCGCTGACCGAGACCACCACCGCCGAAACCCGCAACAAGAAAGAGGCTGGCACCTTCGCCGGCCTGTGGAAGCACAAGCGTGCCTTCTTCACCGTGGTCGGCTTCACCGCCGGCGGCTCGCTGATGTTCTACACCTTCACCACCTATATGCAGAAGTACCTGGTCAACACCGCAGGCATGGACCCCAAGACCGCCAGCGCAGTGATGACCGGCGCGCTGTTCGTCTACATGATCCTGCAGCCGGTGTTCGGCGCACTGTCCGACAAGATCGGCCGCCGCAACATGATGCTGTTTTTCGGCGTGCTCGGCACCCTGTGCACCGTGCCCATTCTGCACATGCTCAAGGACGTCACCGATCCGTACGCAGCATTCGGCCTGGCGCTTCTGGCCTTGTGCATCGTCAGTTTCTACACCTCGATCAGCGGCCTGATCAAGGCCGAGATGTTCCCGCCGGAAGTGCGCGCGCTGTGCGTCGGCCTGTCGTATGCGGTCGGCAATGCATTGTTCGGCGGCTCGGCCGAGTTCGTTGCACTGTCGTTCAAGGCGGCCGGCATGGAGTCCAACTTCTACTGGTACGTCTCGATCATGTGCGCGATCGCCTTGCTGATTACTTTCCGCATGCGTGATCCGAGCAAGGTCGGTTACCTCAAGGACGAGGACTGATGGCGTTACGGGAAGCAAGGGAGAGAGACGACAGAGCAGGGCGCGCCAGCGGGTATGATGGCGGCATGTATGTTCAGAGCACCTCTCCAGCCATGTCTTCCCGTAAATTTCCGATACTGATCGCCGTCGTCGCGCTGTGCGCGGCGGCGGTTTTTTTTGCATCGTATTTCGTCGCCGCGGAGAAAGCCCGCAGCGACCTGCATGCCGCCGGCGAACGCCAACTGCAGATCGTCGCGCTCGACCTGCAATCGATACTCGACAAGTTCGAGATCATGCCGTACGCGCTGGGCGCACTGGCCGACGTCGACCAGGTGCTGCATCATCCCGATGACGCAGCCGCGGTGCAACGCCTGAACCTGAGCCTGCAGGCGATCCAGAAGCAGTCGAAGGTGCTGGCGATCTACATGATGGATGCGCGCGGCATGACGCTGGCGGCCAGCAACTGGAATGAAGAAACCAGTTTCGTCGGCCGCGATTTCGGTTTCCGGCCCTATTTTGCCGAAGCGCTGGCGGGCGGCTCCGGACGCTTCTACGGCATTGGCAATATCTCCAGCGAACCGGGCTATTTCATGGCCCAGCCGATTTATCCGGCCGGGGCGCCGCGTGGTGAAGGCAAGCCGATCGGCGTGATGACGGTCAAGGTCGACCTGTCCGAGTTCGAACACACCTGGCGCAGCAATGAAGACCCGATCACGCTGGCCGATCACAGCGGCGTGGTGTTCCTGAGCAATCGGCCGGAATGGAAATACCACAGCCTGCGTCCGCTCGACGGCAAGCTGCAGCAGGAATTGGCCGGCACGCATCAATATGCCGACCAGCCGATCACGCCGGTGGCCGAGATGCCCAAGCCGTTGCGGCGTGGCTTCGGCGACCACGTCGCACGCGCGATCGACAAGCAGGGCTGGCAGCTGATGCTGTTTCCGTCCGAGGCCCGCATCACCCGCATCGCCATGCTGTGGTCCATGTGGGTCGCGCTGATCATGGCGATCGCAGCGATTTCGCTATGGGCGATCTATCAGCGCAGACGACGCCTGCAGGAGCGCTTGGAATCGCGCGACGCATTGCGCCGTGCGGCCCAGGAGCTGGACGCCACCATCGCCGTGCGCACCCAGGAGCTGCGCGTGGCCAATCAGGCGCTGGAGGGAAAATACGTCACCCTGCAGCAGACCGAAAGCCTGTTGCGCACGACGCAAAATGAACTGGTGCAGGCCGGCAAGCTGGCCATGCTGGGACAAATGGCGGCGGGCGTCACGCATGAGCTGAATCAGCCGCTGGCGGCGATCCGCGCCTTCGCCGACAACGCCGTGCAATTCATGCGCCGCGGCCAGCTGCCGCAGGTGGAAGAGAACCTCGAGCACATCAGCGGCGCCAGCGCCCACATGGGCAAGATCATCGCGCAGCTGAAAGGTTTCGCGCGCAAGAGCGGCGACGCCATCGCCGTGGTCGACGTCGCGCAGACGGTCGAAGCGGCGGTGCTGCTGCTGCGCAACGAGTTCCGCCAGCAGGCGGTCGCCATCGAGATCGACGTGCGCAGTCCGGTGCAGGTGATGGGCGACGTGGTGCGCACCGAGCAGGTGCTGATCAACCTGCTGCGCAACGCCATCGATGCGGTTGAGACGGTCGAATACGTTGCCGACAAGCGCGTCACGGTGATCGTCGAGCACGACGCCGGCGAGGCCGTCATACGTATTCGCGACAGCGGCCCCGGCATTCCCGATGAAGTCGCACCGCACCTGTTCGAACCGTTCTTCACCACCAAGCCCAGCGGCAAAGGTCTCGGGCTGGGACTGGCGATTTCGTCGTCCATCGTGCAGGCGATGAACGGCCGCCTGTCGGCGCATAATCTGCCCGAAGGCGGCGCCGAATTCACCGTACGCCTGCCGGCGCCGGCCCCGTAACTGATGATTCATGGAGACCTCATTGAACGCACCCAACGCACTCGCCATCCTGATTGAAGACGAACAAAGCGTGCGCAAGGCCACCACGCAAACGCTGGAACTCGGTGGGTTCAGCGTGCAGGCCTGCGCCGATGCCGAACAGGCCTTGCCGCTGCTGCATGCGGGTTTCGCCGGCATCGTGGTGACCGACGTGCGGCTGCCGGGGCGTTCCGGCCTGGAAGTGCTGGCGCACGCGGTGGCGGCCGACGCCGACCTGCCGGTGATCGTGGTAACGGGGCACGGCGACGTCGCCATGGCGGTCGAAGCGATGCGTGCCGGCGCCTACGATTTCATCGAAAAGCCTTTCGCTGCCGACCGGCTGCTGGAGACCGCACGGCGCGCACAGGAGAAGCGCAACCTGGTGCTCGACAACCGCCGCCTGCGCGAAGCCTGGCAGGCCGATCCCGCCACGCCGGCATTGGTGGGGCAGTCGGCGGCGATGGAGCGGGTGCGCACGCTGATCCGCAGCGTCGGCCCGACCTCGGTCGACATCCTCATCAACGGCCAGACCGGCGCTGGCAAGGAAGTCGTGGCGCGCCAGCTGCACGCCGCCAGTGAACGCAAGGGGCCCTTCGTGGCGA
The DNA here is from genome assembly GCF_044767325.1 of Herbaspirillum sp. NPDC101397. NCBI lineage: Bacteria > Pseudomonadati > Pseudomonadota > Betaproteobacteria > Burkholderiales > Oxalobacteraceae > Herbaspirillum > Herbaspirillum sp. NPDC101397. The sequence goes on from NZ_JBIWNS010000005.1 coordinate 286,718, forward strand.
TCAATTGCGGCGCATTGCCGGAGAGCGTATTCGAAAGCGAAATCTTCGGCCACGAAGCAGGCGCCTTCACCGGCGCGCAGAAGCGCCGCATCGGCAAACTGGAATACGCCAACGGCGGCACGCTGTTCCTTGATGAAATCGAAAGCATGCCGATGGCCTTGCAGGTCAAGCTGTTGCGCGTGCTGCAGGAGCGCAGACTGGAGCGTCTGGGCGGCAATGAGTCGATCGCCATCGATTGCCGCGTGATCGCCGCCAGCAAGGCCGACCTGCTGCAACTGAGCGCGCAGGGCGCCTTCCGTGAAGATTTGTACTACCGCATCGGCGTGGTCAGCATCGACTTGCCGCGCCTGCGCGACCGGCGCGAAGACATCCCGCTGCTGCTGGCGCATTTCATCCATGCTGCGGCAATTCGTTACGGTCGTACAGCGCCGGCCTGGACCGCAGCGCTCATGGCGCAATGGCAGCAACGCGACTGGCCGGGCAACGTACGCGAGTTGCGCAACTTCGCCGATCGCTGGGTGCTCGGCGTGGCGGACAGCAGCACGGCTGCTGCTGCCTCGACCGCCGCCGCCAGCCTGCCGCAGCAACTCGACGCCTATGAGCGCATCCTGATCGAGGATGCATTGGCGGGAGCCGACGGCAACGTCGCGCTGGCGGCGGAGCAACTCGGCATCCCGCGCAAGACGCTGTACGACAAGATCAAGAAATACGACCTGGCGGCCGCGCGCGGCGCCTGAGCCAGGCAGCGCAGACGAGTTATTCTTTGTTTTTGGGAAGGGCTGGGTTAGACTCTTGTCCCAGGGAAATAAGGGTGCGATTCAAGCCGCAGCAACGACTCCGGCATCGGCCCATCACTATCGGGGAATAATCATGAAGCGTTTCATCGCCATTTCGCTGGCTGCCTGCATCGCCTTTATCCTGTGCGCCTGCGAACGCACCGAATTCGAAAAGAAATCCGAACGCGATGCTGATGCCCGCCGGGCCATCAACACCAAGCCGAAGTCGCAATAAACATCACCGGGCTTGCCGGCCTGAGGTCGCACCGTTCAATAGCGTTGCGGCCAGTTTTTCGGAGTCTTGTAGGCGTGGCTGACGACGATGCGGGTTGCCGCGATCAATCCGCTCAGCCCAAGCACCAGCTGCGTCAGCGTATCGCCCGGCAGTGCCCACACCGATGACGACGGCGCCGCTACCCCGGTGGCCGCGCTGATCACCGGCGCCACCCATTCCGCTTCTTCTGTCACGTCCAGCAGGATGTCGCCTTCCGACGTCGTGTGCAGGTACACCTCGCCGCCCAGTTCCATGCAGAAGCAGATACCGTAACCCTTGGTGTTGTCCTTCTTCACCGCCTGTTGCAAGTCCCGGTTGTAGTTGTCGATCCACGCTTCCACGTCGTAAGTGGTGGTGAGCACGATCCACGGACGGGTCGGCTGCACTTCGGGAGAATCTTGATCGGGGTCTTGCATCGGCTGGGCGTCGTCGCTGGCTTGGGAAAGCAGCATTATCGCTTTATTTCGAGGTGCGTAGCCGTAAAAGGCATGCGCCATCTTCAACTCCTGACGAGCTTGTCAGCCAAGGCGTGGCGCTTGCTGGCATGATGGAGGGCAATTTTTTGAAGGCCGACATGAACTCGAAAAAAATACCCGCTCCGTTACGTCGCCATCTGCAGGCACTGATGTGCGTTCTTGCAGCGTGTTGCCTGCTCTGGTCGGGCCTTGCCTCTGCCCAGCAAAAGATCAGCTTCCCTTCGGCCGAATACGCCAACAAGTTCGAAATGGCAAAGCGGGTGGGCAAGCCGCTTGAGATTTTCGGCTACCTGACGCTGCCGCCGAATCCGCCGGCCGGCAAGATTCCCGTGGTTGTGATTGCGCATGGCAGCGCCGGCGTACAAGCCAAGGACACCGGTTTCTGGGCGCCGTATTTCAACAAGCTCGGCTTCGCCACCTTCGTGGTCGATTCGTTTACCCCGCGCGGCGTCGAGAGCACGGTGGATGACCAGAGCCTGGTCAGCAATGCCGCCGACACCGCCGATGCCTTCTTTGCGCTGAAATTCCTCGCCGCCGATCCGCGCTTCGATGCCGACCGCATCGGCATCATCGGCTTCAGCCGGGGCGGCACCGCCGCCAACGAAACGGCGGTCAAGTCCTTCCGCGACAACGTGCTGCGCGAGAATAAAAACCTGCAATTCGCCTTCCATATTCCCGCTTATCCCGGCTGCCAGAATTCGCGCTTCCGCAAAAACGGCAGCTTCGACAAGACCGGCGCGCCGATGCTGTTCCTGATGGGTAGCAAGGACGACTACACGCCGGCGAAGTTCTGCCTCGACCAGATCAAGGGCATGCAGGAAGAGTATCCGGGCGTCATCGATTATCGCGTCTACGACGGCGCGCATCACAGTTTCGACGGCAACCAGGGCGTGCATTACCTGAGGCTAGGCACCTCCACCCGCAACTGCCCGATGACCGAAACCGACATTCCGAGCTGGGCGCGTAGCCTGGTCGGTAGCGGCGACAAACTCTCGCCCGCGGACGAGCGCAAGCTGTACAAGGACTGCCAGGCCGTGGGCGTGACCGTCGGTTCGTTCGACAATCGCTACCGCGACCAGGCGAGCAAGGACGTGGAAGAGTTCCTGCGCAGGATCGGACAGATCAAGTGACGCGTGATGAGGGCAATCAGCGTTTGCGCTGCAGCTGATACACCACGGTGTCGAGCCGGCTGACGCCACGCTCGCTGAACTTCGGTTCCTTGTCGAGGATATCGCGACGGTCGATGACGAGCGCTTCGGAATGCGCCGCGAAGATCGCCTGCACTTCCGCATCACTGACCGAGAACGGCGGACCGTCCATCTGTTCTTGTGGGTAGTCGAGCGTAATGAGGATGCCGCGATATTGTGCGGACAACCGGCCATAGACGTGCTGCGCATAGCGTGCGCGCATGTCGGCCGGCAGCGCCACCAGCGCGGCGCGGTCGTAGACGCCGACGCAGGCCGACAGCAGCGCTGCATCCAGCTTGAAAATATCGCCGCAAATGATCTCGACGTCGCCGGCCGCATAGTGGCGACCGTAGGCGGATTCGCTGACCTGTGGCTGCAGCCGGTTTTCATCGAAGAACTGCTCGACCGCCAGCTGCGACAATTCCACGCCCAGCACGCGATGTCCCTGCGACGCCAGCCACACCATGTCGAGCGACTTGCCCGCCAGCGGCACCAGCACCTGGCTGCCCTGCGGCAGCGCCAGTGTCGGCCAGTATTTCTGCAGCAGCGGCGTCACGCGGGTTTGATGAAAATGCGTGCGCCCGTCGCGCCAGCGTTCCAGCCAGAATTCTGCGTCCATGAACTTGTCCCGTGAATTTGTTTGACGCATATTGTAGCCGTCCCCGGTGCGGAAGCGGGGTTGCCTTCATGCAAGAGGGGCATATGCTACGATGGCTGTTAATTATTTATTGAGGCAGAAACAATGGCGCAGTACGGTTCCACCCATCGCGGCAAGCACTTCATCGTGATCGACAGCACGCAGCCCGGCAAGAAGGGCGTGTTTTGCAGCATCAAGGTCGACGGTGAAGAAGAATATCCGAATATCAAAGGCTCCCCCTTCGACACGGTCCACGCTGCCCAAATGGCCGGCGCGGCATTCGCACGCGCGCTGATCGACTCCGAACTCGACCTCGACTCCTACGAACACAAGGGCTACTTCATCCGCGCCAGCGGCAGCGAACAACGCGACGGCACCTGGGTCGGCGCCTATCAATTGCATCGCAACGACAACCCGGTGCCGTTTCGCCGCGCCAACGTCCCGACGTTCCGCGGCAACACACGCAAGGAAGCGGAAGACAACGCGATAGCGGTGGCGCGCGAGGCGATTGATGAGGATGTGGCGGCGGGGAAGTTGTAGAACGTGACTGTGTGCTGAGCGGAATGCAGCGATAAAAATCCCGGTGCAGTTTTTTAATTCTTGATGCGGTATTTTTCTTATTGGAGGTCGATGTGAAAATGGCAAACGAAAATCCACCGAACTGGCCGAGCAAGAATCCCGGGCAACCATCGGGTGGTGGTAGAAGCAATAATCCACCGAAGAATAAATGATCTCTAAACATCCCGTCTGATGGTGGGATGTTTGCTTCAGGGGTGACGGGGATGCGGGAGCGGAAATCGCCAGAAGTATTCGTCTTGTGTCGGCCAAAGAAAAAGAACCTGAATCTCGATTCAAGCCCTCTGCATTCTTTGGTCAGGCGTGAGTGATTCGATCACTCGACTTGCGGAGTAAGCGTCGATTTTGCGCATTATCAGCTTGTTGCGCCTTTGCTCGCAGCATCGATCCTTGGAGTTTGGAGAAAACGAAGTCGGTACAAACAATAAAAAGGGCCTGCGGTGAAACGCAGGCCCTTTTCATATGACATTCTGACGATAAGTTGTGGTCAATTTCTGGTGCGAACTTCTTTCAAGTCGAAGTACTTTGCAAAGCAGCTGTTTTCCCATTGTTTCGGGTCTTCCTTAATATCGTTAAAGAAGGTAATCGGCTTTTGATCCTGGATGTAAGCGTCTACGACCAGCGCCTGGCCTCTTGCCGAGCCGGCAAGATTCAGTCGCGCGGTGATCAGATCGCGTAACCGGACGCTCTCTTGCATGCCATCCAGTAGCGGTCGCCAAGTCTGCTGAGGGGCGAAGACTGCGCCGGCTATCGTGGCGACGAGTGCGCACAAGATGAGTCCTGCCAAAATCGGGCGGGATTGATTCTCAGATCGCGCGCGGCTGCGTTGATACAGTTGAGTCGCAATGAAAAATCCGATCAGATTCACCAGCAGAAAGTCAATCGTTCTCGCTCTTTCCGGTCCCAGTTCGTTGAGTGCATAGGCTCTGGCAAAGATACTTGCCCATAGCGCCAGAAGAAGAAACAGGCAGAACGCAAAAGCCTGGTTGCGCGTGAAAGCGAAGTCTCTGCGGACCCGGCAGAACCATAGCAAGCAACGGAACATCAGAATGCTGACAAGTGTGGGCAAGGCATATTTGATCGCCAACAGCTTGAACGATACCCAGGCCGCGACCAGTACATTTGTATTGTGGGGGGTCAGGCCGGCTCGAAGGAAGTTTCCAGGAGCGAGGCCGGAGATCAGCGTGCCGACAATCGTGGCGGCCAAGATCCATGCAACGGCTCTGTTATTTTTCGTCGCGAACGCAACGACCACCAAGGGAAAGAGCAAGGTAACGTGCGCGAGCATGACCGCTTCATTGAAGCTGACCAACAGTATGCTCGCGATGGAAAGTACCAAGGTGCGTTTCCAGCGTAACTGGACCGCTCCTGTAAAGATGCGCCACTCTTCCGCAATCAGGGTAAGAAAGATCGCGCAGGATACTCCGTACGTCGCGCCTCCGGAAAGCCAGAACAGCGATTCACGCATGCGGAATGTTGTCATGAGAATGACAAAGAACAACAGCAGGATTGTCTTTGTTTTCAGATCGACACTGGACAGAAAATGGCGGACGGCCAGGAGATTGAGAGCCAGAATCGTGAGAGGGACCAGGTAATAGTAGTGAAACAGCAGCGTGTCTGCGCCTGCAAATGCACTAATCAGAAAAGCTGCCGAATACCGGCCTCCCCACGTGAAGTACTCAATCACGACATTTTGGATGACGCCGCGCTCATGAGCGCCGGCGCCATAACAGAAGTCGTCAACTGCAGGAATCGCCAGAACTGCATTCCACAAAATCCAACCTGAAAACGCTACGGCCAGGAGGGAGAAGACGATTTGGCAAATTTGCGAAAGTCGATGGTCGGAGAAATTGAACACGCTGTTTTCAGGTGTTGTGGCTGGGGGTATTTTTTCGGTAGTCAACTTTGGGGCGCGTTTATTGTTGATTTGACATTATGCGTGCATCGAACTGGCACGCGGGATTGTATTTCTATCGCGAGCTTGCAAGCAAGGCCGCATTTTCCGTCCCTGCGATGAAAGCCGGCAATTTGCATGGCACAGGGTATCCACAATTCATTAGAATGGCATCTTTCTCCAGTGAAAATGGAGAGGTTGACCGAGAAAAGCATGGTAATTAAAAAAAAATCCGTATCGATTGTGGCACCGTTCTATAACGAGGGCGAAGGCGTGGTCCTGTTCTGGACCGCGATCCGGGAAATCCTTGATGCCATGCCGGCATATGATTTTGAAGTGATCTGCGTCGATGACGGCAGTCGGGACGACACCTTGCAAAAACTGATATCGATTGCCGCTCAGGATCGTCGCTTTCACGTGGTTGAGCTTTCTCGCAATTTCGGGAAGGAAGCTGCGCTCACAGCTGGTATCGATGTTGCGGTCGGCGATGCGGTAATTCCCATCGATGCGGACTTGCAAGATCCACCCGAGCTGATTTCTGAAATGCTCGCGGAGTGGGACAAGGGCGCAGAAGTCGTCTTGGCGCGACGGATGGATAGAAGCACCGACACGTATATGAAACGCAAGACGGCTGAATTGTTCTATCGATTCCACAATCGTCTGTCTCACATCAAGATTCCGGAAAATGTCGGCGACTTCCGTCTGATGGATCGTATTGCGGTTGATGTACTTAAACAGCTGCCTGAGCGGCAGCGGTTCATGAAAGGGCTATTTGCCTGGGTGGGATTCAAGACGACCACGGTGGACTACAAACGTAGCGCGCGTGAAGTCGGCACGACGAAGTTTTCGGGCTGGAAGTTGTGGAATTTTGCTTTGGAAGGAATTACCAGCTTTAGTACTGCGCCATTGAAGCTGATGACTTATCTCGGTGGAACGGGGACTCTGATCACGTTGTTTTATGCGTTGTATATCGTATTCAGGACGCTCATCCACGGCGTGGACGTTCCCGGCTATGCATCGCTGCTGGTTGCGATTTTGTTTGTAGGAAGCTTGCAGTTGATTGGCATCGGCATTCTTGGTGAGTATGTCGGGCGAATTTATATGGAAACCAAGCAACGTCCAACTTATGTTGTGCGCAAGCAGCATGGTGTCTCCCGTACATTTGATCATTTGGCATCTCACGATTCTCATGAATGATATCGAGGTGTCGCGGTTGCCGCGTGATAAGCAAGTCGGCATCTCTGTTTGGCAGTTTCTCCTGTTTGCGGTTGTTGGCGCCGTCGGAACGCTGGTGCATTATGCGATTTTGTTTTCCTTGGTTGAGTACGGCGGGCAAGCGCCTCTTACGGGAACGATCATCGGATCGATTGCCGGTGCAGTGGTCAATTTTGTTCTGAACCACAAGTTTACATTTCAAAGCCAGAGGCAATTATCGGAGACCGCATCGCGGTTCATGTTGATTGCCGGAGTGAGTCTGGTGCTCAATGCTGGATTGATGTATTTGCTGACGCACGGCACTCGCTTCGACTACCGCATTGCTCAGCTGATTGTCACCGTCATTACGCTTTGCTTCAACTACGTGACAAACGCACTGTGGACGTTCGGTCAAAAGCTGAGGAATCGTAACTAGAACTCATTTTATAAACACCTTCGAAGCAAAATCATGGAGTGTTGATTTGCTCGCAGAATTGAGCCTCTCCAATTGATCATCCTCCAGAGTCTGGCAAAGGGCGGCGACCCGATCGTCAGACTCGTCATATCCCAACGCACACAGCTCCTAATGGAGCTGTTTTAACGTTCGACGCGACGTTGCTTGCGTGACTTTGCCGCTTCCGTCTTTAGCCAGACCGAGAGTTTGAGTGTGTACTTATCCAAAGAACTCCAGGAAAGCCTGACTGCATAGGCTGGCTCAATGGTTTCAGCGCGAATCTACTGCCTGACGGTGTTGCGTGAGATGCCTGAACGTCTGACGATCTCTCGCAATGGGACCTGGTCGCGAAGGTGCCAGCGTCGAATAATGCCTGATAATGCCATGTCGATCACTCGGATCCCCTGCTTATGGCCATAAGCAGAATTGTGTTCTACACGTGGGTCAATCCCCGCTGCAAATCAACAGCTTGCATTGGAGACTTCTTCGTTTTTCTGATTGCTGCCACTATTAGCCTCGTAGAAGTGTGCCAAAAGGGGGCGGGGCAAAAAATGACTTTTACTAGCAGGAGGGGAATTTCGGAGCAACTCAATGCCACAAATGGAAACGGCCTAGGCATAAGCCTAGACCGTTGATGTTCTTTGGTGGGGCGTGAGTGACTCGAACACTCGACCTACGGATTAAGAGTCCGCCAATAGATTCAGCACCGGCGCGGGTTTGCGCCGCATTGTTGCTCCGCAAAGGTGACGGATTCGCCGCCCTGAAAGCCTTATAAATACTGACTCACGAGACCGTTTGCGGAGCGGAAATTAGCGGGTTGGCGTTACTTTGTCTCCTTTTCGCTCGCGTACATATGTTTCCGTCATGGCAAGTGATTTGTGCCCCAGCTGTCGCTGCGCCGCGCGCATGTCGCCGGCCTCATCGGCCTTATCAGTTCCCGCTTTGGCGCGAAGATCACGGAACTGAAACTGGGTGGATTTAACTCCAGTTTTCTGGCGCACATCGTAGAAGCGCTGCCGCAGCGCCTCCTGAGTCAGTCGGCGGCCTTTCTCATTGACAATGAGCTCCAGACACGACGCTCCATAGAAATTCTCGGCAAAGCGCTTTCGAGCAATGATCCGCGCCAGTACCGCCTCGAGCTCGCCGATGATCTGAATGCGCAGTTTTTTGGTGGTCTTGTTTTGTGCAAGCTCCAGATACCCGTCCTTCATGTCCGTTTCCCGATACTTCACTGTGTCTGCCGGGCGCTGGCCGGTCAGGTAGGCCAGGTCCATAGCATCCTTCGTTGGCTGGTCAGCAGCGTTGTAGACGACGTTATACGTCTCATCTTCGACGTACACATCCCGACCGGTCTCGGTGTTGCCTTTGATGCCGGCGCACGGGTTCTGGGCTTTCGTCAGGCCCCAGTTGCGCGCCATGTTGAAAACGTGCGAAAACAGTGCTTTCTCACGGTTTGCGCGAACTAGGCCATCGGGAATCTTCAATGGCGCCAGGCCGCGCAGCATGCGCTGGCGATTCTTTTCTGCGGCCATTTCTCGCGACTTCCTGACGCGCCATTCCATGTATTGCCGGATGTGTTGCGGGTCGATCTCATCAAGTGGAGCATCGCCGAAGAATTCAAGGAGAAACTCAAACTCGGTCAGATTGTCTTTTTGAGATCGGGCGCTTTTCCCCGGCAACACCTCCTTGATGTAGCGCGTTGCTGCATATCGGAACGTTATCAGGCCGGCGATGCGCGTGGTCTTGTCTTGTTCCAGCTCAGCCCACTTCATCACTGCTGCGACATAATCACTGCCGAGCGGGATCTCGACGCGCGGGCTTCCGCCGGCGTCGTAGTAGTAATATGCGATCCCGCTCCGCTGCACGCGACGGCGCATCCGGATCGGCAGATTTTTATTTGTTGATGGTTGCCGTCCCATTCGCTATGCCCCAACGAGCGTGGGCTGCCAGCGTTTGCGTGGCTGGTCCGATTGAACGCGCCCTTCGACGGCCACCTTGGCGACGATAGGCTTGCCACGGGCGTTTTCCGTGAATGGAATGCCCTTCTTGCGGAGGAACTCGCCCTGCAGCTGGAACTTGGTCAATTTCAACTCACCAACCGTCCGCCCGCGCGAAATCCCGGTCAGGAAATCAACCTGTTTTTCCGACATAAAAATGTCCGCTGCGTCATCTCTCATGCTTCTCACTTTGCGTATATCGTCTAGTTTTCTGCCGTAATTAGTCGGATTCAGGCTCCGTTGCGGCAAATATCTGCCTCAACGTTATTTTCGGCTCGCTTGAATTCGACAACCCAGACCCACGGGTTTGCCGCCCAGCTGCCGGCGCCGTTGATCTTTTCCCAAAGCTTGCCGAAGGCAACAATAGGATCCTTTTCCCATTCGTTCCAATGCCAGCCATCATCGTCTGAACCAGGGAATCCGTCGCGGTCTGGGATGCCGTATTTCACCGTCTTGCCATCTTTCGTGATGGCGCTCAGGCCTTCGGCAATCGCATCCTCGGCGCTAATGTCTTGCAGGTGTTCTACCCGGACTGCGACGACATCAAGCAGCAGACGGCAGGCCCAGCGAGGCATATGAATACTGGGGCGCCAGCGACGGTCTGCCGCACGGTTGTCGATGTCGAAATTCGCTGGTGCGGAGAGTTCGCACCAGATTTCCTCAAGCCGCTTGGCCCAGTCCTCTGGAAACTCTTCGTGCAGGACGCTCTTGCCATCAGCGGCATAGCCGATATGTGGTTCGCCGCAGTCCGTCCAGTCGGCGTACTGCCAGGTTTCGCGCACCCAGAGGCGATCACCAGCATAACCGTAGGGGCAGTGGATATTCGGCTGGCAAAAAGCAATTCCCGCGTTTCGTTTCAGTCCGATGCCGCCGAACATATGGTCGTATGCAATTGAAGTTCCGGCTTCAGGCCCTCCCAACAATTTCAATGCACTGGCGAAGTCTGGCCGTGGTTTCACGATTCGTCGTGTCTGCGTCTTGCTGCCGTCCAGCAGCGCGCGCACCATGGCGCCGGAGAAGAGGATAGGGCGTTTTTTCATGCTAGGATTCCTAAAAAACTGAGGGTGTCACAATGCTGCGATCGAAAGATGAGGTCCAGAACTGGGCAGACGCTAACGGTGGCGACGAGTGCGTCCGAATCGCCGTCACGCAAAAACGCTTCGGCATGGCAGCCGAGGCGTATGGCCACATCAACGAATGGTTGCGAGACCAAGACGAAAAAAAGAGCGCGGCGGCCGCCGACGCAGATCGACAATTTCGCGAGCGAGAGGTTGTCGCTGCTGAGCGATCGGCTGTTGCTGCGGAAAATTCTGCACGTTTCGCCAAATGGGCGGCGGTGTGCGCAGGTATCGCAGCGATCATCGCTGTGATTTCTTTGGTCGTGCAGTTGGTTGGCGCCTGATTCACGCTTTCTCCGGGTTTGCCGTTTCCGACATGACCCTTGACGATCCCAGTGCATCAACTACATATTCAAAGAGTTTCTTTGGCGACAATTGAAACCGGTCAAAATCGTAGTGGAAGTCCACTCCGGATCGGATCACGCTGCTTGCGTGCAATTGCGTTTCTTCGATTTTCGTCATCAGAGTTACTACGACGCCAACGCAAGGCGTGAAGTGGTATTCCATCGCCGGCATGAAGTATTCTTGGCCCGCACTATACGGTTCCAGCTCACGCTCGATAACGTTGACATCTGCGACAGGGTAGCTGAGCCGTCCGCCCTTGTCGCTGCGCGGCCCGTTGTGACTGATCAGGACGTGTGAACCCGTGCCAGGCTTGACGATTTCCAGATCGCAGCGCGTATTCATCTGAACACCTTTCAACACCCGAGATGTGAAGCTGAATCGATGGTTATGAATCGCCGAATGCTCGAAGCAATTACGACGCGGCAGATCCGGATGCCACACATGCATGCGTTGATTGCCGCTGAGAACCAGCTGGATAAATCCGAGGCCATGGAGACTGATCGTCTCCTTCGTTGGTGTAAAGTCTTTCATCCCCATTCCTTAATCTAAATATTCGCCGTTCGAGTTTTGACGGCGGTTGCTGCCGCCGCTCCAGGTATGAGGGCAGAACTTCACTGCGTGCTGATTGCTGCCGCAGTACGTGCAGCGCAAATGCGTTCTCGCGACACTGCCGCCCCACGTATGCGGGCAGAGCGACACTGGGTGTTGCTTGCCGCAATAGGTGCAATAGGCACTCATCGTTACGCGTCCTGATGCGTTTCGGGTGTGTCGGTAATGGCACGCAGATAGATCGCATGCTCCTTGCCGAAGGACATGGTAGTTCCGTACGGCTCATCCATTTCACCCTGAAGCCAGGGGCATTGAGCTTCGCAACAGACTGCAAGGCCGCCGGTTTGCGGGTCCTCAATTGCGCCGGCAATGGAAATTTTTCCGCAGTCACCGAAGCAATGCTTTTTGATCAGCGCTTCTTGGTCGGGATGGACCACAAGCAGCCCGAAAATCTTGATTGGCTCGCTCATCTCTGTTCCTTTGTTTTGCGGCGCGCCCAGACCCACACGGCGCTGTCTTCGGTCATATGGATGGATAGGATGAACCATCCGTCGCCGCGCGGCTGTTCAGGAGTCCAGTCGCCAATATCAGGGCTTCCGTTTTCAAAGTAACGCTCGAAGGCAGGATGCTCATCGTAATCTTCCAGGCTGTCGATGCTGAGTTCCAAGCCTTGCGCTTCGACCCACGCGAGGTATTCTGACTGCGGCGTGTCCTCGTTGAAATCAGGCATGCCGGGATGGCTCCAATAGCCTTCGGAGTCGCGTACGACCAGTACCGCCTGGATCAGTTTCGGACCGAAGATCCATCGTACAAAGCGGAGCGTATTGTGGTTGCGCCATTCGCGGACAGGAGCGATCAAAGACGACAGCGATACCACGATGGCGATGATGCCCAAAGTGACGCCGATGTTTTGGGAATTCATGCTGCACCTCCGTCGTATGCCAAGGAAGTGGGTCGGCGGCGTATGCTGGCCATTGCTGCGGCAGCCCTGACAATCGCGCGTCGCGTTGCTGCGAACGGGTCATTGCCATGTGATTCAGTCGCCCATGCCCTGAACATCTGGCCTGCTGGCCATGCGCTGGCGACAGTGTCTTCGAGTCCAAGGTGAATACAGAGGATCACAGCCAGGCGGAGGGCTTGGGCATCAAAACACAGCGGGTTCCAAACGCTGCCATCTACGATCAGCTTTGGGCAGCCATCAAGGTGGTCGATGTGAAAGTCGAGCTTTGCCGCCTGCGCGGCGAGTTTCAAAAGTTCAAAGTCTGGTGCGCTCACTTCGTCACCTGCTGCGGTTGGGATCGCAAGGTAGCCGCGCAGAGCATACGGTAACGCTCGCCGCATTTCGGGCACGCTGACGACATGGTGCCGTGTGTCTTGCACTCCGGGCATTTATCTTCGCTGGGGCCCTCTCCGGTCCAGCCACATGTGTTGCATGCTGCGCCGCGTTCGTCTTCGTCGTTCAAGCCGACGTGCTGGCAGACGGTGCATTCACGGGCTTCAACGTACAGGCCCGCACCGCGAGCCGCAGCGGCTGGCGCTTGTTCCTGCGGTGCGGCGGCGAGAGCGGCTATCCTCTGCGTCAATACCTTCTCACCACTCAGTGGCGGCGCGGCCAAGAATTCAGCGGCTGCACCAGCGTGTGCGGCGGGTTCCTTCAAAAGCATTCGCAAATGCGCAAGCGCCTTCATGCGATGGTTGTCAAATTGCAGTGCAAGCCTGCGCCAGTCACTTTCTGCATCGTCATCAGCAGCTACCGGCTTTGCGTCTTGGCTCGCTGCTTTCTGGCTCATGCGCTCCAAATCGTTTGCGTCGACCGGGGCGCGCGGCGTCGCCATTCCGTCCATGTCCGGGTCGCGACGATAGGGGCGGGCTTCGTCTTCGGACGTCTCGATGGATGTATCGCTGTTCATCACGCGGCCTCCGGCTGCAGGTCGAGATCCGCGCCGATGCCGGCGCCGGTCGTGTCGGCACTGATCGCTGCATGCCAATTCGAGAGCGCGGCCGCGGAGCTGATCGTATGATGCAACGCTTTTTCCTTGTTGCCAGTGATCGCGGCGCGCAGTGCTTTTCCTGCGAGATAGCCGACCAGCCAGTACCAATGCTCGGCGCTCTTGTTGCGATCGTGCGCAGGCCCCCATTTTTCGACTTGGTGTGCGGCCTCGAGGATCACGCCGTTGGAAAAATTGAGAAGCTCGGGCGAGTTGACCAAGGCGCGGAGATGCGCGAGCTCTTCAAGCAGTGGCAGGATGTTGGCCGGGCTTGCCGCAGCTATGTGCGCCATGTCAGCGGGCGAGATAACGATATCGGCGTGCCAGTCGGCTGGATGGCTGGTTGCGTGCAGCACTCCACCATCGGCGCCGCCGACGGCTGTCAGGCGTCGGACGCTATTGCTGGTCCACCAGCTCCACTGGCCACGGGTGGCGGCCAGAGCTATATTTTGCAGTTCTTCGAGAGTCATTGTCTGTTCTCCAATGTGATTATGGACCAGCGCAGCGGCTAACTTGGCCGGCGCGGACGTGATAGGATTTCCCCCTTCTACGGAGGGCGTATGGCTGAGAGATTCGCAGTTGAGCAACCGAAGGACACCGGCGATGGGCGTGTGGCGTTCATCATCAAATTCAACGGCACCGTGCTGCCGGGCTTTATTGGCAAAGACACGCTGGTCGGAATTGGTGGGCTGACGACGAACAACCTGGTTGCGCTCTTCACCCAGCACGTCGCGGTGATCGCTGCCGCGGTGCGCAAAAAGTTGCCGGCGCCATTGGCCCCGTATATAGCAGTGGCTCCAGACGACTTGAAATAGCGTCTGTGCTACGATCTCCGAAAAAATAGGGGAGGTCGTTTGGGAATATTTAGCATCGTGTACAGCGCCTTTACGGTGATATGGATGGCGGTGGTGTTGATACATACGTTCTTCAACCTGTCGCCTTCCGATTGGGCATCGTGGGTTCAAGCCGTTGGATCGATCGCTGCCGTCATTGGTGCGATTGAGGTAGGTCGTAGACAACGAGTTGGCGACCGCGAGACCGCTATAGTTGCAGCATCCCTGAACGCTGAACGTTTGCAATCCGTGGTTAAGGCGGTTATCGATGACGCTTATCAACAATGCCTTGACGTACGGCATGTGTTCGAGGTTGCCGAGAAAGAAAACAAATTTGCATATATCGAACTGGTCACCAGCTACGACACTGATAGTTTTCAGAAATCCATCGATCGCGTGCAAGCAATCCCACTTTTTGAGCTGCACTCGGAGGAAATTGCCAAAAATGTAGTTTCGTTTCAGGCGAACATTTTGAGGCTGTCCACCTGGCTGGCGACTACCTATAGAATCGTTATTGGTCCCACGCTGCCTAGCGACAAGGATCTTGATCTCGAGCAAGTCACTGGAATAGCTTGCAAATACCTTGACCTCGTTAAAAGCGACTATCTCGCCATTGTTAAAGCGACCCAAGGTATTGAGTTGACTGAAGGGAGGCCATTCGGCCGTTGGACCTCGTAAGAAACTAGGCATCATCAGGCCACCATCACTATGGCGCGTTCGTGGGCGAAGTTTGCTTCTAATAGAGCTTTTGCCAATGGTGGACATACGCTATTTCCGATCATGCGCACCTGAGCCGTTTTAGAAAGCGGCTTGCCATCGACAATCGGATCAAGAATGTAGTCGTCAGGGAAGCCTTGAGCGCGCGCCAGCTCACGCGGCGACAGCATACGCATGCCGATATCGACGATCTGGTATTCCTCGCCTTTGATCGTGACTAGGCCGAAGCGATCATGAGTCGGCACCGTCCCAAGTGGAGCGCGCAGACTGACGCCATCCTTTTCGTTTCCGTAATACTTGATCAGGAACGCGCGCACCTCCCCAATGTGGCCGCCGCCGGCGGTGAGTGTCGGCGCCGGTTCATCGGTCGGCTGGCCGAACTGATTGTTGCGCAGCTTGAGCAGATGTGACGTCACTACAGCGTGCCGATTCTCCGTGGTCTGCGTTTTCAGCGGAGTGCGTGAATCGGACGCTCTTACTTCACCGTCGCGCTTTTCAGCGTTGTAGTGCATGAGGTTGGCCGTCACCACTGAATGATGGTCGGAGGTCGTGACCGTACCGAAAGGCACCTTCACACCCGTGCCGACGACACCGCCATAGTGCTTGGCGAGCATGGCAGAGACTAAGGCTTGATTGCCGCCACCTGCCAGGATGGTGCCGAGTGGCTTTTCAATATTGTGAGCGCCGGTTCCCCAGCGCTTAACACCTGTGGGCGATATTTCACCGTGCGCTGCGTCGATGAGGGTGGCTGAGACGACGGCAAAGTGTCCGCCCTTGACTTCGGCGCATTGCGTACGCAACGGTTCGTTGGCTGCCATGTTGCGTTGTGTACTGGCGTTCGCGTGCTCAGTCACAAACGGCGCTAAGGTTGTCGATACAAGTGCCTGCTCACCCCTATGCGCGCCCGTGACGGTAGGAAGCGGCTCGTCTACGCTGCCGGTACGATCCTGGCCGTGATGAGTTAGATGCATGAGCGATGGCACCACCAGCCCAAACCGAGGGGCGCCGGCCATGACCGTGTGCAGTGGCTCGTCAAGCTGCTGGCCGGTACTGTTTTCTGAGAACTTGACGATGAAGGGATCATCGCTGTTGACCACGAACTTCATCACGCCCTTTGCAATGCGGCGCAGGGTGGCGTCCTTGAGCGGACGTGTGCGCTCGAAGATGGATGGGCAGGGGATCGACCAGTCGATGCATTCGGCGGCGGTGCGATACGGCAGCAGCCGGCCTTGCTTCACGGCGTCAGTTTTCGGATCGCCATGGGTCGGCGTTGGCCAGACGATGGGCAGGCCATCGCGGCGGGCGAAAACGAACAAGCGCTTGCGGATCGTCGGCGTGCCGTAGTCGCATGCGCGCAGGATGCGATATTCCACGCGGTAGCCCAGTCCCGCGTACAGGCGGTCCATTGGGAAGTCGGAGCCGAGGGCTTCGTAGATTTCCCCGACGTCCGGGTGATCTCTGTCCAAGCCGGTCGACAAGGCGGCAACGAACGCTTTGAAGGTACGCCCCTTCTCAGACTTGATCGGCTTGCCGTCGTCGTCCAAGGGGCCCCAATCTAGAAATTCTTCAACATTTTCAATGGCAATGCTGCGCGGCATCTGGAACGCACCCCATTTCAGGGTGACCCAGGCGAGGCCGCGAATCTTCTTTTCACGGGGTTTGCCGCCCTTTGCCTTGCTGTGATGTTTGCAGTCCGGAGAGAACCACGCCAGCGCGATCGGCATCTGGTGCGTCACAAATCCGGGGTGGATGGCGAAGACGTCTTCGCGGTGGTGCGCGGTCTGCGGGTGATTGGCGGCGTGCATGGCCAAGGCCTCGCCATCGTGGTTGATTGCGATATCGACCGGGCGCCGTAGTGCCTGCTCGATGCCAGTCGACGCGCCGCCGCCGCCGGCGAAGTTGTCGACGATGAGCTCATGCGGGAAGCCGAGCGGGAGTGTAGTTGTGTCGCGTTGCATTCAATAGTTTCCTGATGTCGGTTTAAGATGATTTCCCGATGGCGTTTCAGCAGGTTGGTGCGGCAAGTGGTTGATGGTTAGAGATCAGATAGGGATGCTGGTCCGACGGCCGCCGAGCGCGGCGACAAGGTCGTTGAGCAGGTTGTTCAGTTCGCCGGTCATCAGCATGAAGTCGCCGTCCAGGCGCTCGGCGTCGTTTTTCGAGGTGATATCGCTGTCTTCCTTGAGTACGTCGAGGGGCGCGATCTTCTTCAGGCTCAGGTTCTCGGTCAGAACAAACGAGATTCGATCGTTCCAGGTGAGCGCGAGGCGCGTGGATTGCTTGCCGGATTCGATGTGGCGGAGCACATCGTCCGGATCCAGCGTGTGACGCACGAAGCGTACGGTGGCCTTGCCTTCGCCGGTGGCGCGCAGTTCTGTGTCTTGGTCGACGGTGAAGCCGGGCGGCGCTTCGTCGGTGGCGAGCCAGGTGGTCATGGCTGAAAGCGGCGATTGAGCGGTGCGCAGCGTCTCCAGCGGGAATTTCGGGATGGCCTTGAGCATGAGCTTCAGCACTTCTTCGGCTTTCGCCGGGCTGCCGGCGTCGACTACCAGCCAACCATTGACCGGATCGATCCATGTCCATGTGCTGCGCACGATGCTGAACGCGCGTGGCAGCAGTTCATCGGTGACCAGTTCCTTCAGTTCCTTCGTTTGCTTGCGGCCCGGCGGGAAGCCTTGCTGCTCTTCAAGCTCTCCGGCGCGGGCCTTGGTGACCTGGTTGATCACGGTGGCCGGCAGCAGCTTCTTTTCGGTGTCCAACTTGAGCAGCCATTGGCGGTTCACGACGTGCACCAGCTGATCGTCGCCGCGCGGTGACACCCAGCCCTGCGACTGCATTTCGAGACTGGCGCACGCGGCAAAGGCCTGCGATGTCAGGTGTTCCTGCAGCTGTTCGGCGCTGATCGGCCACGGCGCCGGGAGACGGTAAATCTGGAGATTTTTAAACCACATGAGAGTGCCTGTTCAATAGTTGGAGTTGAAGACGCGATCGCGCGCCATACGGAAGGACGTGATCAGGGAGTTGCCGCAGCGCCGGTACACGCCGACGAAGCGCAAGAATTCAGAGAATTTCATGTGTGTACCCGCTGGCAGATGGGTTTGATCGGATGAGGTTTGACCTGGGACGCACGGGCGGCCAGGGCAAACACGCACAGGATGGTGATGGCGATGCCGCACGCGACGCCTGCGTAGAAGGGCTTCATGGAAGCACCACCACGGTGACGCCGAGCGCGCCCGCGTCGTACGCGGCCTGCTCAAGATCGGCGGGCGAGCCGACGGCCGGCAATACCAGCACGGTGCCGTCGCTGTAGACGGTGCGCACGCGGCAAATCATTCGGCCTCCCCGGCGGCGAGCCGCTCAAGTTCGCGCTGCCAGTCACCGAGCATGATCTTGACGTCGTCGACGTTCCCGTCGTCAAGCAAACCTTGCATTTCACTCAGGAAGGCGATATCGCGGGTCAGCTGATCGCCGCTGTTCCGGTCGATCGTGTTTTCGTCTATCTGCGGCGCATCGGCCGTGTCCTTGTTGGTGCCCTTGTGCAAATCGAGGGCTTCAACTTTCAGGCTGTGGACCGCGCTGTATTGGCAGCCGAGCTGCGTGAAGTTGATATAGGTGCGCTTGCGAGGACGGTCGGTGTCCTCTTCGAGGCGCGTGTACATGACGAGCAGGCCCGCTTTTTCAAGTTTGACGAGACCGGGGCGATCGGCTTTCGCGCGGCCTGGCAGGTTCTGTCCAACCTTGACGTCATAGCTCCATTCCTCTGCGACAGTCGCGTAGTCGATGAAGAGCGCGCGCAGGGCTATTGGAAGCGTTCGAAGCGTGGCGGGTGTGCTGTGGCTGTTCATCAGGCTGCCACTTTCATGCCGGTGCGCGCGAGGTGATCATCGGCCAGCTGCAGCAGTTTCTCGGGCGAGGGCGGGCGGCCTGCGGAGAGCATGTCTTCCAGCAGTTGCTGCGAGCCCTTGCCGGAAATGATCGCCAGCAGCGCGCCCAAGCGGGCGCTTGCGTTGCCGGTCTCGGCCGGCGCGGTGTTGCCCTGAACCACAATCGAGGGCGGCGCTTTCCGGATTTCGGTCAGCTGTGTAAGCACGCGGTCGAGCACGGCACCATGGGTTTCGGTGATTTGCAGCAGGCGCTCCAGCGTGGTCTGGCTCGGCGCCGGGCGCTTGATCGGTGCTGCTTTCTTCTTCGATGTTGCTGGCATATGCCTCTCCATAAAATCTGCCGGAAAGCCCAAACCGGCGCAGGATGCTTTCAACCGGGGTGTGAAGGGGTCACGTTCGGCTGAGGCTTTTGGTAAATTTGTTGTGGTGATCAGACGGCCCAGACGCGGCCGTTGTAGCTGATCCGGGCGACGAGCTTCCTGCCTTGATAGATGCGGCAATAGCCGACCTCACTGGCGCGGTAATTCTCTTCGGCGAGCGCGGCTTGCCACTTTGCGGAGGCTTCAGCGAGACTGAGCGCGGTGAGCGAGTGACGCTGGTGGATCAGTTCGAACTTGACGGTGAGGGCGCGAAGTGCGGTGAGCGCTGCGCCGGTAATTTCGGAATTACCGAATGGACGGATCGTCATGCTCAGGCCGCCGCGACAGTGAACGGTTTGTTCTTGCGGCCGATGTTGATGTCGACATGCAGGCCGCTCTGCAGGTAGTCCGGGCGAGAGTCGGCAGCGCTGGCGCTATCGGCGTTGAGCGCCGCAATGATTTGCTCGACCGCTTTAACGTGCTCGCGGCAAACAGACTTCTCAGGGAAGAAGCGGTTGACCTGACGGTGCTTTTCACCGGTTGGAATCAAGCGCACCGGCGCGGTCGAAATCGTCAGCACGATGGCGCTGTTGTGACGCACGTCGAGTGAGTACTTCCAGCCCTGCGGCATGACGGCTTTTACCGCAGCGGCGATCTGTTCTTTTTTCTCTTGATCCATCCAAGCCATGCTTTACTCCTCTGAATCGGTTGACGTTTATGTCTACTTGTCGATGAACGGAGTATCACGTATGTGTTTAAGATAGTCAATCACATATGTGTTTAAAAAGTGCGAATGTGTTAGATCAAATTAATCTAAGTCAATGAGATAAATGCATCTTTTCGGAATAAAGCGTCCCGTTAGCACGAAAAAAAACCGCCTGAGTGGCGGTTGTGCGCGGGGCTATTAGTCTATGTCCGCAGCGTCTCTACCGGCACGGCGGCAGAGGTACGAGGCTACTTGTTGTTCAGGTCCGCATCGAGGAACACGCTCACACGCGCCTCGGCGAAAGCCCGTTGGCCGTCTCTGTCTATCGGTTCGTAGCCGCTTATGCCGTCAACGTAGGCGTTCCATTTCACGTACATGGATTTGATCCCGGCTTTGACGGCCGCGCGTGGTTCGTCCGCGATTGCCGTGGCATAGAGCGGCTCGGCGGCTGCCCGGGCGTTCAGCACGCAGTCAGTCGCCTTCCGGGCGTTATCGCGCTTCGAGTCCGGAAATCGTCGGTCAGCTTGACGCGCAAAATTGGCGTACATCTGGCAAGAGCTGTCACCACCGTTGAGCGCCTGGGTAAGGGCGATCAAGGACGGTCGCACATTCTCGGCTGCCCAGCCGGCGTTTGTCGTTATCAGGCACACAGCAACCATTGCGGTTTTTATGCATAACAAAGTGTGCAATCTTGATATTTGCATATCTTAATGTTCAATGTGAAGGGGCTTCAGCTGAAATCAAATCGTTGAGCTCTGCTTGTGGATCACCTGGCCGATGATGATGCAGCTGGCTCCGCGGCAAAGCTTTCGCTGATATGTTTTTTGATCCGGATTGTCGGAAACAAGCCACCATTCACGGTTCTCGCGGACAAGGCGCTTCACGACGTCTTCGCCTTCATAGTTGACCGCATAGACCAACCCATCGCGGGGCACCTTGTCCGCCATGTTGATCACAACGAGGTCACCTTCCTCCATCCGAGGGGCCATGCTCTCGCCTCGGATTTTCAGCGCCACCAAATCCTCTGCAAAGTAGCCATTCTTTTCCAGCCACTCGCGCTGAAACAGTATCGGTTTCGCGTCTTCTATAACCTGGTCAATCGCAACGCCAGTCAATCCCGCTGAAAGTTTTAATCGCACTGCTCGAATCTCTAAATAGTTGGGATCTTCCTGCTCAGCCACGCTGACAGGAATGGCGCCGCGCGGAAGCAAGTCTTCATGAATGTTGGGGAGCGTGGAATCTTCGTTTCTGGCTGAATCGCCAATGCCTTCAGCAAGCCACGCTGCGTCGACGTCCAGCGCCAATGCGATAGAAGTGATCTTTCGTGCGCTCGAGCGGATGCCGGCCTCGAGGTTGCCAATGGTCGACTGAGAGACGCCTGCAGCCTGCGCAAGCTGGGCTTGAGACATCTCTTTTTTATTGCGTGCCCAGACGAGCCGCTCTGCAAGAGTTTTCATATCACGAATGTAATAGAAAAATTAAACACGATGGTGTTTGACAAGTTCAAACACGTACGTGATAATTAGGTATGGATACACAAAAAACCGTTCTCGAACTGCTGGCCACAGGATTGACGCAGCAGGAGCTGGCCGACTTGGTGCCGTGTTCTCAGTCGCTGATAGCAGCGTTCGCGAATGGCACACGGGGAAAGCAAACCTCCATGCAGATTGGCAACAGCCTGCTGAGGCTCCATGGCGCGCGCTGTGAGAAGACGAAGCGCGGCGGCTCGCAGCGTAACGCAAAAAACAGGAGCGCTATCCCAACTGCTGTCGCGTCCGAGAACGCCCCTGTGGCCGAGGTCATTGCAACGGGGGCCGCGGGATGACCGGCACCACTTCAAAGAAGGTTATGGACCTCTCCCAAGCGCAAAGAAAACTGATTGCCGAAAGCCTGGCGCAGATCGCTGTGAACCTTGCCAGCGCGAATCGGCCGATACCGGAAACGACCATGACGGGCGTACGTACCTCGCTGACGAAAGAGTTTTTGGCCTTGAACGCGCCGACGGGGGAAGGGGCGCCAAGGTAACGCGTGTTTGTTACCCGAGAAGGGCGTTGAAGGTGTTGAGTTGTTTGAGCACGGCAGCAGTCAAGGGTTTGTCCGCATCGCGTCCGCCGGCCAGCGACTCGATGTCTTGAACGAGATACTGGCGCACTTTCGCGGCAGCCGCCGAATCGAGCGACGCGAAGAGTGCTTTTAGAGCGATGTTGGTTGCGAGATTGCGTGCAAGCAGGGTCTCTGAGTCCGCGTGCATGTGACGAGCTCCAAAGTTGATATGAGGAAACCGGAAATGTATCACGCAGCATGTCTACCTGCACAGTCTGGCGAAAACGCGCCGGCCGCAGGAAAGGAGGGCGCATGAAAGCGCTGTACATCCGTTTCGTGCTGTTCCTGATCGGCCCGGCAATTCGGGAAGAACTCCGACGACACAAGGAGCAGCAAGACAAAGAGTCTGCTGCCCTTATGTTGTACAGCCGCGAACTGTCTGAGTTCATCGACACGCGGGTGGCCCAGTGGAGGCGCCGTTAGGTTTTCGGCTGCTGGATGCGGGCCAAAATGCTCTCGTATTCGGCCAAGATTTTCTTCATGTGGCCAGTTACGACCAGCGTGCGACGTTTGTCCTCGGACACGCTTTCGAATTGGGAGCCCATTCCGCTGATGAAGTCCAGCGCATTTGCAGCCTGCTCTGGAGTGGTTTGAAGAAGAAGTGCCTTCAGCACGAGATCCATTGAATAGAGCTTTGCGACGATGTATTCCTCTTCTGATGGTTTCACGGAAGTCCTTTTGTGATTGTGGTGTGAGAACCAGCAATTTATCACGGAGGGGCTTCCACCCAAATTTGCAGTTTTGTAGTTGTTTTCCCATTGAAGCACTTTAGCGAACGAGACAAGAAAAATCATGTTCCTTGATCCACACGAAAGCCCGATCGCCGCGCTGGTCCGCCACATCAACGCATGGAAGAAACGGGATCGGCTCAGCAACGAGGCGATCGCTGACCTGATCGTGGCGGCGCACGAACGCATCGGCGGCCCGGCACGCACCGGCATCCGTTTTGATCCCGGCAGCGCGGACGAATACAACCGCATGAAGGCCAACTCGGCGCGCATCTGGCGCTGGCTGGATGACGTCACCGAAGACAAGAACTTGTTGAGCGCTAATTTCGTGCACTCGGTGGTTGCTGCTTTGCCGCTTGATTTGAAGATCAGCTACTGGAATGAGGTGCTGGGGCTGGACGGCTTCTGCGTCGCCTCGGTCGAGGCTGGCGAAGGCGAATTCCGGATTCACGATCTGGCCGTGCTGATGAAAGAGGACGGCGAGGCGCACCAGGCGTGCGCGCGCGTGCTGGAAGACCCGAGCGCTGAATCGCTGCATCTTGCGCAAAAGGAAATCGCCGAAGCCATCGAGACGAAGCGACGCGCGGGCCGCCTGATCGGCGCAATGCTGCGCGCGCGTTCGCTCATTGGGCGTCTCTGCCATCCACGCCGCGCGAAGGAGCATGCATGAAAACCGTGAAGCACTTGGCGCAAGGCCTGCTGGGGTATCTGGCCTTGATCGGGTTTCTGGTGGTGTGGGGTTTGTTGGCATGAACATGGCACCGAACTACATGCACCAGTATCGCGAGTCGTCGTCACGCGGCGTCCAGCTGAATCACGCGAAAAAGACCTGCCGCGGCGAATGCGGCAAGAGCAAGAGCGTCGGCCAGTTCGCTGACGGCGCCGCCATCTGCATCCGCTGCGCCAACCGGATGCCCAAAAAGCGAAGCCCAGACATTTGCGGTGTCCAGGCTTCAGATCAAAACACAATCGAGGGGGACCGTGAATGATCACAAACATTGTAGAGGACTATCAGGCGTTCTTGCAAGGCAAGGTGATTCGGCCGGAGTCGATCGGCTTTGACGTCGCCGACGCCGATATCAATCCGATTCTGAAGCCGCACCAGCGCGCCATCGTTCGCTGGGCGTTGAAGGGCGGCCGCCGCGCCATCTTCGCCGCGTTTGGTCTCGGCAAGAGCATCATCCAGTTGGAAATTGTCAGGCTGGCGATCGCTTACGGCGGCGGCATGGGCCTGTTGGTGATTCCGCTGGGCGTGCGGCAGGAATTCATGCGCGACGCGCACGTGCTGCGCACCGGCGATCATCCAGCGATCACTGACGCCCAGCGCGCCGAGTTGGCGCAATGGCTAGAAGGTCGCCCGGATCGCGCGCCAAATCCGAAATTCATCCGCAGCATCGCCGAGGCTACCGATCCGCTGGGCATGTACGCGACGAACTACGAGACGGTCCGCGACGGCAAGCTGGACCCGCGCCTGTTCGCCGTCGCCAGTCTGGACGAGGCATCGTGCCTGCGCGGCTTCGGCGGCACCAAGACATTCCGCGAATTCATGGGGTTGTTCGCTGGCGACTACAAGACCATGGATGCCCGCGTCCGATCGGATGGCGTGCGATATCGCTTTGTAGCGACAGCAACCCCGAGTCCGAACGATTACATCGAGCTGCTGGCGTATTCAGCGTTCCTTGGCGTCATGGATGTGTCGGCCGCGAAAACGCGTTTCTTCAAGCGCAACAGCGAAAAGGCCGACGAACTGACCATCCACGCCCACAAAGAGCGTGAGTTCTGGTTGTGGGTGTCGAGCTGGGGCTTGTTCGTGCAGCGGCCCTCTGACCTCGGGTTTGATGACGCCGGCTACGACATGCCTGCGCTGGACGTACGCTGGCACGAAATCCCGGCAGACCATTCGGAAGCCGGGCACGAGGTCTACGGCCAGGCCCGCATGTTCAAGTCGCAGGCGCTGGGCGTGGTCGACGCGGCGCGCGAAAAGCGCGACTCGCTGCCGGCGCGCATTGCCAAGATGATGGAGTTGCGCGCCGAGGATCCGGACGCACACCGGATCATCTGGCACGACCTCGAGGCTGAACGTCACGCCATTGAGCGCGCCATTCCCACCGTGGCCAGTGTCTACGGTTCACAGGACCTCGACGAGCGCGAGGCCACCATCATCAAGTTCTCCGACGGTCAATGCCAGGAGCTGGCGGCGAAGCCCGTCATCGCCGGCAGCGGCTGCAACTTCCAGCGGCACTGCCATTGGGCGATCTTCCTCGGCATCGGGTTCAAGTTCAACGACCTGATTCAGGCCATCCACCGCTTGCAACGCTTCCTCCAGCAAGACACGGTTCGCATCGACCTGATCTACACCGAGGCCGAGCGCGGCGTCCGCCGCACGATGGAACGCAAGTGGAAACAGCACATTCAGATGATGGAAAAAATGAGCAAAATTATCAAGGAATACGGCCTGACCGAAGATGCCATGGCCGAACTGCTGACCCGTTCGATGGGCGTCGAGCGCATCGAGTCCGCCGGAGAGAACTATCGCTGCATCAACAACGACAGCGTGCTGGAGACCGCGAAACTGGCGGAGAACAGCGTCGGTTTCATTCTGACAAGTATCCCGTTCTCGACGCAGTACGAATACTCCCCGAACTATGCGGACTTCGGCCACACGGACAACAACGAGCATTTCTTCGGTCAGATGGACTACCTGACGCCGAATCTGTTCAAGTCGCTTCAGCCTGGTCGGATTGCCGCCATCCACGTCAAGGACCGGATTGTCCCCGGCGGCATGACTGGTCTCGGCTTCCAGACGGTGTATCCCTTCCATGCACGCTGCATCGAGCACTTCACGAAGCACGGCTTCGCCTACATGGGCATGAAAACCATCGTGACCGACGTCGTGCGCGAGAACAACCAGACATACCGCCTGGGCTGGACGGAGCAATGCAAGGACGGCTCGAAAATGAGCTGCGGCATGCCGGAGTACTTGCTGCTGTTCCGCAAGCCGCCGACGGACACCAGCAACAGCTACGCCGACATGCCGGTGGTGAAGCAGAAGGAAACGTACAGCCGCGCTCGCTGGCAGGTCGACGCCCACGGTTACGCCCGATCGTCAGGTAATCGCCATCTGACGCCGGAAGAGCTGCAGAGCATGCCGCACGACCAGATATTCAAGGCATTCCGTAATTACAGCCTGCAGTCGGTGTACGACTTCGACCACCACGTGAAGATCGGCGAATCGCTGGACACGCAAGGCAAGTTGCCGGTCACGTTCATGCTGCTGCAGCCGCAGTCATGGTCGACAGAAGTCTGGGCGGACGTCACCCGCATGTTGACGCTGAACGGCGCGCAGTCGGCCAAAGGCAAGGAAATGCACCTGTGCCCTATGCAGTTCGATATCGCCGACCGCGCGATTGAACAGTTCTCGATGCCCGGCGAGACGGTGCTGGACCCATTCGGCGGGCTGATGACGGTGCCGTATCGTGCGGTGCTGAAAGGGCGCAAGGGCGTCGGAATCGAACTGAACCCGTCGTATTTCTTGGACGGCGTGGCGTATTGCAAGGCCGCCGAGCGTGAAATGTCGATGCCATCGCTGTTCGACTTCGAAGAAATTGGAGCCGCGGCATGACGGCGCCGGAAATCAAAGGCGGCATGCTGGCCAAGCTGAGCGCGTTGTTCTGCGCTGATGAGAACTTCCGCACGTTCCTGATGCGCCGCTGGCCGGACGCCGATCAGATCGATACGCCGGCGCAGGCGACCGCGCACCTGAAGATGGTTTGCGAGATTGATTCGCGCAAGCAGCTCGACAACGATCCCGCCGCGGCAGATCGCTTTCACGACCGCATCCGCATCCCGTATGCCAACTGGAACATGGGGCGGGCCGACTGATGCCGACTTTTACAGATTACAAGCTGTCGCGGCCTCAAGCCGAATTCGTCCAGGCGGTCGCGCTGATGCCGGCCGACTTGCGCGCGGTCTTGGTGGAAGACTACGCCGCGCGCCACGGCATCGCCAGCATCGCGGCGCTTTTTGTGGAGTTTGTCGGTCTGGCGAACTCTGTAGCAAGAAACTGCGCCCAGATGTCTGAATCCCTGCTGATCGAGAACGGCATGCACCCACATACTGCAGAGAAGATCAATCTGCCGACTATCTTCGGTGCCGCCGCCGGCGCTCTCCTGGCTCTCCCGATCAAGCAACGTGGGACTTGCCAAGGCTGCGCGTACCGCCGCGGAACACCGGCAAATCAGTCGCCGGTCACCACATGCGATGCCGACCATGCGGTAGACGAGCTGGTCGACTTCATGTGTCACGAAAAGCTCGATGCCGGTGGCCGTCCTGTCCGCGTTTGCGCCGGACACGCCCAGCGCGTGAAAGCCGGAGCCTCGCTGACAGCATGATGCGCCGTTCTCCAATGAAACCCGGCACCAAGCCAATGAAGCGCACTGGGTTTGTCCGTCCGGAATCGCGCGAGGTCTTGGCAGCTTCGTTCAAGAAAACGCCGATGAAGGCACGGCGCAAGCCGCTGACCAAAATCCAAGCCTCCGCGCGCGATCAGGACTGCACCTTGCGTTTTCCTGGGGTTTGCAACTACCGCACCGATACCACCGTGCTGTGCCACAGCAACCTGCTGGCAGATGGGAAGGGCATGGGCCTGAAGGCAGCGGACACGCGTGCGGTCTACGGCTGCGTGGCCTGCCATGATGTGCTGGATGGTCGCAATACGCGCCCCGAGAACATGACCTACGACCACATGCTCGACCTCTTCGAGGCGGGCGTGCGGCGAACACACGAGATCCTCACCCGCAAGGGTTTGCTGAAAGCGAAATAGTGGACACATTGCCTGCACCCATCACTCCGGTCGATTGCGACCTTCGAGATTTTCCGTTCATGCCGCTGGACATTACCCGACTGTTTAATTCCGAGTTTCACGCGCGCGCCAGCGATGCTGAGTGGCGCGCAGGCCTAACGCTGTGGCTCAAGTCGTTTCACCAGGTGCCAGCCGGCTCGGTCCCTGACGACGATGTATCGCTCGCCCGTCTGGCTGAGTTGGGGCGTGACGTTAAAGCATGGAAGAAGGTTCGGGCAACGGCCTTGCACGGTTGGATCAAGTGCTCTGACGGCCGCTTCTACCACCCGGTCGTCGCTGAAAAGGCCGCCGAGGCATGGACCGGCAAGAAAAGCCAGCGCGCACGCACGGCAAAAGCTCGGTTACAGGCTCTGTTATCTCGTCTGTCAAAGACCAGTGACACGATGGACTTCGCCAACATCGAAGGCAGCATACAGACCCTGTTAAACGATCTGTCGCAGTACCTGCCACAAACAGAGATAACGGCAATTACAGAGTCTGTTACAGGGTCTGTTACAGAAGCCAAGAGAAAGAGAAAGGAAAAGGGAGAGGGACAGGGAAAAGGTTATTCCGTACCTGACGGTACGGGCGGCACGCCGCCGAAGCCCGCCGAGGAAATGACGAAGGACGAGCTCTGGACCGTAGGCAAGTCGCTGCTGGTGCAGGCCGGAATGCCCGGTGCGCAGTGCGGCGCCTTCGTGGGCAAGCTGGTCAAGGACTACGGCGACGGCGTGGTGCTCGAGGCGGTGCGCGCCGCCGTGGTCCAGCGTCCGGCAGACCCTGCTTCGTTCATGAAAGCCGTCTGCCAGCGGATAAAGGGTGAGCGTCCGAACGGACAAGAGTCGCTCGAAGGCAAGAATCGGTCGGTTGCCGCCGAGCTGGCTGGCGAGGTCTGAACGTGACAGAAGCGGACAAAAAGACTTTCTACACGCTGATTGGCGATGTCTACGCCTTCTATCGCAAAGACTTTTCAAAGTTCACCGGTCAGGTGTGGTGGAACGCGATGAAGAATTTCGATCTGGCGGCAGTGCAGGACGCATTCGGACGCCACTCCATCAATCCCGACACCGGCAGATTCTGCCCATTCCCCGCCGATATCGTCCAGATGCTGGAGGGCGCGACCATCGACAGCGCGCTGGTGGCCTGGACGAAAGTTGACCGGGGAATCCGTGTGGTCGGGCCGTGGCGCTCAGTCGCATTCGATGATCCGCTGATTCACGTCGTGGTCACGGAAATGGGCGGTTGGACAATGCTTGGCACCAAGGAGGAGAAGGATTGGCCCTTCCTGAAGAACGAGTTCAGCGCGCGCTATCGCGGCTACCGGTCGCGCAGCATGGTGCCGGACTACCCGCCGGTATTGCTCGGCATGTCCCAGGCCAACAACGCCAAAGAAGGTCACCAGTCGAACGAACCGCCGACGCTGATCGGCAACCCGAAGGCCGCGCAGAACGTGATGCTGCTCGGCACGCACAAACCAATGCTCGCAATAACCCAGATGGGCGCAGAGACAGCCGCCGCCACGCTGCGTCTTGTTGACAGCCATACAGGCAATCAATTTTCAGAGAGAGGACTCGACCAATGACGAAGCAAACACACAAACCACCGCGCCCAACACCACCAGCACCGGACCGCCCGCGCGCCAGCGATCGCCAAGTCGGCGGTAGCCACTACAAGGACATGCCGGTGGCGCCATGGGAAGCGATGGAAGCCTGGATGCCGCCGGCGGAGCTGCGCGGATACCACAAAGGTGTCGTGATCGGCTATCTGGCGCGGGAAGGCGCGAAGGGCGGCGACGAGGACGTTGCCAAGGCTTCGCACCATCTGCAGCGCCTGGTCGAACTGATCGAGGAAGGCCGGGCGTGACGCGACCGGTTCAAAACTGGTCAGTGGCATGCAATTGGGGCGGCGCAAAGACGAAGGCACCGGCCACCGCGGCTGATGTACTGAAGCAGCACGACCGGACGAAGAAGTTCCAGGCGCTGGGCCGCATGCCAAAGGGGCGGATGAACAAGACGGAGGCGGCGTACGCGGCATATCTCGGCCGCCAGCAGCTGGCCGGTGAAATCTTGGAGTTCCGTTTTCATCCGCTGCGCGTGCGCCTGGCCGACAACACGTATTACGAGATCGACTTTCTGGTGATGGGCAAGGACATGGGTTTGGAATTTCACGAGACGAAGGGCGGCTTCACCACCGACAAGGGGCAGATGAAGATCAAGCTGTGCGCCGAGGCCTTGCCCTTCATCCGGATGTTGAAAGTAACGAAGCTGGCCGACAAGGATGGCGGCGGCTGGAAAACACAGGAGTATTTCTGATGAGTGTGCGAGATTCATTGAGCAAGGACCAGGCCGCCGCGCTGGCGATGATCGAGGCGACGCCGGGCAAGCGCTTCCGCAGCGTAGGCATGGCGCCGAAATTCAAGAAGTCCATCTCGGAGATGACGCGTTTGCTCCGCTCGCTCTCGGATCTGGGTTTGGTGCGCGCGATGGTCGACGGCACGCAGACCAAGTTCTACGTCCCTAGCGTCGAGGAATTGGCGGCGGAGGAGCGTGCGGCGCAACGAAGAGAATGGCGCCCACTGGTCGGTTATAGCGCTGCACTGGACCTGTTCCGGGCCAATTGCGAGGCGACGCGTGGCTAAGACGAAACGGCGCAATAAGGCGTACAAACCCCGCGACCCTGAATCGATCCTGCTGCGGTTCGAGCCTTGGAAGGTGGCAGCGGTCATGAACCCGCTCGAGTCGATCGTCGACCAGCTGGAGCACGCTGGCACCATCGACGTCGCCGGTGACGGGCAGGCGGTGTTCAAAGATCACTGCGACGGGGTTTGGTACGACAGCCCGGTCGCGATCATGGGCGTGGTGGAAGCGTATGAGATTCATGAGCGCCGTACTGGGGCGGTGTTGGAGCTAGACGCGCTGCGCCGGCTTGCGAACAAGCTGAAGTACCAAATGATGATTGACCAGAACGACACCAAAGCGGCGCGCGAATGCCTCGCTCGGATACGCGCGACGACGCTGAACATGACGGCTGGCTATGCCAATCAGCTGATCAAGGATTTTCAAATCATGGAAGCAATGGAAGGGGCCAACGCATGAAGCGAGATATGGAGCCAGCGGATCTGCTTGCAATTCGCCTCACTCGGATCGGGAAAGAGGCTAGCAACGCCTTGCCGGCGCGCGCGTATCGAGACCCAGCGGAAACAATTGAATTTACAAGAAATAAAGGATCGGGAGAGAACATGGAACAACCCCAGCTGGACGATATCGATTACGCCTTACAGGATTGGGCAGAATGGATGAAGCGTCCCGAGGCGCCGCAAGGCTACCCAGCACGTTCGGCGGGCATGCTCGCGCCGTCGTGGATCAGGGACAGCGAAGAGCTGTACGAAGCCGCTGACATGGCGAAGATCGAAGCAACCGATGCGGCCATTGATAGTCTGAAGGCACTGAGCCGTCTTGCTATCAATGTCCGCTTCGGCTTGGGGGCTGCGGTGTGGCGCTTCACGGAACACAATCGTCTGTATGAACAGGCAAAGCTCGAAATCGCCTCACTACTACGAAAGCGCGGCGTTATTTAACGTGCCACGCTGGATGAGGGATAGGGAAGTAAATCCGATTATGGTTTTAAGTAAAGGGTGCACGACTTTGGCACTAGTTCGGCGAGGGCGATTCCGAGTTTTCCGCCAGTGTGAGTGGTGACATCCACGTCTTTGACTTGGATTGATACGACCGAAGTTTCGGTGAACGTCCCAGCCTTTTGGACCACCACCGTGTCGCCCACCTTGATCGTGACGCTCGCTGGGATGTTGATGATCACTGCCTTATGTTCGGCAAATACATTTAATGGAGTCCCTAGCAGTTCAAGGCCGCTAACAGTGGGGTCTATGTATCCGTGTCGTCGAAATGCTTGGCGCACATCAGCCTTCGTCAACAAACCTCGTTCGATTAGGAAATAGGCTTCAAACAACGAGTAGGTAGTAAGGAGACCACGCGAATCCAGGCGGGCGTCTTCTTGCTGCCGATCGTTGAAGGGTGGATTTGTTCTGCTCAGTGGCGCGAGATGCCGCTGGTGATTCACTATGTACAGTGCATCTACATCGACTTTGCCGCGTTGTTGATTCCGACGAAAGCGTATTTTCGCAATCTGGCTGCACTCTGAGTCGGTGGACGTACCGTGGAGGCCTTTTACCTCGACTATGAGTAAGCCGCTTGGGACTTCGATTTGCAGGTCTTCTTCCAGTAGTTCATTGCTATCGTCATCCATCATTTTGACGCTTGGGAACTCAAGCCACTCGCAATAGCGGTGGACCGCTTCTACGAGCGCGTCCCCCGTTTCCGTGAGCAAGTCGTGCAAGAACTTCGATGCGGCTCGGGTTTCTGCAAGCCGAACGTCTAAGGTGGCCAGGGAGAGTTCATGCGCGGCTACTTCGGCGGCCCGTTGATCTAGCAGAGTTTGTACCCCCGGCAACTGATAGTCGGCCGAGTCCGTCCATTTCGCCGAGCTCAATTCTGGAAAGAGTGACGGTATGAGATCTGGGATTACCTCGTTAATAAGCTGATGGCAAAATCCTGCCTTGTCATCAATATTTGGCAGTCCGATGACTGTCCCGGCTTCTTTGAAATTGATAAATGCGATTATCTCTCCGTCCGCATTAACGGCAAGCGGTGAAAAATATTGGGCATTGACCCACCCGCCGTCCACGTACTGCGTGGGATGTTCAAAAATGGTACCGTACGAGCCGGAAAGGTATCGGCTGAGCAGCGTGGCTATTGGATCAGCACCCGCGCCTTTCATTTTGGTGCCTGATTTCTCTGAATAAGACGGGCAGCCAGCGTAAAATGTGGTCAGATTGGCACCGAAATCCTCTACCTCTCCCAATCCCCATTCACCGACCGTTCCAATTTGATACGTTACTCTGACCGGCCGACTGAAAAAAATGATCGTGACAGATTGACGATCGATGAAATCATCTATCCCATCTCTCAAACGGGCCGCACCGAACGGCCGGAGGTCTAAGGACGTTTCAGGATACGTACTCCGAAATGCCACTTTAGTATTTGGAGGAAGGGAGCCGGTTTGCGTCGTTACTCTGGGGGACGTTAAGTCAAGAATAGCGACTTTATATTCATGAAAGTTGGCAGGCCATTGCTCATCCGGTACCAGTACCTGCTTGTCACCGGTTTTTCGATTTGGTACCCGAACAACTGAGCCCAGCGTTGCGTGAGTAGTGCTCAAGCCATTTTGTTCTAATGCAGCGCGAATCTCTACGCTGCCATCAAATACGATGATGTCGCTCATGGTTAATTTTGAATTATTTGTTTTCAACAGATGATCGAGGGAATGTCCGCTCAGCGCATTATATGTTGAGTTTGCTCTCCCTCCGTGCAGACGCTCCGACAGCGAGGAGGGCCAGCAGGTCTCGGCTCACATTAATCGAATTAAGAAGACGCGTGGTACCAGAAATAGCTTGCACTGTGTTTTTATCCAGTTTATGATTCTCTCCGTCACCAGTCACGTCCCTACAAAACGTAACGCTCGTGCCGATACATGAGCAGATTCTTTCGCGGCAGTTTCACTCTCCAGATAGGTTTGGAGACTGCGAATCTTCTCAAGTATCGGTAATTATCGAAAGCCCCGTTTCTTCACAGATCGGGGCTTTTTCGTTGCAGCAGGGATCATGAACCTTCGCGAATATTTGCGCACCGCGTTTCGCTGGCAGCGCGGCCGCCAAGAGGGCGGTTACGACAAGATGCTGCTGATCACTGGTCTTTGGCCGGTTGGGTTTGATTCGTACCTGATCAGGTATCCAATCGGGGCCAGCATCCCGCCGCACACCGATCCCGTCACGGCGGCCAGGCACTACCGGTTAAATATTGTTCTGTGGCGATCGCCGCGCGGCGGCGAGTTCGTATGCGCGGCGCCGATCTTCGAGACACGAAGAATCAAGCTTTTCCGTCCGGATGTCTCGGAACACAGCGTAACGCGCGTTGAGGGCGGTTCACGGTACGTCTTGTCGATTGGATGGATTCGGCGCGGTTGATGTTTCTGGCATACTGCTGCATCTAGACAAGGAGACGCAGCCGTGAGTGATAGCCCAGAAAGCAGCCGGCCCGCCAAACCCGTGAGTCCATGGGAAGGCAGGGCGCAACGAATCAAAGACGCGCTTCAGGTTGGAATGGCGACCTACACATACCTCCGCGCCAACTACAGCAAGACCGCGGTGACCGACAGGCAGGTTGTTACCGCAGAGTTGTTGACTACATTGTCTGATATCGATTTGACGTCGCTGGAGATCGCTGAGATTTATGCCATCGTGGCCAATGCCGAGATAGCCGCGGTCTACGAACTGGCGGTTTTGGACAATTTGGAAGCGCTGCAGAATTTGTCGTCGGACCTGCAGGACGACGAGCGGAGCGCATTCCTAGCTAAGTTCACCATTCTCAGCGCGCAAGCGAAGGCCCGAGAGGATGCCGCGATTCATGCTAATGGTGACCAGGTGCCACCCGATCAGCCCTTGACCGGGAAGAAATTTAAGCGAAAGTGAAATGTTGAAGCGTGTATGCGTTCAACGATAGACGGAACATAAAGCCTCGATCCTTTACCGATCGGGGCTTTTTTCTTTGCAGCGGAGTGGAGCAGCGGTCAGCTCGTCGGCCTCATAAGCCGAAGGTCGGTGGTTCGAATCCATCCTCACGCTACCAGAACGCGCAAGCGTCGCCCGGATGCCAGAAAACTGGCGGGGTGAGTACATGCGACAGCCGACTTACCGCGCATGGGGCCATCGGGCAGCGGGTAGTTGGGAGTGGCGATCCCTTAGCGGAATCAATGAAGCCATATACACGGAAGTGCAAAACCCGACCCATGCTGCTACTAGGCATGGCCCACCGGTGAGCCGTGAATATCAGCGGGTGCCGCCAAAAGCCGCACGCTTACCGCCGCCGGGACGCTGTAACCCGGCAACATGATTCGAACCCCTGAGCGACGGCAGGTAGTCCGGCGACGGTAGCGAAAACCGAGACACGGCAAAAAGGGTAAGCCGGGACGTGAATGAGCCAATGATCGACCGCAAACAGCTTGGCAAGGAAATCGCATGCGTGCAGCGGCAGGGCGTTTATCGCCCGAAACAGATTTCGCGGGTGTAGCTCAGTTGGTAGAGCGCGAGCCTTCCAAGTTCGCTGTCGCCGGTTCGATCCCGGTCGCCCGCTCCATTCGTCTCAAGGCGACATAAACCAAGCGCGCACGGCCAAGCTGCCAAGGAAGACTGCTAGGCAGCACAGGCCGAAAAGAAAAACGCCCAGGCCAAACGCAACCAGGTAAACCACGGAGACAAGCGGGACCTCGATATACGCGGGCCACCGCTTGGCGCAGATGCTGTCGCGAAGGTGTTTAAGCAACGCTCAACTCCAGATGTTTGCCGAGAACGCCGAGGGCTTCCTCGATGCGGTCGATCTTGGTTGCGTGGCTTAGGTCAATCAAGCGATTCACTTCCTGCCGCGTTGTATCGAGACGTCGGGCCAGTTCGCTAGGTGCGACTTGCTGCGACAGCATTTCGTTGAGCAACAGGACTTTGCTGGACACGCTGGCTGACAGGGCGATCAAGTGTTCGCCCCGCTTCGCCTTGGATGGAAGTGGAACAGGACGGCTATCTTCGAAATAGAAGTCCATCGCCGACAGAAGTGCGTCGGCAGCCATCGCAAGCGCTTCGTCCACGGTTTCAGCCTGGCTGATCGCTTCAGGAATATCGCGGAAAGTAATAACAAACCCGCCGTCTTCGGTATCAGGCGTAAATGTAGCTGGATATTGCATGTGTGCCCCTTTCAAGGTAGCGGTGGTGCAGTGTTGCGGGAGCAGCCCCTTTCGGGGCTTCTCTCACTTTAGGTTGAGTTGCTTTTTGATAGCGTTGACAGTGCCTGTTTTCAATTCTCCGGCATGTCTCGGTATCACTGTTTGCTTGCCGTTCAAGTAGACCTTCAGGTGATTGCTTCCATCCTTGAAGGTAGCGCCTTGTTCTGCAAGCCACCGGACAAACTCTTTTTGCTTCACTGCACCTCCATTCGTTTTTCGATTCAGTGAGTACAGTGTAATCAAAAATGATTACATGCGCAAGAGATTTGTAATCTATTTTGATTACGTTTAAACGGTTGTCTCCTCCATCGTGGTGATGGGTTTGCCCGCTATCGGTCTCCGGTCGCGGGCTTTTTTATTCGCGCCGTGAGGCGCAAGCAGTTGCCCTGTGGGAGTGCTGGCGAGGCCTGGTTAAGCGCGCACGTGCTGCTGACGGCTTACATAGGGCATTCATTTAGGAATCCTCATGGCCCCAAGGCCGAAGACAATCTGCCGCCACCCTGGCTGCCAGAAGCTCGTCGACGCGCCGGGCTTCTGTGCGGCGCACGCGGCCGACGCTGTCGGGTGGCGGCGGACCAGCACTGAGAGCACGACCAAGCGAGGCTATGGATACGAATGGCAGAAGAAGGTCGTTCGCATCAAGCACCGGGACAAGGGCCTGTGCCAGCACTGCCTTCGCGGCGGCCGGGTGAACATCGGTTCTGAGGTGGACCACATCATCGAGAAGGTTGACGGCGGCACTGACGACGACGACAACCTTGAGTTGAAGTGTAGTGATTGCCATAAGGCAAAGACGATCAGGGAAAGGGCGGCGCGGCAGATGCGCCGCTGAGTTGCATGGGCAGATGGTACGGACCTCGGCGGACGGTCAATGGAAGGGTGATCGAGCGCGGCAGTCGCATTGAGCAATGCGAACACTGCGGCTTCTGGGATCACGCAAGCTCACACTGCAGCGACGCTCCAGCGCCCGCTGAACGCGTCGGCGAGGCATCGACAGACCGCGACCAGGGGGAGGGGGAGTCAAAAGTCTAGGGACGATTCAGGCCCTGACCGTACGCTTCGAACAATTTTTATTTCCACAAAATGAAATTTCAGGACCGGCGCCATGGGCAGACCTAGAACACCGACCAATGTACTGGACATGCGCGGCGCCTTCGCCAAGAACCCTAAACGCGGCAAGGAGCGTGAGAACGAGCCTGATGCTGGCGGGGATGTAGGCGACCCGCCCGAGCACCTCACCGCCGCGGAGAAGGCTGTCTGGGTCGAGGTGCTGCAATTGACGGCTCCGGGCGTGGTCGGCAAGTCCGATCGGCTCGCGCTTGAGATGTTGGCGTGCATGATCGCGCAGATCCGGGAGGTACATTGGATGGTGCCGGCCGCCGTGCTGACCAGGTGCGAAACCCTGATGGGTAAGTTCGGCATGACGCCGGCGGATCGCTCCAAGGTTGGCGCGCCGAAACAGAAAAAAGAAAACCCTTTCGCAAGCTTGGTCAAGAAAGGCAGCAAAGCGTGATCAATGGCGAATCCACATGTAACCGCAGCGAACCGCTACGCCCGAGAGGTCGTTGCGGGGAAGGTTGTGGCCTGCAAATGGGTTCGCCTGGCATGTCAGCGGCATCTTGATGGCCTGAAGAAGGCCGAACGCAAGACGTCGAAATACGTTTTTGATGTTGAAACGGCCGAGAAGGCGTGCAGATTTGTTGAGCTGCTGCCCCATACCAAGGGGAAGTGGGCAAAAACGCAGGAACTGATCGTTCTGCAACCTTGGCAGATGTTCATTTTCTGTTCGATTTTCGGATGGAAGAACAGAAAAACAGGGCGCCGGCGCTACCGGAAAGCGTACATCGCTGTGCCGCGTAAGAACGGCAAATCGATCATCGCGGCCGGTATCGGCTTATACATGTTCGCCTGCGATGGCGAGTTCGGAGCCGAGGTGTATTCCGGCGCCACGACAGAGAAGCAAGCCTGGGAGGTCTTCCGGCCGGCAAAACAGATGGTGCAGCGGACGCCCGATCTTGCCGATGCACTTGGCGCCGAGGTCTGGGCGAAGATGCTGCTCACGCCATCGGATGGCTCTAAATTCGAGCCTGTCATCGGCAAGCCAGGCGATGGTGCCTCGCCATCGTGCGCGATCGTCGACGAATACCACGAGCACGACACGTCCGACCTGGTCGATACGATGGAAACCGGTATGGGCGCGCGCGACCAGCCGCTGCTGGTTGAGATCACGACGGCCGGCTACAACATCGCTGGCCCCTGCTATGAACAGGAGAGTGACGCTAAGCGCGTACTCGAAGGAGCGCTGGAGCAGGACGAGCTCTTCGCCATCATTTACACCGTCGACGATTCGGACGACTGGGACGATCCCAAGGCCCTGCGTAAGGCAAATCCGAACATGGGCATCTCGGTCGACGAAGAATTTTTACTGAGCCAGCAGCGCCAGGCGGTGCAGAGCGCGGCCAAGCAAACGCGGTTCAAGACGAAGCACCTGAATATCTGGTGCTCGGCCAAGACCGCCTGGATGAACATGATCGAGTGGGGCAAATGTGCGGACTTGACCTTGCGCCGCGAGCAATTCAAGGGCTGCAAGAACGTCAAGGCGCTCGACCTGGCATCACGCTCAGACGTGTGCGCAGACGTCGATTGCTTCACCAAGATGATCGACGGCAAGCAGCACTACTACCTGTTCGGACGCTATGCCCTGCCCGAAGCGGCTATTGAGGAGAGCGTACGGTTCAAAAACGCCTATACGAAATGGGTGATTGAAGGCTTTCTTGACCAGCACGAAGGCGCTGAGATCGATTTCGAAATCGTGCGCGACTTCGTCCTTGCCGATATGGACGCTTACGCACCGGACGAGGTGGTGTACGACCCGTGGCGCGCAGCGCAGCTGGCGCAAGAGTTGATGAAGGAAGGTGCCGTAACAGTCGAATTCCGGCAAACAGTGCAAAACATGTCGCTACCCATGAAAGAGTTGGAGAGCGCAGTCAAGGCCGGGCGCCTGCATCACGACGGCAACCCAGTACTGACCTGGATGATGTCCAACGTCGTGGCGAAGATCGACGCAAAAGACAACATCTATCCCCGCAAAGAAAAGCGCGAAAACAAAATCGACGGCGTTGTCGCCGCGATCATGGCACTCGCGCGCGCGATGGTCGACGAGACCGGTCCTGACGAGGGATGGGCTAGTGATGTCATCGTTGCATAACAGGATCGAAATGAGCGAAACCAAAACCAACCCACCAGGCTTTCTAAAGTCGTCCCTGCTGAAGTGGCTGGGTGTGCCCATTTCGATGACCGATGGTTCGTTCTGGTCGGCATGGGCCGAGCATTCGTTCACTGGCAAGCGCGTCACCGTCAACTCGGCGCTACAGCTTGCGACGGTCTGGGCATGTGTGCGCTTGATTTCGGAGACGATCGCAACGTTGCCGATCGGGTTTTACGAACGCATGCCGGACGGTTCCCGGCGTTCAGCGACAGAGCACCCGGTGTATGACCTGCTGCACAGTCAGCCCAACGCCGATATGACCGCTGTGCAGTTTTGGGAGGCGATCATTGCAAGCATGCTGTTATGGGGTAATGCATACGTTGAAAAGGCCCGCAGCGGCAAGCGGCTGGTCGCGTTGAATTTTCTGAATCCCGCGCGAATGTCCAAGCGCCGCCTGACCGATGGATCAATGGAATACAAATACCGGGACCTGGATGGAACGACTCGCATCGTCCTCGAGACCGACATGGTGAATATTCCGGCATTCAGCCTGGACGGCGTCAATGGGCTGACCCCGATGTCATATGGCGCCAACGTCTTCGGCGCCGCGATCGCTACCGATGAAGCCAGCGCGAAGGTGTTCACCACCGGCATGCGTGCGGCTGGATTCCTGCAAGTCGCTGGCGCGCTGAAGAAAGAGCAGCGCGACGATCTGCGCTCAAGTGTCAGTCGATTTTCCGCTGGCGGCGTCGATGCTGGCAGCGTCATGGTGTTGGAAAACGATACCAAGTACAACCAGTTGAGCATGAATCCAGGCGACTCCCAGATGCTGGAAAGCCGCAATTTCAACGTCGAGGAGATGTGCCGCTGGTTCCGCGTGCCGCCCTTTATGGTCGGGCACGCTGCAAATTCCACAAATTGGGGCACCGGCATTGAGCAGCAGATGATCGGATTCCTGACGTTTTCCCTTCGTCCCTGGCTGACTCGAGTAGAGCAGGCAATTCGAAAGTCAGTGCTGTTGCCGGAAGAACGCGCCAAGTATTTCGCCGAGTTCTCGATTGAAGGCCTATTGCGAGCTGATAGCGCAGCGCGTGCTGACTACCTGGCCAAGATGACACAGAACGGGCTGATGACACGGAACGAAGGACGTGCGTACGACAACCGTCCACCTATGGCTGGCGGCGACGAGTTGACTGTCCAAAGCAATCTGGTTCCGCTAAATATGCTTGGAAAGATTACTTCAACAGCAGGAGCGGCCAAGTCCGCCGTGCTGGACTGGCTGGGTTTGAACAAAACTGGAGAAACAGATGAAACATAACAACGGCGGCATGCAGGTTCGCTCGTTTGACTACAAAGTGAAGGCCGTCCAAGAGGACGGCCTTTTTTCTGGCTACGGCTCCGTTTTCGGGACTGTGGACAGCTACAACGAGGTCGTCGCGCCGGGCGCGTTCATCGAGAGCATCCAGGCAACAAAGGATGCTGGCCGTACATTCCCCGTCCTGTGGCAGCACCGGACCGGCGAGCCGATTGGCAACTGGGACATCTCGACGCTGAAAGAGGACGATCACGGTCTGTTTGGCGAGGGCTTGCTCTGGCTCGAGGACGCACCGTACGCAAAGATTGCCTCCCGAGGCATGAAGTCCGGTGCGGTCACTGGCCTGTCGATCGGCTACTACGTGCGCGAATCCAGCTACGACGAAAAAACCGGCATCCGCACGCTGAAGAAGCTGGATCTTGTCGAAATCTCGATCGTGACAACTCCTGCAAACGACGATGCGCGCATTGACGCAATCAAAGCACGTCTCGCCCATGGCGATCTGCCATCTCTCCCCGATTTCGAGAAGTTCCTGCGCGAGGCCGGCTTCTCAAAAACTCAGGCTGCTGTAGTCGCTAACCGCGGCCTGAAGCATCTGCTCCGGAGTGAGTCCGAGGGCGACAGCGAACGCAAAGCAACCGTGCAGCACATGTCTCAGATGCTCGACGGTTTCACTCTCCCCAAACTTTAAGGAAATATGATGCAAAAGAATGCAAACGAATACGGTCGAAAATCGGCAGGCGGCGAAGGTGGCGAAGATATCGTCGAATTGGGTAAGAAGTTGACCCAGGTGATGGACCAGGTGAAGAATTTCGGCGAAGACATCGCTCAGAAGATGTCCAGCGGCCAGCAACTCAGTCAGGAACTGAAGGACAACACCGACAAGGCGTTGACCGAAATGAACGAGCTGAAGGCGCGTCTGACCGAAGTCGAGCAGAAGCAAGTCCGCCGTCCCGGTGGCGACGAAGGACAAGAGCACAAAACGATGGGCCAACGCGTGGTCGAAAGCGAATCCTTCAAGGGTATGGACAGTTCCGCCCGTAAGAGCATCCGCGTCGGCATGGAACGCAAGGACCTGCTGAACGTGACGGCAACCGTTGGCGCCGGTGTCAGCCCAAGCAACTCGCTGACCATTGCAGATCGCGTTGCCGGCATCATCGCCCCGCCGATGCGCACGATGACAATCCGTGATCTGCTGATGCCGGGCGAAACTGGTGCCAGCGCTGTCGAATTCGTCCGCGAAACGGGCTACACCAACAACGCCGGCATGGTTGCTGAAGGTGCTGCAAAGCCAAAGTCCAACATCACGTTCGATCTGAAGAATGCGCCGGTGCGCACGATTGCCCACTATTTCAAGGCCTCGCGTCAGTTGCTTGACGATGCCAAAGGCCTGGCCAGCTATATCGATGGTCGTGCCCAATACGGCCTGCGCTTCAAGGAAGAGCAGCAACTGCTGAGCGGGGACGGCACCGGTGCGAACATCCTGGGGATCTTGCCGCAGGCATCGGCATTCGCCGCTGCAATCACCATCGCTGGCGCCACCCCGATCGATCGCTTGCGCCTGGCAATTCTGCAGGCTGTGCTGGCGGAGTATCCTGCGTCGGGCTTCGTCCTGAACCCTATTGATTGGGCCGGCATTGAGCTGACCAAAGATAGCGAAGGCCGCTACATCATCGCTCAGCCTGTCAACGGCGGTATCGCCCGCCTGTGGGGCCTTCCGGTCGCTGAAACACAGGCGATTGCTCAGAACACCTTCCTGACTGGTGCGTTCAATCTGGCTGCGCAGATCTACGATCGCATGGAAATCGAAGTTCTGGTTTCGACCGAAAACGAAGACGACTTCGTGAAGAACATGGTGACGATCCGGGCGGAAGAGCGCCTGGCGTTGGCCGTGTATCGTCCGGAAGCCTTTGTCACCGGCCAGGTGGTGCCGTCGGGCAGCTAAGCCGGCGTTCGATCTATCACAGTTTGTTCTAACCCAAGGGGCTGCCGCGAGGTGGCCCTTTCACATTCAGGAGCGCTCCGATGAGCAACGAAGATAAAGCAGCAGCGGCGGACGAGGTGGTGGTCAAGGCCGTCAAAACGTTCGAAGGCGAAGAAGGATTCAAGACCCCGGAAAGCGATGCCTTCCCGGT
The DNA here is from genome assembly GCF_044767325.1 of Herbaspirillum sp. NPDC101397. Lineage (NCBI taxonomy): Bacteria > Pseudomonadati > Pseudomonadota > Betaproteobacteria > Burkholderiales > Oxalobacteraceae > Herbaspirillum > Herbaspirillum sp. NPDC101397. The sequence goes on from NZ_JBIWNS010000005.1 coordinate 328,856, forward strand.
TTCGCGCCTCCGTTTTGCCGACCTTAAGGCAAACGGTCTGGTTGTAGCCGTCGGCGATGACGCTGAAAATCCAGGTGCGGATGACTTGAAAAAAGCCGCCAAACCGGACAATAAGCAAGCGCCGGCTCCACGCAACAAGTAATGGCGACTCCCTTGACCGACGACTTCGGCCTGGTCCAGGCGAGGGCACATCTTCGCCTGGACTCCGACGACACTGATCCGATGATCGAGCTGTTCATGAGTGCAGCAATCGACCGCGTCGAACAGTACATCGGGGCGCCGCTGATGCGAAACATGGCCGCGCCGGAGCAGCCGGAAGATCCCGGGATTCCGTTTTCACTGAAGGCGGCTGTTCTACTGTTCCTGGGAGACCTGTGGGAAAACCGGGAGGCATCGACGGATGCACTGCTGTATGCAAACGCCTCGGCACTCCAACTTATGCGCCCGTACCGGGTGGAAATGGGCGTTTGATGCGCGCCGGCGAGCTACGGCACCAGGTGTCGGTGCAAATCAAGCCGACAGGCAAAGATGAGTACGGCAACGTGCGGACGGACTGGACGGAGGTCGCGAAAGTCTGGGCGAAGAAGGAAGATTTAAGCGGACGCGAGTTGTTCGCCGCACAGGCTGCCCAGAGCGAGGTTACAACCCGATTCCGTTTGCGGTACCGGAAGGATATCGTGCCGCATATGCGCTTGGTCCTCGGGAGCACCGTCTATAAGGTCGAATCGGTGCTTGACCGTAAGGGCACGAAGCGTGAACTGCAGCTGATGTGTTCCTCGGGTTTGACGAATGGCTAAATCGTCCGTAACGGGACAGGACGAAGCCATTGCCAAGTTATTGAGCCTGGCCGACAAGCTGACAGATCCTATCCGTTCAGCAGCCAACACCGGCGCCACAGTGATGAAAGAAGAAGTGATCGCGCGCGCGCCGCGCGACAAAGGAATTTTGCAGGAAAACATCTACCAGAAGCACGTGGACGAGCTCTCCAGTGACGATCGCCACGTCTACTACATATCGTGGCGCAAAGGCCGGAAGACCAGCGACGGCGCGTATTACGGGGTCTGGGTGGAATACGGGCACTGGTATGTGCCGCCGAAAGTAAAAGGGACCACCTGGAAGGCGCACCGCGCCAACGCGAAGGCGATTTTTGTCGCTGCGCACCCATTCATCCGGCCAGCCTACGAGGCGAAGAAAGAAGAAGTACTGCGCGTCATGCAGGAAAAGCTGGCTGAGAACACCAGCAAGGCAATCAAGGAGCTTTCCCGATGATCGAAAAGGAAGTCATGGATCTGCTCGATCCATTGGTCGGCGAACGCACGTTTTTCGATGCGGCACCGGCCGAAACTGTTCTGCCATATTTGACGATTCAGCAGGTCGGCGGCGCGCCGCTGCAGTTCTTGGAGGGGCCTTCCGGTTCAGATTTTGTCCGGCTTCAGATCAATATTTTCGCGCAGACCCGGCCGGAAGCTAACTCGCTGATGACCGCCGTGAGAGAGGCGCTTAGCGTGCTCAAGGCTACACCTGTCGGCGCGCCGTTCAGCACCTACGAAGAGACGGTCCAAACGTTTGGCCGCCATTGTGATTTCACCATTTTGACAGCCGCTTAGCCGTCTTTTTCAGCAGTTCAACACAGCCCGCCCTGAGCGGGCTTTTTCTTTTGAGAGGCCACTATGTCTTATGCACTTCCCGATGGTTCCAAGGTTTCCATCGCGTCCCTTTACGATGCCATCGTCGCAATGTCAGCAGTCAGCAATGCCGAAGAAGCGATCGCCACCGTGCCGGCCGTCAACGATTTCGCCGCAGCCGACATCGTCGTCGTTACGTCGGGTTGGCTCGACCTTGATCAACGCGTCGCCCGACTGAAAGCGGTTAATGCCGGCGCTATTACCCTCGAAGAGATTGATACCACTGACCTCAAAGACTTCCCAGCCGGTGCCGGCGCCGGCACCATGCAACGTGTCTCGGAGTGGACTCCCATTCCTCAAGTGGTTTCGTTCGAAGTGTCTGGTGGCGACCAAAACTACGCCAACATTGAATTCCTGGACGACAAGAAGCAACGTCAACTGCCGACCAGCAAAAGCCCGACCACCCTCGCGATCTCGATCGCTGACGATCCGACCAAGCCGCACAACAAAGTTCTGGCCAAGGCCGACAAGGCCCGCTTGCCACGCATCATTCGCCTGGAGCTTCCGAACGGATCGAACCTGTATTACAACGGTATCGTTTCCTTCAACTCCAGCCCGTCTCTGGCTAAAGGCAGCGTCATGGCGACGAAGGCCAGCCAGGCGCTGTCCGCTGAATTCACCCGCTATTTCGACTAAGGCAAGTCCATGCTCAAAATTACCCCAAATCCCAAGTTCGACGCGGTAGTCAACGTGCCGGTACCCGGCGAGAAGAAGGCCGAGAAGCTGACGGTCACGTTCAAATACATGAACACGACCGCACGCGATGCTTTCTTGAAGGCGATGAACGATCAACCCAAGATCGATGCGCTGATGGGAATCATTGAAGGCTGGCAAGGCGTCGATGCGGACTTCAGCCGGGAGGTGCTGGAGAACCTGCTGACGAACTACGCCGGCCTGGACACGCTGCTGTTCAAGGCGTTTTTTGACGAACACCACAAGGCACTGCTGGGAAACTGACAGCCGTCGTGCAATTCCTGTACGAACGGATGCCCAGCGCAGAAAAGCTCGCGGCGATCGGCCTTACTCAAAAGGACTATCAGGCCCAGAAGAGGTCGGTCGACGTCTTCCCCGATAACTTCGAGTCGGTGAAGGTTTTTGAAGCGATGTGTACCCAGTGGCGTATGGGATTTGGCGGCGCGACAGGGTTGGACTACCAAGTACTGCCGACGGTGCTGCAATTTTTGAACGTGCCCAAGAAAAAGTGGACGCGCATTTTTTCGGATGTCCGATTCATGGAATCCGAGGCAATGCGGATGATGAGTGATGACTGATATGCCGCCTTGTGCGGCATTTTTTATGGGTGAAACACGATGAGCGAAGGCAATCTGATCGGTAGCGTCACGATCGCGGTCGAAACGGACAAGGAACAGTTCCGTGCCGACATGGTCGATCAGGCGCAGGCGGTCGCGCAGTTCGCTTCCGATGCCACCCAGTCCTCGTCCAAGGCGGCTGCAGCACTCACTACCGTGTCAGACGTTGCCACGGAGAGCACGCAGCAGATGACCGCGGCGCAACAGCGGTTCATCGACGGGTTGCAGCGCCAGGTGGCGGCCATTCAGGGTGGCAAGGTCGCCTCAATCGAGTTGAAGGCAGCCCAGTTGGGCGTCTCCGACTCCGCGGCGCCCCTGCTCGCCAAGTGGCGCGAACTCGAGGCAGCGCAACGAGGATCCGCTGGCGCATCCGACGCAGCCGCAGCAGCCATGGCCACGGTCGCCGAAAGCGAAGCCGGCGCAACTGACCGGATTCGCACCATGGTCGCGGCCTCGTTGGAAAAGACGGCAGCCTTGAAAGCGCAGCAGGCGGCGTCGCTGGCGGCCGCGACCGCGGAGCGCGAACTCAACCGGGGCACGTCGACCGGCTCGTCCATCAACTTTGCGGCTCAGAACAAAAGCCTGCAGGAAACCGCCGATCTCGTAAATGAGGTGAACGCGGCACTGGCATCGATTGGTCGCGGGGCATCAGGCCAAAAGGAATTGCAGGCGCAGACCGATAAGCTCGTCTCACTCTGGGGGCAAGGCCGCCTGTCAGCGGGGCAGTACGCCACGGCCCTGAAGCAGCTGGACACCACAGAACTCAGCCTGGTCAAATCCAGCGCGCAAGCCACTGCTGCCGCTGATCAATTCATCGCGAAACTGAAAGAGCAAGCTGCCACGGCAGGCATGTCGGCGACGCAGTTGTTGGAGTATCGTGCAGCGCAGCTCGGTGTCAGCGGCGATGCGGCGCCGTTCATTCAGCAAATCGAAGCCGGCGAGAAGGCAATGCATGGTTTCAGCCTTGAGACCGGCGGTGCGCGGCGTGAATTGGCTGTCATCGGCCGGGAACTGGCGCGGGGCGACTTGGGCGCGGCCGGCCGTTCCTTCTCGATCTTCGCTGAGCGGTCGGGGCTGATGACTACTTTGCTCTCTCCAGCGGCACTGTCGATTGCTGCTTTTACCGCAGCGTTGGGTTCGCTGGCGGTAGCCTACTTGCAAGGCCACGACGAGCAGGAGCGCTTCAACGCTTCGCTGATTCTGGCCGGGAACTACGCCGGCACGACAGCGGAGGGGTTGCACGCTATTGCAGTCCAAGCCACCTCAATGGGTGGCAGCCTCAGTGCCGCAAAAGAATCTGTTGCTGATTTGGCATCTGCTGGTCGATTCAGCAGCGAGCAGATTTCGTATATCTCCTCAGCTGCGGTTGCCATGAATGATGTTACAGGCGAGGCTGTTCGAGACACCATCAAGGACTTCGAAGATCTTGGGAAAAGTCCTGTTGACGCAAGTGTGAAACTGAACGAGCAATACCACTACCTCACGCAGGCGGTGTATGACCAGATTGCGGCACTGGAGCGTCAAGGTGACACGCACGCTGCAGCTGAGCTCGCCGAGCGCACATACGCTGATGCCCTTGAGAAGCGAGCTGGCGAGATCCGGGCCAGCATCGGCATCATTGAGCGGGCGTGGAAGGGCGCTAAACAGGAAGCAGCCTCGTTCTGGGACACGGTGATGGGAATCGGCCGTACCAAGTCGTTCTCTGAGCAAATTGCTGTGGCGCAGAATCAGCTCACCAGCATGATCCAGACCGCTGGGAATGTTCCGTCAGACAGTCGCGCGGCAAAAGAAATTGCAATGAAACGCGCTGAGATATCTGCGCTGCAGGCCCAGGCACAAGCGGCAGATATATCCGCAAAGCGACAACGTGACGATGCTGAATCGTCGGAGGCATCAATTGCTGCAGGACGGGCTATTGATCAGCAGAGCGAGTCGATCGATAAGAACATCCGAAAGCGAACTGAGCTTCTCAAGCTGTCGGAGCGTTTCACCAGCATGATGCGCGATGCAAATCGAACAGGTCTGCGAAACGAGCGCCTGGACGATGTGTATTTTAGCGAGACAGGTGCACCAACCGGTGGTGGCTTGTACGATCAGCTGCGCAAGGATATCGAAGAAAAGTACAAGCCGAAGGCCGCGCAGCGTGGCAACGACAATGGATTGAACGCACAAATCAAGGCGATTCAGGGCGCATACCAGGAGCAAGAGCGCGCCCTGAAACTGTCGATTCAAGGCAACAAGTCGCAATATGACATTGGCTTGTTGGATACAGAAGGTTATCTGAAGGCAGACTACGAAGCGCGTAGAGCCGCACTGACCAATGAAATGGCCCTAGCAAAGCAACAGGAAGAGGTCGCCAGCAAGAAGAAGAATGCAACCGGGCTGGAAGAGGCAAAGAATCTCCAGAAGAAAATCCGCGATGAAGACCTGGCGAATGAAGAAAAGTATGTAAACGACCTGAAGTCGTTGCACGAGAAGAGCCGACGGGATGTTGCCGCGTATGTTGAGTCGCTGAACGCGTCGTATCGAACACGCCAGGAGGCGATCAACAACCTGATCGCGGGCGCTGGACTCGGTGATGCGGCACGCGAAGAACTGACCCGACTGAACCAGGTGCAGCAGGAGTTTGATCGAGCGGCGGACGCACTGCGTAAGTCGCGGGAGAAAGGCGTTGCACACGGAGGGATCGACGAAGGGCAGTATCAGCAGGAAATGGCTGCGTTGCGTGACAATCTCGAGCAACGACTGGATCAAGAGCGCCAGTATTCAGACAGTCTCAAAAAGGTGCAGGAAAACGGCTGGAACGGCGCCACACGGTTCGTCCAGAACTATGGCGCGGCTGCCGCGAACGTCGCCTCGCAGATTGAAACTGTGTTCGGCACGGCCGCGCGCGGAATGGAAGATGCGTTTGCCACATTTGCCACCACCGGGAAGCTGTCTTTCAGCGACCTGGCCAAGGCCGTAATCGCAGATATCGCCCGCATGCAGGCGCGCGCTGCCATTTCTGGGCTGTTCAATTTTGCTGTGGGCGCACTCGGCTCTTATTTTGGTGGCGGCAGCGGCGCGGCAGCCACGGGTGCGGAATCATCTGCAGGCAGCACCGCGAACTATTTTCAGCAACAGGCCGGCGGCGGCTTGGGTTTGAAGATGAACGCCAAGGGCGACGTCTATTCCTCGCCAAGCCTCAGCGAGTACTCCAATTCCATTTTGAACAAGCCTACATTCTTCGCCTTCGCAAAGGGCGCCGGTGTAGCTGGTGAAGCTGGGCCTGAAGCGATCATGCCGTTGACCAGGTCCGCCGACGGCAATCTGGGCGTGCGCGCCATTGGCGGAAACAATACTTCCGCCCCGGCGCCAATTCAGGTCAGCGTCCAAGTGAACACCGACGGTTCCAGCAATGTCAGCGCTCCGGACGACTACCAACAGTTCGGGCGTGACTTGGCCGACTTTGTCGACCAACGGATCAACAAGAAACTATCCCGCGCTCAGAAAGACGGCGGCGCGCTCTCCAAGGCATCGATGGGGTACGCGTAATGGCGATTGAAACGTTTGCCTGGGCGACGCCGGCGGGGGTGAGTGGAACGCCGACGTTCGACGTCCTGAAAGCCAATTTTGCCGACGGATACACCCAGACCGCGCCGAACGGAATCAACAACAAACGGACTTCCTGGACGATGACGTTCACCGGCCAAGCGGCTTACATCAAGGCCATCAAAGACTTCATCGACCGGCACGCCGGCGCACGGTCGTTCTACTGGACGCCGCCGCTTGAGGGGCAGGCGCTCTTCAAGGGAAAGTACACGCAAGGGCACAAGGGTGGTGACGTCCATTCGCTGAGTGTGACTTTCGATCAGGACTTCAAGCCATGAACAAGATCCTTGCCGATATCCAGAAATTGGAGCCGGGCGGCCGCGTGCATCTGTTCGAATTGGACGCGACCGATATCGGTGGCGACCTGATGCGATTTCACGGCTATGCCCAGCAAGGTTCCATCTGGTGGCAAGGCAATGAATACGTGCCCTGGGCGATCAATGCTGAAGACTTCGAGATCACCAGCGACGGGCAGCAACCGGCTCCAAGTCTCTCGGTCGGGAACATCGGACAAGACGCCGACGGCAACCCGGTCGTGGGGGTGATTTCGGCCCTCTGCATCTATCTTGACGACCTGGCTAATGCCAAGGTGATCCGGCATACGACGTTGGCGCAGTATTTGGACGCCATCAATTTTGCGGATGGAAATTCGGACGCCGATCCGGAAGAGGAGTTTCCCCAAGATATTTATCAGATCGAGCAAAAAACCAGCGAAACCGGCGAGGTTATTACCTTTGAACTGCGCAACGCGCTCGATTTGAACGGCCAGCAGGTACCCGACAAGCAGATCGTGGCCGGCCTGTGCTGGTGGGTCCGGAACGGCGGCTACCGCGGCGGATACTGTGGCTACACGGGGACAGCAATGTTCGACAAGGATGGAAACCCGACCGACAACCCAGCGCTCGACGATTGCGGGGGACTGGTTTCAGATTGCAAAAAGCGATTTGGCGAATACGAGGTTATCAATTTCGGCTCGTACGCGGCCGCAGCCCTGGTGAGAACATGAATAAATCTACTGAGCGCGCGATTCGTGCGCATGCTGTGCAAGAGTTCCCGCGGGAAAGCTGCGGCCTGGTCATCAAGTCGGGCCGCATGACCAAGTACATCCCTTGTTCAAACGCTGCCGCGACCCCGGAAGAGCATTTCCGCTTGCCGAAGGAAGAGTACGCCGCGGCGGCAGACCAGGGCGAGATTCTTTCCGTTGTGCACAGTCACCCAAACGTCCCGGCACTGCCGACGCCGGCGGATCTGGATGCATGCGAAGAAGGCGGCATACCCTGGCACATCGTGCATGTCAGCAAGGACGACGCGGGCGCGGTGGTCGCAGGGGAGATTCACAGCTTCGCACCATCAGGATATGAAGCGCCGTTGTTGGACCTGCCTTTCGTGCATGGCGTGCACGATTGCTATTCGCTGATTCGCCGCTGGTACAAGCGCGAACGAGGAATTATCTTGCCAGATTTCGAGCGCAAAGACGGCTGGTGGAATGACGGCACGACTAACCTTTATATGGACAACTTTCGCAAAGCCGGATTTGTCGAGGTGCCGGACGGTGTGTCGGACTTGCAGGTTGGTGACGTCATTTTTATGCAGATTCGTTCGAAAAACCATCCCAATCATGCTGCCGTCTATGTGGACGCGCAACGGCAATTGATGATGCATCACATGTATGGCCAGCTTTCCAGTCGGGCGGTCTATGGAGGCGATTGGCTGTTCAAGACAAGAAGTATCGTGCGATTCAACGCGCTTCCTGAGTAATTCCAGAACCGGCGCCGCCGGCACCATTTCACCAAGCCACCTTCGGGTGGCTTTTTTTACGTCCTGAACAATGGAAAAAATCCGAACAATTCGCCTATACGGCAAGTTGGGTGCTCGGTTCGGCCGCGTTCATCGTCTTGCCGTCAACTCTACTCGTGAGGCGATGCGCGCGCTGTGCGCGATGGTGCCCGGCTTCGAGCAAGAGCTGCTCAGCAGTGCCGATCGTGGGATTCGGTACGCCTGCTTTCACGGCACCGTAAATGTCGGCGAGGTTGCCCTCGATCATCCACCAGGTGCAGGAGACATCCGCATCGCGCCAATCCTGCAGGGATCCAAACAGGCGGGACTACTGCAAACCGTCATCGGCGCGTTGTTGATCGTGGTTTCGTTCATCCCGGGGTTTCAAGTACTGGCGCCGATCGGCTATTCCATGGTCGCCGGAGGCGTGTTGCAAATGTTGTCGCCCCAGCAGACAGGCCTTGGAGCAAAAGACAGCCCGAACAACGGCGCGTCATACAACATGAACGGGGCTGTCAACGTCGAGGCACAGGGTAATCCTGAACCGGTGGCATTCGGCGAGACCTTCACTGGATCCGTCATCATTTCGGGCGGCATGTACGCGGAGGATCAGCAATGATCGTCGCTGTGCGTCCTCGTGACATTGTTGGCGCCGGCGGCGGGGGCAAGGGTGGGGATGGCGGCGGGAGTGCCACAGAATCGCCGGATAGCCTGCATAGCATCACGAAGGCGAGAACGCTCGATCTGATCAGCACGGGCGAAATCTGGGGCCTCAAAAATGGGTTGCAATCGATCTTTCTCGACGGCACACCGCTGCAGAACCCGGATGGCACCCTCAATTTCGGCGGCGTCACCGTCGATTTCCGTGCTGGAACGCAGACCCAAGATCCGATTGCAGGCTTCCCCTCGGTCGAGAGCGAAATCGGCATTGGCGTCGAGCTCAAGTCAAGCGACCCATGGGTTCGATCCATCACCAATACGCAGCTTTCCGCCGCGCGCGTGCGGCTGTCGGTTCAAGGGCTAAGTAAATCCGACGCCACCAGCGGGATCAACGGTTACCGAGTCGAATACGCGATTGATGTCGCGACGGACAACGGCGTCTACGTGCAGGTGCTGCAAGAGGCATTCGACGGTAAGACCAGCCAGACGTATGAGCGCAGCCGTAGGATTCCATTGCCACCGGCCTCAATAGGGTGGTCAATACGCGTGCGCCGGCTTACGCCAAATGCCAATAGCACGGCTGTTGCAGACCGCACGAACATCGTATCAATTACCGAGATCATCGACGCAAAGTTCCGCTACCCGATGGCGGCTCTGATCGGACTGCAGCTGGATGCGTCCCAGTTTCAAAACGTCCCAACGCGCTCCTACCTAATCCGGGGCAAGCTGGTTCGGGTACCGACGAACTACGATGCCGAGACCCGTACCTATTCTGGTCCGTGGGATGGCACTTTCAAGATCGCGTACACCAACAATCCAGCCTGGATTTTGTACGAGATCCTGCTCAACGATATTTTTGGACTCGGGCGCCGCATCACCGCCGCGCAAGTCGACAAATACGAGCTATATCGTATCGCGCAGTACTGCGACGACTTCGTGCCGGACGGCAAGGGAGGCCTGGAGCCGCGCTTCACCTGCAACATGTATCTCCAGACGCGGGTGCCGGCGTACAAGCTGATTCAGGACATTGCGGCGATCTTTCACGGTGTTGCCTATTGGGCAGGGGGAAAGATCATCGTTTCGGCCGATATGCCGAGCGATTCAGCATGGACATATACCGGCGGCAATGTAATTGGCGGGAAATTTACTCGCTCCGGGAGTCCGGCGTCGAAGCGTTACACGGTGGCTCTGGTCAGCTGGAATGACAACACAGACGGCGGACGCCAAAAGGTTGAGGCCGTCATCGACCGGGAAGGTATCCGCCGTTACGGCGTGCAGCAGATTGAGCTCGCGCCCGTTGGATGTACATCCCAGGGGCAAGCTCATCGTCATGGTGACTGGGCGCTCCTGACCTCGCGACTGGAAAAAGAACTGATCACGTTCTCGGTTGGTCTGGATTTTTTACGGTCCTCGCCAGGCCGGGTGATTCGAGTGGTTGACCCGGCTCGTGCTGGCCGCCGCAACGGCGGGCGCATTCGCTCTGCAGCAGGACGGACCGTCACGATAGACAAGGCGCCGATCATCGCTGCGGGCGACAAGCTGACGTGCATTTTGCCGACCGCGGTACCGGAGACCAGAGTTGTCGAGTCGGTGATGGGCGACACCGTCACGGTTACCGCGGATTGGAGTGTTACGCCAGCGGCAGAATCCATTTGGTCAGTCGACAATGTTGATCTGGTTGCGCAGACATTCAGGGTTTTGAGCGTCAAGGACAAAGGCGATCTGACCTATGAAATCACCGCTATTCAACATGAGCCAGGCAAGTTTGCCTACATCGACAACGGTACGCGCATTGAGGCACCTCCAACCACAGTTATTCCGCCGAGCGTGCAGCCGCCGCCGGCCAGCGTCGCGATCGACAGCTATGAGGTTATCGATCAGGGCATCGCAACAAGCGTCATGTCGATCTCTTGGCCTGCAGCCGCGTCGGCCATTGCGTACGCGGCCGAATGGAAGAAAGACGACGGCAATTGGATTTCTCTCCCGCGGACTGGCCAGTTAACGGTCGACGTCCCGGGTATCTATGCCGGCAAGTACAACGCACGCGTACGGGCGATCAATCCTCTAGAGGTACGGTCTGCCGCCACGTATGCCGCCGAAACGCAACTGAACGGCAAGACGACACCGCCGCCATCGGTTACTACGCTGATGACCACTGCTCTCACTTTCGGCATTGGCCTGAACTGGGGGTTTCCGGCGCAAGGGGCATCGGATACGCAGCGTACCGAGATCTGGTACAGCCTGACACCCGATCGTGATTCGGCGATAAAACTCGGCGATTTCGCCTATCCACAGAATACGCACTTGCTCATGGGCCTGGCGCCGGGCAAGTCTTTCTTCTTCTGGGCGCGCCTAGTCGATAGATCCGAAAACGAAGGTCCTTTCTATCCGGCCGGTGCCGGTGTGGATGGGCATGTGAGCGTCGACGCTACCGAATTGCTAGGGGCGTTGTCCGGCCAAATCAGCAAGGAGCAGCTGACTCAACAGTTGGCCGGCCAGATTGACCTGATAGAGAACGTGGGCGACCTCCTCGACGCGTTGCCAGACGCAGCCACCGTCAATCAGATGATCGCGCGTCAAAGCGCTGCAGAAGGTGATCAGGATGCATTGGCCGCGTCGCAGCTGATCGCGCTGAACACCGCAGATTCGTCCGACGCGCGAGTTCGCCAGCTTTTGCGGGCGAAGTTCGAGCAGGCACAGGCCCAGATCGTCGAAGAGTCCCACGTACGCGCCACTGAGACGTCAGCACTTGCTGAGAAGACCACGCAGCTGACGGCTTCCCTGGGCGACACCTCCGCCTTCGTTGAAGAGGTGAGCCAGGCACTGGTCGATCTCGACGGCAACGTGTCCGCGAACTGGTCAGTCAAGACCGGCGTCACGGTCGACGGGAAGCGCTACATGGCCGGGCTGGGTGCTGGCGTTGAACAGACCGAAGAGGGCATTCAAACCAGTGTGTACGCCCTGGCCGATCGCTTTGCCATTCTCAACTTGGCTAATGGACAGATCGTCTCGCCATTTGTCATCCAGAACGGCGTGGCCATCATCAATGAGGCGGTCATCGGCATGGCTACGATCACCGCCGGCAAGTTCGTTGATTGGCTGGAGTCCGTGGCGAAAAATCCGGACGGCGTGCCGGTGCTGCGCCTGAACTTCAAAACAGGCGAGATTCAGCTGAACGGCACTACGTCTTCGGGCGAGAAGCTGCTGATCAACAACCGGAACATTCAGGTGTTTAATGCTGCCGGCAAGCTGAAGGTCCGCCTGGGCATTTGGGACTGACGCATGTTCGCAGGACTTCAGGTTTTTGACGATTCAGAAAACATCCTTTTTGATCTGACGGACCGCGTCGGCCGTGTGCTGGGGTTGGTCCGGATCAATGCCGGCGAGAGTGGATCGATCGCATTGCCAAACTACGATTCCGGGCAGCCTTTCGCTTCATTTCAGCGTGACAGCTCGACCATCAGCGGTGTCGTCGGGCAGTTTGTGCCCGCTGTGCCAGTGATCTACGTTTCAGGGACCGTTATTTCGTGGGTCTCGAAGACGCAGTACACCACCTGGCTTGGCAATTCCATTTATGTCCAGCCGGTTGGCGGCTGGCTTACCTACGGAGTGTATTGATGCCGGCTGGCGTACAGGTCTACACCAGCGACACGAACGTTGTTCAGATCGATGGCACCTATAGCAACTTGCAGATGACGGCGAAGGGCACCGTATATTCTGCATTTCAGACTGTGGCCGCCAACACGAACCCGAACGGGACGTACTACTACAACATCCCGGTCGCGTATGTGTCTTTCAATGCTGTGAGCCCGGTGTTTGCGGTCAGCGGTGGCACGTCTGCGGCGGTGGTAGCGACGTCAAACTCCGGGAATAGCTGGACCGTCACTATCTGGACGCCGAACGGTCCAGCTGGGGTGGATTGGTTTGTCTTCGACCGGGCCACGCCGGCGGATAGTAAGTCGGGCATGCAGGTGTTTAACGATGCGCAGCAGCTTGTTTTCGACGCGCAGATGAAATATCTGAAGGTTGTTGGCAATGTGCTGGATTTGGTGCCTGTTCATTCGAATGGCGCCGTCAACGGCCTCACCAGCCCGTTCACCTATGGGTACGGGTTCCCAGGCAAGCGTATTGCGATCGGAGCGATGCTGACTCCGATTAACTGGGGGACGACGAAGTGGCCATCCGGACAAAACACGGTGCCGGGGAATCCGAACTGCCGCGGACTTGGTCTGGGGTGTTGGCGCGGAGTTGTTGGTGCCGCGTACTTCGATTTTATCCACACCATCGTCTCCTATCAGGGTTATTTCGACGGTGGTGCCGTGAACCAGGCATTCGCTAACTCAGCGGCCGTCGATGATCAAAGCTTTCCGTTTGGTGTGCGCCAGTTTGGCGGACTGCTATTGGACGTGACGAACTATTGATGCAATGAACCAAGCCGCCGACGAGCGGCTTTTTTTTGGAAAGAAATATGACCTGGTACAAGGTAGGGAAGATCAGCGTCCAGAGCGGCAGCAAGATAGTTACCGGGACAGGCACGCAATTCATCGGAAACGTGAAGGCCGGCTTTGGATTGCTGGGACCAGACTTCGCGATCTATGAAGTCGAGTCAATTCAAAGCGCGACGCAGATCACACTAGCGTCGGTCTACCGCGGCGCTGATGCAGTGGATCAGGCGTTCGGGGTTTGGCAGACACAAGGCGAAATCCCCGAGTTGCTTCAAGCTGCAACGACCTTGCTCAACACCTTCGGCGCCTTCCGCGATGCTTACGAGAACGGCGATCTTGTAGGGACCGGCATCGAGCTTAAGGACGTGCTCAACGATGTCGCCGATCTGCCGCTGGCACCCGGAGTTGGCGATGCCTATCTCGTTGGTACCAGCATCTACGTGTACACCGGCGTTACGGGCGGCTGGCACCATAAGAACATCGCAGGCGTGAACCCAACGGGTCCGTGGAACCCGGCCAGTTCCTATGAGCGCAACGACCTGGCGACGAAGGACGGATCCGTGTTTCGCCGGCTGACGGTCGGGGTATCGGCTGGAATGCCGCCTGATGACCCTGACAACTGGGAAATTTTCGTTGCGCGCGGAGAGATCGGCCCCGCAGGCGTCGTCCCCCGCGGACCGTGGAGCGCTTTAACCGCATACGAGAAGAACGACACCGCTCTGGATGCCGGATCACAGTACGTCCGGCTTATCACCGGCATGACGCCTGACCGGCCGTCAACCGATCCTGTCAATTGGCAATTGTTTCTAAGCAAGGGGCTGGACGGCCTCGGCGCCGTGGTGTCCGTCAATGGCCACGCTCCGGACGGCGACGGAAACGTGCTCGTTCCAACAGACACACCAGCGTACGCATCGATTGCAGCATTCCCATTGGTCGGCGTGGTCGACCGACTCTACCTGGCCAATGACACGAACCTTTTATTTCGATGGGACGTCGCCTCGGCGTCGTACAAGCAGGCAGGCGGAGCTGCCGGAACATTCCCCTTCTTTCTTTCGAACGGGGCGGGTAGCGCCATTGCGCTGACCAGCGACCGGAAACTTCCCTTTCGGCTCGCAAATGGCGATTCATCCAATATTCCACTTACGGTGTAAAAAATGACAGATTTGATTCCAGTAATTAGCTACAAGGTGGGCGGTAATGTAGTTGCGATGGGCGATGCCCCAGTGACCTATTCGTTGCCAGTTTCGCTCGGCGGCACGGGCGCTCAGGATGCCGCAGGCGCACGCGTCAGCCTTGGCTTGGAGATCGGAGTTAAGGTAGCCGCATTCAATGCTGCGGCGGTCTTCAGCAATGCGGTGAACAGTTACTCAAAAGGGCAGGCCGGCACACCTGTGGCTCTGGTAGATGCAGCTACGATCGCCGTCGACCTCGATGCAGCAAACAATTTCACCTTGGCGATCGGTGGCAACCGGATCCTGGGCAACCCGACCAACGTGAAGATCGGACAGTCAGGTGTAATCGACATCAAGCAGGATTCGACAGGTGCTCGGACCTTGGCCTTTGCCTCGTACTATAAATTCCAGTATGGCAATGTCCCTGTATTGACGCCGACGGCCACTACAGGTCGGACGCTATTGGCGTACTACGTTCTCTCCGCCACGGAGATCGTGATCATCTCTCAGGCTGACGTCAAATGAATGTACCTGGCTCGCCAAATGCGGCGCTTCTCGGCAGCAGTTCGCAATATCGTGTTTCGCGTTCGTTGCGTCTTCGTTCTGCGGCCACGGCTTATCTAAGCCGAACTTTCGGCGCACCGACGACGCAAAACACTTTTACTCTTTCGATGTGGGTCAAGCGCGGCGAACTGGGTCGAGTGCAGACACTATTCGGTGCAACGACTACCAATTTCGACGGCCTTTTGTTTTTGTCTACCGATGCGCTCGGCGTATACGTCGGCGGGTCGTTGAACATCACGACAGCGGCTCTGTTTCGCGATCCTAGTGCGCAGATGCATATCGTGTTGCGCGCCATCGGCACTGCGGTTACGCTTTTCGCCAACAACAATATTGTTGGTTCGGGAACCACGGCATTCCCTATTCTGAATTCGGCTCTTTTGCATTTGATCGGACAAAATAGTTCCGCAAATTACTACGATGGCCTGATTTCAGAAGTCGTGTTTGTTGACGGGCAAGGCTTGTCGCCGTCGTCTTTCGGTGAAACTGATCCTGCTACAGGCGTGTGGAATCCCAAACGTTACGCCGGAACTTATGGCAACAATGGGTTCTATGAATCATTCGAAGACAATAGTGGCGCGACTTCCGCAACTATCGGCAAAGACAAAAGCGGTAACAACAACGATTGGACGCCTGTCAGCATTTCGGTGACTGCTGGAATCAACAACGACAGTCTTGCAGATACGCCGACTAACTACGACGACGGTGCAAACGGTCGCGGAAACTACCCGACATTGAATCCGTTGCAAGGCACAGGAACACGCACACAAGGCAACCTTGCTGCGACAGGTGCATACCGGACAGGCAGTACGCAATTGCTGCCGAAGACCGGTAAATGGTATGCCGAGTTTTCTTGTTCCGGTTCTAACGCGGCCGCCGATTTTGCAGTGGGCGTTGGTACTCAGAATTTGGATGGAATAACGCACCCTAACCCCGGCGCGTCGCTGTATTACTCAGACAATCAATACATGATTGTCAACGGTACGAACTTGGGAAATTTTGCGGCAACTGCTGCGATTATCGACGTTATTCAAATTGCTTACGACGCCGATACCGGGAAGTTGTATTTGGGTAAAAACAACGTGTTTTATCTTGCTACAGCTGGTACGGGTAACCCTTCCGCTGGAGCGAACCCAAGCACGACACTGCTAGCAGGCGATTGGCAGGTAATGGTGTACACAACGACGAACAATACAGTTGCATATGCGAACTTCGGACAGCGTCCATTTGCCTATTCGCCGCCTACAGGCTTCAAAGCACTGAACACGCAGAACCTGCCGACGCCGTCCATCCTGGCTCCGAACAAACTATTCGATGCCACGGTCTATGCAGGCACAGGCGCTGCAAAAAGTGTCGTCAACGCAGGAGCCTTCGCGCCTGACTTGGTTTGGTCCAAATCGCGTTCGATAGCGTCTAGTAATATCCTCGCCGATTCCGTGCGGGGTGCGACAACATATTCGGCCACTAACACCGGCGCAACAGAGGGTGTCGACGCGACTATGTATTCGGCATTTAATAGCGATGGTTTCAGCATTGGGACGAACTCGGCGATAAATGCTAACGCTGCGTCTTACGTGGCGTGGCAATGGAAAAAGGGGGTGATTCCTGGCTTCGATGTTGTCGCTTACACAGGGAACGACACGGCTAGAAGTATTGCGCATAGTTTGGCTGCTGTTCCGGCCCTAAAGGTAATTAAGCAACGCACCGGAACGCGTGATTGGTTCCTCAATCACAAAGGTATCGCGGCAACCTCCTATCTGCTTCTTGATGGAACGGATGCGCCTGTATCAAACGCGGCGCTTTTTGCGGGCGCTGACACGTCTTCGATGTTCAATGTAGGAAGCAATGCTGCAGTTAATGGCGGCGGGTTCGGTTACATCGCATATCTTTGGGCGGAGATCCCAGGCTTTTCTAAATTTGGAATTTACGTCGGCAACGGCAACGCCAATGGCGCTTTCGTACATTGCGGCTTTCGCCCCAAAATTGTTTGGGTTAAAAGAGTCGATAGTACTGGTTCACACGTTGTGCATGATGCGGCCCGAGATCCGATGAATCTTGCGGTAAGTGCGTTGTTCCCGAATTTGGCAAACGCCGAAAGCACTGGTTTCTACCAAATCGATATGCTTTCCAACGGCTTTAAAATGCGCAACACCGACGCCGAAACTAACGCGTCAGGAGGAACGTTTATTTACATGGCTTTCGCCGAAAATCCTTTTAAATACGCAAGGGCAAAATAATGTTCAAACTTCCAAATGGGATCATCGTCAATTTTGATCAGTCATTTGTTATCGGGGCAGGTGATGACGCTGTAACCTACCCTCCAAATTGGCTGCGCCAGGCTACGCCAGAAGAACGCAGCGAGATTGGCATTGAAGAACAGGTCCAGCAAGTCCGCGCCGACGACAAGTTCTATTTCGTGACCGACAACGGCGATGGCACATCGACGGCGATCGAACGTCCACTAGAGCAGGTGAAGGCGTCGATGGTGGCACAAATCAAAGTGACCGCGCGTTCGATACTGGCGCAGACAAGTTGGTACATCGAGAGACTGATGGACCCAACTAGCAATGAGCCGGTTCCGCAAACCGTACTCGACGAGCGCGAGGAGATCCGGGCGCGCGCGGATGAGCTGGAAGCTCAAATTAATGCCTGCCAATCGATCCCCACCCTTGCCGCAGTCCAGATCACTTGGCCAAGCGCGGAGAACGTCGTCCCGGTCTGATACAAAAACACGAATCGCAAGCCACCCTTCGGGTGGCTTTTTTATTGGGGAAAGAATGGGTGATCGGGACCAAGTCTCCGGCAGCGAGAAAGCGATCGCGCCGCCGGCGTCATCAGAGTTTGAAAAATACGTATTGGACCAGCTGCAGCGTGGCGAGCGCCGCATGAACGAAATGCA
Organism: Herbaspirillum sp. NPDC101397; assembly: GCF_044767325.1. Classification (NCBI taxonomy): domain Bacteria; kingdom Pseudomonadati; phylum Pseudomonadota; class Betaproteobacteria; order Burkholderiales; family Oxalobacteraceae; genus Herbaspirillum; species Herbaspirillum sp. NPDC101397. The sequence goes on from NZ_JBIWNS010000005.1 coordinate 346,955, forward strand.
AGCTGAGATGAACGAGAACACCAAGTTGACCAAACAGACGCACAGCGACACGGCGGCGATTGTGACGGCCTTTCAAGCGGCATCGGGGGCGTTCAAGGTGCTTGAGTTTGTAGGGAAGGTAGCGAAGCCGCTGCTCTGGATTTTGGGGGGGATGTTCGCATTGGGATATTTGTGGTCGGAGTTTCGCATCAGATTTCATATTTAAACAACGGAGGCTTTATGCAACGTATCAAAAATTATTTTCTCGCTTTTGGAACGCGCCTTAAGGCGCTGGTCGACAAGTCCGCTTTGCTGTTGATTCTGCCGGCGATGCTGATCCTGGGTGTGCTCGACCTCCCCAAGACTGCCGCGATCGCATCGTGGATGCTGTTCGGCGCCGTGCTGGTCGGCTTTTGCATCCAGATCAGCCGGATTGCCTGGTCGCCGCTCGACTTCACCGCACTGGTCGACAAGGCCATGGAGGATTCGCGTGCCTGCGCAACAATCGTCGCAGCCATCATCATTTTCGTCGGGTTGCTGTTCCTTTCTCTGGCGTTTTGGACACGGCCATGATTCCGAAGTTGGCGCTCGTCTATCTGCCGCTGCTGTTTCAGGTCCAGGTTGCTACTTGGCAGGCGGCGCCGGAGCCGTCCTTCCTTGCCGCGCAGGTCGAAAAGGAATCTTGCAAATCACTGGTGCATCCAAAGTGCTGGGATCCTCGGGCTGAACTCAAAACCGATCGGGAATACGGTTTTGGCTTTGGTCAGATCACCCGTGCCTATCGCGCTGACGGTAGCGTTCGCTTCGACAAGTTCTCCGAGCTCAAGGCGCAGCACACCAGCTTGCGCGGCTGGACTTGGGAAAACCGGTTTGATCCTCGGATGCAGCTGACCGCACTGATCGAGATGGACAAGGCCATCTACAGCCGCATCTCGGCGGCGACTACCGCGGATCGTATCGCAATGACGCTGGCGGCATATAACGGCGGCGAGACCGGTCTCGTGCAGGATAAAACGGTGTGCCGTGCGACGCCTGGATGCGATCCGGATCGATGGTACGGCCACGTCGAGAACACCAGCACTAAAAGCCGCGTGAAGTGGCAAGGCTATGGCAAGAGCGCTTTCGAGATCAACCGGGACTATCCGCGCGACATCGAGGCGCGCCGGCAGAAGTACATCCCCTATATGGAGAAATCATGAACTGGAAGCAGTTTTTCATCGGCGGCATTGCTGTCGCAGTGATCGCGGCCGCTGGTGCCGCTGGCGGCTGGGTTGTGCAGGGGTGGCGAAAGGACGCGGATATTGCCGATTTGAAGCGTGAACAGGCTGACGATCGCGCGGCCGGCTCGGCTGCCGCGTTGACCGACCTGGTGACGGCGGCAGGAAAAGTGAAAGCTGCAGCGCAAGGATATGTTAGCGCGCGCAACGATTTGACCACGGCCATGTCGGCCATTTCCATGGATCTGAAAAATGTTCAAAAACAAAATCCTCTCCCTGTTGATTGTCGTCCTGACGCTGGGCGGCTGCGCAATTTACAAGCCGCCGCCGCCGCCGCCAACGCCGCAGCGGCCGGCACTGGACAGCAACCTGGCGGAGCCTTGCCCGCCAATCCCAGGGCCGCCAACTGAGCTGGACTTTGATCGCTGGCAGGCGTGGACTGTGGACGTCGTTTTGAAGATGTATGGCGACTGCGGCGCGCGGCATCGTAAGACCGTCGACGCCTGGCCAAAGTAGGACGAATTCAATATTCAAGAAAGGGAATGTGATGGATGTTTTATTGAAGGCGCTGCAGGTAGTGCCGCTGTCGGTGTGGGCGATCGTGCTAGCACCACTTCTCCTAGCGCTGGTTTTGGAAATCTTGCCGGTGCCGCTGCTCTTTCCCGCTTTTGCGGCGACAGACATGGTGTTTAGCAACGTTGTCGCGGTTGTGCTCGTGAACTGGTGGGCACCACTGTTCGCAGTGAATACCAAGTACAGCGATCGCGGAGTGGAGAAGACCGGTTACAAGCTACCGGCCTGGCTCAGGTGGTTCGACACGTTCGACGCGGATCTTGATCAAGGGGTGCGGGACGGATCAATTGCCGGCACGTCAACATACTGGAATCGAGTCAAGTGGCTGAATCGGAATAGCGCGTATGGCTTTTCGTATTGGGCCATCGGCACCGTGTTTATTCCGCAGGCGTGGCGCGTGATTCGATACGAGGAGACTGCCGAGCAGCTGACGTTCATTGCAGTGTCGAAGGACGGCCACTTCAACGTGCATGTGACCCGGTTCGGCCTGCGCTTTAAGCTGGGCTGGAAGGCATGGAATTACTACGACAAGTTAACTGGCCAGTGGCAAAGTCAACCGTGGGGGCCGGAGTGGCGCGCGCCTTTCGTATTCTCGATTTCATTGGCGTGAAGGATGGGGCAGCCGGTGCCGGCGCGCCGCCCCGGCCTTAATCAGTAACGGCTGTCGTGCCACGTGGTCCATGCTGCGCCGATGACTGCGGCGGCGGTCAAGATTCGAGGAATCCACGACGAATACCACCAAGGGTCTTGGTCCAAGAGCGAGCGGAGGCTATGCGGCTCCTGATACGGCACGAAGAGGATGGAAAACCAGTTGAAAATGACGGCCGCGAGAATCAATAACAAAGCGGCCTTTCCGTTGAGTACATCCTTGTTCCAGAGGAAGCCGACCACGCCGATGGCGATAAACGTGAAAAACACGGCTTGAGCAATTTCTCCAAAGTGGCTGAGATTCATAGGCGATAGTTCCTTTATTGGGTTTGTGATGAGCAGGAAAGCGTTTCCGTGTGGAAACGCCATTCTCATAACGTGAGAAACATTCGAGCCGTTGACGCACTGGGAAGAGATATATTTTCTTCCCGCAGTTTACGTTACACTGTATTTATGTACAGTAGTTGGCGGCCGATATGCATCCTTTTCCCATCCCATTGTCGAGACTGAAAGAGCTGGCCAAAAGTAGCCCTTCGCCGGAGGTCCGGGAGTTGTTGTGGGAAATCAGCCGCCTCCGCGGGCTGCTGCGTATGGACCGGAATGACATCGAGGCTATACGTCCGGCATCGATTGTGGTCGGCGGTGGCATCCAGGCTGGTATCGAAAAGATGCATGCCCGTTTGAAAAACGAGCCAGGCGCAAGCTAGTCGGGATCACCATGTACGTAAAGGTCAAACAACTTCGGGAAAATGGGCGCAAGAAGCGGCAAAGAGACATTGCCGCCGACCTGGGAAGACTCGGCCGTCTGCAAGCCTATGTGGTCCAGAGCTTCCCGGTCATGCACCTTTACCAGTGGGGGCCGCCGGCGGTTCAGATGCCGGACGTCTTCTTTCCGCTCTTTCAGCCGCAGGTAATCAATTTCAGGGAAACCGGGATGATGCTGCGCGGCTGGCAGCGCGATGCCCTCGACTCCGAGGATTCGGCCACTTGCCTACAGGAGTGGGCTGTCGAATTCGTCCATGATGATCCGCCAATCGTTGGCGGCGCCGGTAACGGATTTGGTTAGCTTTCGGCGTCGATCGCTTCTTTTGCTTCCATCGTTGCATATTGCAACGCGTCTTGGCGATGCTTTATCGGCGAGCGGCGGGGCGACTCCAAGCGCGCCCCTTCAATTTCCGTATGCCAGAGCCATCCGCCGGTCAGGGGCTGCATCATTTTGATGATGACGAGCTTCCCCTTGTACTCGAATTCCTCTTCAGCCATGTGCGCTCCCGTGATGGTTAGTTGCTTTTACCAAACACCAAAAAACCCTGAATCACAGAAATGGTTTTCTGCATGAACTCTGCAGCGTCTGTCGACGGTGACACATTGGCTTCGATTTCGTCCAATTGGCGCTGAAGGAGCGAATGAAATAGTGCTGCCTGTTCAGGCTGAAGGACTGCGCACAGGGAGTAGAGCACCGCTTTAAGGCCCGTAATTTCAGCCAAGACTTTGTCTCGTTCGGTAGACGTCATCCCGTTCCCCATAGCGTTATTGTCAGACCAGTATAGCTGGATAAATCACTACGGTTCTTGCGGAAGGGGCTCGATCAGGTCTTCCTCATGCTTGCCAAAACGATTCACGCCCGACGATACCTTGTACCACTCGAAGTAATCGTCTCGCAACTCGGAAACACGCGCGATTTGTTCCGCCTGCTCATATGGGAAGTCTAAATCCATCCAGAGTTTGGCATCTTCAGGCGAAAGCACCACGGGCCTGCGGTCGTGGATATCGACCATCCCGCCGGCCGAGTCGTCAGTGACGATCACGAAGCCAGCGCCCTCGGTGTCTTCTTTGTCTGGGAAATGGTTGGTCAGCGCGGCCATGAAAACCGGCGCCCCGTTTTTCGGGCGGATGTACCAAGGCTGTTTCTTTCCCTTCTCCCCGGTCCATTCATACCATCCGGACGCCGGCACAATCACGCGACCTGTTTTCATGAGAGGGCGGTAGTAGCCGCCCAACAGCTTTTCGCGCTTGGCATTGATCGCCGGCCTCATACCCTCACGCTTCGCCCAGGGTGACAACCACTGCCAGGCGATCATTTCGGCGGTCGGCACGCCTTCAAGGATTCGGAACACCAAATGCTCGGCAGCCGGGGTGCAGTTATAGTCGGCTCGGAATCCGCTAATATCGCGCTCGCGCATTTCTTCCTCGGACCAGCCGACGGCGGCGCCGTACTCTCGTATTGCACGGGTTTGGGTGATGCGTCCACACATTTCATATCTCCCTTATTTCCTTGGCATTACAGGAGACACCCGTGAAGCCTGTTCGTTGCTGAACATGGCAACATTATTTCCCGTCACGTGCTCGGGGAAGCCAGGGTGGGGCGCTTGCCGGAGATCAAAAGTCACGACAGAGGTCTCATCTATGGCGACATTGCTCGGGCTGATATCCAATAAATCAAACTTCACTTCGGGGTGCTGTTGGTACACCAGCCAGAACCCGAGCGGTAGAAATTTGATTGTGTGACCATAGGTCGCCTTATTTCCGCAGTCGTGAAGCGATGTATCCATGATTGCGAAATGGCGAATGATTACCTGGCTTCGCAAGAGATATGGCCAGCAATAGAGTTTCCACTCTTGCGGCCAAGCGGCCTCCGTACCCAAGAAATATTCTCGCAAGGAATCGTTGGCACCGAGCTTATCCATTCGTTTGGCAGTTTCGGCAACTGAATGCGCTGCCAGCATATGCCCGACGATAGATTTCGCCACGCCATGCGGTTTGATGGTTGCGCTCACGATCCGTGGCAAATACACATGTTGGGCCGCATCGTGAATCGCTTGGCGGATCTGGTCGACGAAGAGTTTTAGCTCTGGATCGTATTGAGCACCCAGCAGCCCGTTATTGCAGCCCGCGCAAATGGTCCGGAACTTGACGCCACCTTGAATTGGAATACCCGGGACCTTCGCATTCGGATCGGCTGGAGGGGTGAGCTCGCGTAAAACAGAGTCGGTGATGACGACGCAACCTTTTGGAGGAACGTGGTCCGCCGACAAATTGCCATACGCTCCGCAGATTACACAATAGCCAATTTTTTTGGTGCCCAGGATGCGTGTCCTGTTCAGCAGGCCCTTTGTAAAATCTCCCATGCGTGTCGTCCCCCGTATCGTTATTGGACTGATTTTACTATCGACGTGGGAAATCCACTCGCGTTAGCGTCTGAGTATCCGGGTTGGGGTTTGCGGAGCGGAGCAAAAATTGCGGAGCAAAAGAAAAGGGCTCCAATCGCTTGGAACCCTTTGTATTCTTTGGTGGGGCGTGAGTGACTCGAACACTCGACCTACGGATTAAGAGTCCGCTGCTCTACCAACTGAGCTAACGCCCCCCGATGAAGAGGCGTGATTATAACCCGATTATTTTCAAACTTGGAAGCCCCTTTTTGAAAAAATCTAAAAAATATCCATCTCCCTCTGAAAACCCGCGCCACCGCAGCAACCTGGCCGCATACCTGCAGGCTCGATGGCGCGCGCAGGCGCTCAGAAATTGCTCTTGATCCCGTTCACCCACGATTTCGCCGGCAGCTTGGTGGCGGCCTTGATTTCCTCGGCGCGCTCGTACAGCGCCGGGAAGTCGAATTCGACCGCGTTCCGGAAAGCGATCGCGACGACGTTGCCGTCATGGACTTCCGGCAGCGAGATGACCTGGTCGAAGGCGTAGCGCATGGCCTTGAGGTTCTTGGCGTAGCTGGGATGGTCGCCGAACAGGTTGACCGTCATGACGCCGTTTTCGCTGAGGCTGTCGCGGCAGGCTTTGTAAAACTCCGGCGTGTCGAGCATCGGGCCGCGCGCGGTGGCGTCGTACAGGTCGACTTGCAGCGCGTCAATGGTGGCGTGGCGCTGCTCGTCGTGGATGAAGTCATTGGCGTCCATTTCCAGCAGCGACAGGCGGGCGTCTTCGGGCGGCAGCTTGAACATGCTGTGGCAGATCGCGATCACCGATGGGTTCAGTTCGACCGCCGTGACGTTCGCCTTTGGAAACTGGCGGTAGCTGAACTTGGTCAGCGCCGCCGTGCCCAGGCCCAGTTGCACGATGTGTTGCGGCGCCTGGTTGAACAGCATCCAGCTCATCATCTGTTGCGCGTATTCGAGCTCGATCCAGTCGGGCTTGCGGATGCGCATGGCGCCTTGCACCCATTCGGTGCCGAAGTGCAGGTAGCGCACGCCGTCCTGCTCCGACAGCGTGACCGGCGCAAAACGCGGCTTGCGCGGCGCGGCGACTTTCGGCTTGGATTTGGCCCTGTCTTTATCCTTGTCCGGACCGGGACCGGCTTTGGTGTTGGCTTGCGCCTCGATGGATTTGCGTTTGATCAGCATGACGTTGCCCGAATTCGAATTGCCGAATGATACCTTGCCGGGAGGCTTGCCATGCACAACGGACCGGTTCGCAGGCCGGAAAATCCTTTTTGATGCCTGCGCTTGACGCCCGGCGCGCAGGTTCAGCTACACTTGCGTCCATGCTCAAGAAAATACTCTTCATCCTCCGGCTCGCCATTGTCTTTGGGGGCATCGTGCTGTTCGGCCGGGCGGTGCAATATCTGATTCTGAACGGCGGCTTCAACGGCTCGTTCTACGATATCCTTTTCTTCCGGTCATAGTCCTGATTTGGTTCGTTGCTGGCACGCTCATTGCCTGCTGTTGACGTTCTCGTCTCTGCTCAACATTTACTCGTTTAAAGGATCCACAGCAATGAGTCACATTCACTTCATCGGTGGTGAAAAAGGCGGCGTCGGAAAATCGCTGGTTTCCCGGGTGCTGGCGCAATACTTCATCGACTGGAATATTCCTTTCCGCGGTTTCGACACCGACAAGTCGCACGGAGCGCTGCTGCGCTTCTACGGCGATTTTTCTGCGCCGATCGCGCTGGATCAGCATGACAGCCTCGATCCTCTGATCGAGTGTGCGCTGGAGGATCCGCAGGGCCGCATCCTGGTCGATCTCGCCGCCCAGACGCAGCAGTCGCTGGCGGCATGGATCGAAGACTCCGGCGTGCTCGACTTCGCAGCCGAGCACAACATGACGCTGACCTGGTGGCATGTCATGGACACCGGACGCGATTCGGTTGACTTGCTGCGCAAGTGGCTCGATCAGTTCGGCGGGCGACTCAAGCTGGTGCTGGTGCTCAACGAAGTCCGCGGCGATCGCTTCGACATCCTGAATGCTTCGGGCGAGCGTGAGCGCGCAGAGCAATTGGGCGCGAGCGTGATCCACCTGCGCCGCCTGCCGGACACCACCATGCAAAAGATCGATCAGCAAAGCGCCAGTTTCTGGGCTGCGCTCAATCACCCTGATCGCGCCACTGCCGGGCTGGGCATGCTGGAACGGCAGCGCGTGAAGGTGTGGCTCAATCGCGCCTATGGCGATATCAGCAAGCTCGCACCGTAAGCTGGCATGCGACCGCAGGAGACGACGCGCAGATGTCGTCTCCGCCGATCATCCGTCTACGTCCTCAAGCTAAGCCACTGCTCCAGCTTCTTCGCATATGCCATCGTATGCGCCGGGCTGCTCGACGGCAGCGGTACGATGCGGTAGTTCGCCGCACGCGCTCCCAATACTTTCAATCCGAGTTTCGCGGCGGTGCCGCCGTTGAAACCTATCGTCGTCAAGTACGGCAACCGGTCAAGCAGGCCCGTCAGGTCGTTGCCGGCATGGTCGGCAATGTTGCTGTCAAGGCTGCCTTCGCGGCGTGCTTCGGCGATCACATCCCATAATCCAACGCCATGGGTGAGCAAGGTCAGCAGGCGCCGGTCGTATTCCATCGCGCGTAAATCTGCACTGATCACTTCCGACATCAACTCCCAGAATTTATTTTGCGGATGCGCATAGTACTGGCTCTGCGCCAGCGAGGCGTCGCCCGGCAGGCTGCCGAGAACCAGCACGCGGGTATGGGCGTCGGTGACGTGGGGGAAACTGCGTTTGCGCGTCATGAATTCGTGGTGGAGAACCGATGGCAAGTTGAAATCGAGTTGAAATCTTTTCAGGCCCGGCCCTCGAGACGGAGCCGGGGGAATAAGGCTACACTATTTGGCGAAGGTTTTACTCTCGCCATCAAGGCGCCTCACGACCACATACAAGGATAAAACACATGGGACAACCAGTCATTATCGTCACCGGCGGCAGCCGCGGCATCGGTGCTGCAGTTGCACAATCGGCCGCCGCGCGCGGCTACGCAGTCGCCATCAGTTACGTATCGAATAGCGCTGCGGCCGACGCCGTGGTGGACGGCATCGTCAAGGCCGGCGGCCGCGCCATTGCGGTGAAGTCGGACGTGGCGGTGGAGGCCGACATCCTCCATCTGTTCCAGACCGTCGACAAGGAACTCGGCACGCTGACCGCGCTGGTCAATAACGCCGGCATCCTGGAACACCAGTCCCGCTTCGATGAACTGAGCGCCGATCGCATCAACCGTGTGCTGCTGACCAACGTCACCGGCAGCCTGCTGTGCGCGCGCGAAGCGGTGCGCCGCATGTCGACCAAACATGGCGGCAAGGGCGGCGCCATCGTCAACCTGTCGTCGATGGCAGCCAAGCTCGGCGGTCCCGGCGAATACGTCGACTACGCCGCGTCCAAAGGCGCGATCGACGCCTTCACCATCGGCCTGGCCAAGGAGGTCGCGGCCGAAGGCATCCGCGTCAACGCCATCCGTCCGGGCCTGATCTACACCGACATCCACGCCAGCGGCGGCGAAGCGGGGCGCGTCGACCGTCTCAAGGACGCCGTGCCGATGAAACGCGGCGGCAGCGCCGAAGAAGTCGCCAATGCGGTCATGTGGCTGTTGTCGGAAGAAGCATCCTATGCGACCGGCACCTTCATTGACGTCTCGGGCGGCCGCTGATTTTTCTTCGTTCCGTCTGGAGGCAGACATGGACACTACGACCCATCGCCGCATCGACGTGCTGCTCACGCGTTACGCCGAAAGCCATCAGCATCGCACCAACGAGCTGATCCATTGCCTGTGCGTGCCGGCCATCGTGCTGGCGTTGCTCGGCCTGTGCTGGGCGCTGTCGCCGTTGCTGGCGATCGCTCTGGTGCTGGCGTCGCTGGCGTACTACTCCACCTTATCGCCGCCGTTCGCGCTGGGCATGCTGCTCATGGCCGGCGCGATGCTGCTGGTGCTGGCGGGCTTGCCGCCGCACGCGGTGTTGCCGGCATCGGCGGCGATCTTCGTGATTGCGTGGATAGGGCAGTTCATCGGGCACAAGATCGAAGGCAAGAAGCCGTCGTTTTTCGAAGACGTGCGCTTCTTGCTGATCGGTCCCTTGTTCGTGCTCAGCTTGCTTTATCGACGCTTCAGGATCCGATATTGAGAACCGCTGAAGAAATGAACGAAAGCGCGGAAAGCCGGTCAAGAAGCGGTCTGTATTAGAATGTAAAGAGTTGTTTGCCGTGCCTGAAATGTTCAGAATGGGGCATGCAGCACGAACGCCGCCCGCTGTTCCCAATGACCGGGCAAATTTTCCGTTGGAGTCTTGTATGAAGAAATTGCTTTTAATCGCCGCCATCAGCACGCTCGCCGCAGGCTGCGCCGTTACCCCGAATTCCGCCAGCGTGTACAACACGCGCCAGGCGCAAGGTGAACAGACGGTGCGTATGGGCGTGGTCGAGTCCGTCCGCAACGTCACCATCGACAAGGGCGCCACCGGCGTCGGTACCGTCGCCGGCGGTGCATTGGGCGGTATCGCAGCCGGTTCTGCCATCGGCGGCGGCAACGGCGCGCTGGCGGCAGGCATTGTCGGCGCCCTGATCGGCGGCGTCGCCGGCAACCGTGCGGAAGCCAGCCTGGCCAACAAGCCGGGCCTGGAAATCACCGTACGTCTGGACAACGGCGAACTGCGTGCGATCACCCAGGATGCGGATGAGCTGTTCCGCGTCGGCGAGCGTGTGCGTCTGTTGTCGTCGGGCCGTACGACGCGCGTAACGCACTAAATACTTACCAAGTACGTACTTGATACGTACCAAGCAGGATTATTAGCAACACGAACCGTTGTGTTCAGGCCATCAAGCCTGACCCAGCGGTTTTTTCATGGGCCTCGTGGACCTGAGGTACGAACAGGGAGCGGTTGTTCAAAGCCGTCGTAGGCCGCCTGCAGCAGCCACTGTTCGCGCCGCAGCCGGTACAGCACATGTACGCAGAGCGGATGGCCGGTAGGCAGGCGCGGGTGTTCAAAATTCTCTTCCGCGCGCGTGTACATGCCGAGGCGCCGCATGACCGCCTGCGAGCGTTTGTTGCCGGCGGTGGTGAAGGACACGATCTCTTTCATGCCAAGCACATTGAAGGCGTGGCGCAGCACCGTCTGCGCGGCCTCGGTGGCGTAGCCTTTACCCCATGCGGCAGGGACCAGGCGCCAGCCGATTTCCACCGCGGGCGTAAAGTGCGCCTCGAACGCCACGCGCAGCAAGCCGACGAAGCCGGCGAATTCCAGCTCACCGGGGATTTCCAGCACCCACAAGCCGTAGCCGTGTTCATTGAAGTGTTCATCGATGCGCCTGACCAGCAGGGCATTGTCGGCCGGACTCAGAACGGATGGGAAATAGCGCATCACCTCCGGGTCGGCGGTCATCGCCGCACAGGCTGCGGCGTCGCCTGCGCGCCAGGGGCGCAACAGGATGCGCGAGTGGCGCAGTTCAGTCACCATGGCGCAGGCGATTGACGAAGCCGATATAGATCACCGTCTGCAGCAGGGCGACGGTGCTGCCCGCGATCACTTCGGATACGCGCAGCAGCGCGAGGTGAAGCTCTTCATGGAGACCGCCACCGGCAAATGCCGCCGACATCAGGATCACCACCGTGGCCGGTCCCAGCCGCCAGTTGCTCGGATAGTTCTGCCACAGCATGGCCACCAGTACCGCCGTGGTCAGGGCAATCAGCATCGATATGAACGTGGCGCCGAAGATCACCAGGCACAGGCAGGCGATGATGGCGCCCGAAATGGTGTTGATCAGGCGCGCACGGAAATTCGCCTTGGCGACGATCATATCCGGCTCGGTCACGATGATCAGCGAAATCATTGCCCAGTACGGTTCGGGCAAGCCGCAGGCACGCAATCCGTACCACAGGATCAGCGAGCCGGAGAGGATCTTGATGAGGTAGACCAGCGCGTTCTTGCGCGGATTGATGAAGTTGAATTCCATGTTCTTCGGGGTGCGGCATTGGCATCGGCAGCGTTATCGAGGTTGTCGAAGCTGCCGGTGCCGTTTGCAGGGACGGTTACTTCGCCAGCTCTTCTTTGGCCTTCGCCAATTCGGCTTCGGCGTCCTTCAGTTTCTTTTCCTGCTGGGCGATCTTCTTCTCTTTGCCCTTGGCTTGCGCCTTGTCGAGGTCGGCCTTGCGCGCCGCGACCTTGTCTTCCTTCTTCTTCACGTCGGCTTCGCGTTCACGGCGCAGGCCTTCATCGGTGCAATTGCGTTCCAGGTTCTTCTGCGCAATCTTGAGCTTGGCTTCCTGCGCCTTGTTGCCGTGTGCGTGCGCTTGTTCAAGCTGGCTTTGCACGTCCTGTTTCTTTGCCGCGCAACCGGTCAGCGCATCGGCGGCATGCGCCGAACCGAGGCTCAATCCAGCGATGAGAACCAGCGAGGTCAGGGGGCGTTTTTTCATGAATGGCTCCTTGCCATGAGGGAATGTCGCCTTACTGTATAGGATCATGGCCCGCCGTGGCAACCGGAAATCGCCGCCCTTGAACGGTGGCCGTAAACGACAGCGGCGACCTGAAGGCCGCCGCATTGCTTAGTGCTTTTTCATTGCCTTATCGGCAAGAACTTACTTCGACGCCATGCCCAGCAACATGTCGTTGAGGCGTTTGACGAAACCGGACGGATCCGTCAACGCGCCGCCTTCCGCCAGCAAGGCCTGGTCGAACAGGATGTGCGACCAGTCGTCGAACTTGGCGTCTTCATACTTCAGGCGCTGCACCAGCGGATGCTCCGGATTGATTTCCAGGATCGGCTTGGCTTCCGGCGCGTCCTGGCCGGCGGCCTTGAGCATGCGCAGCAAGTTGCCCGACAATTCGTTCTCGTCAGCCACCAGGCATGCCGGTGAATCGGTCAGGCGGAACGTCACGCGCACGTCCTTGGCCTTGTCGCCCAGCGAGGTCTTCATCTTTTCGACGAGGTCCTTGAACTGGGTTTCGGTTTCTTCGTGCTGCTTCTTCTCGGCTTCGTTTTCCAGCGACCCGAGATCGAGGCCGCCCTTGGCCACCGAGGCCAGTTCCTTGCCGTCGAAATCCTGCAGGAACGACAGCATCCATTCGTCGACGCGATCGGTCAGCAACAGGACTTCCACGCCTTTTTTGCGGAAGATTTCCAGATGCGGGCTGTTCTTCGCCGCGTGGAAGTTTTCACCAGTGACGTAATAAATCTTGTCCTGGCCTTCCTTCATGCGGCCGATGTAATCGGCGAACGAGGTGGTCTGAGCGTCGGAGTCGTTATGCGTCGATGCGAAGCGCAGCAGCTTGGCGATGCGCTCCTTGTTGGCGGCGTCTTCGCCGATGCCTTCTTTCAGCACCTGGCCGAACTCGGTCCAGAAGCCGGCGTACTTGTCCTTCTGTTCCTGCTCATCGCTGTTGGCCAGCTCTTCCAGCAGGCTCAGCACGCGCTTGGTCGAGCCTTCGCGGATGGCCTTGACGTCGCGCGACTCTTGCAGGATTTCACGTGACACGTTCAGCGGCAGGTCGGCCGAATCGATCACGCCCTTGACGAAGCGCAGATACACCGGCATCAGTTGCTCGGCATCGTCCATGATGAACACGCGCTTGACGTACAGCTTGATGCCGCCGCGCTTGTTGCGATCCCACATGTCGAACGGCGCACGGGTCGGGATGTACAGCAGTTGTGTGTACTCGCTGCGACCTTCGACGCGGTTGTGCGTGTACGCCAGCGGCGCGCCGAAGTCGTGCGAAATGTGCTTGTAGAACTCTTCGTATTGTTCCGGCGTGATGTCGGACTTGCTGCGCGTCCACAGAGCGCTGGCCTGGTTGACGGTCTCGAGCTCGTCCTTCGCGACGGTTTCCTTCTTCTCTTCGTCCCATTCTTCCTTCTGCATCAGGATCGGCAGAGAGATGTGGTCGGAGTATTTGCGAATGATGTTCTTCAGCTGCCACGACGACAGGAACTCGTCCTCGCCTTCGCGCAGGTGCAGGATGACGTCGCTGCCGCGACCGGGCTTGTCGATGGCTTCGATCGAAAACTCGCCGGCGCCTTCGGATTCCCAGCGTACGCCTTCATTGGCCGGCGTGCCGGCGCGGCGGGTTTCGACCGTGATGCGGTCGGCGATGATGAAGCCGGAGTAGAAGCCGACGCCGAACTGGCCGATCAGCGCCGCATCCTTTTGCTGGTCGCCCGACAATTTCGAGAAGAATTCCTTGGTGCCGGACTTGGCGATCGTGCCCAGGTGGGAGATCGCTTCCTCGCGGTTCATGCCGATGCCGTTGTCGGAGATGGTGATCGTGCGGGCCGCCTTGTCAAAGCTCACTTTGATTTTCAGTTCCGGATCGTTCTCGAACAGTGCGCTGTTGTTGATCGCTTCGAAGCGCAGCTTGTCGGACGCGTCGGAGGCGTTGGAGATCAGTTCGCGCAAGAAGATTTCCTTGTTTGAGTACAAGGAATGGATCATCAACTGCAACAGTTGTTTGACTTCGGCCTGGAAGCCCAGGGTTTGCTTCTCGGGTGCTGCCATGTGTACTTACCTCATGATTGAAAAGGAGTGGCGGGGAGTGGCGGATTGCATCTCAGGGAAAGCCTGAATGTAACGACCGCGTATTTTAAGGAGAATGCGGATGCTTGGGCGAATTTCAATGCTTTTCAGGAAAATTTCCCCCGGGAAATGGCGATGGCACGCCAATTGCTGACAATGTCATACGCACACAATAATTTGTCAGGACAATGCCGGCTGGGCTGTGACATCATCAAATTGATGCACGCATTTGTCGACAATCAAGGAAATTGAAGTGAAAATTACGGTAACTCGTTGATTAAATATGTGTTTTTATAATGCGAGCAGATTCTTGGTGTTGTCTAACGTATAATGCGGCAGCAACAATAAAGGTCCCACCAACAATCACAATAAAAAGATATGGCATTTTCCGGGGACGATTGAAGTCGGTCAGGTTGCAGGCTCGTTGAATTTCATTCGTATGATGGGAGGGTGATCAGTCTCCGGATTGATCAGTTGTATCTAATAATGACATATAGAAACAAGACGTTAGTCGTTGGTGCGCTGTTCTTATCGATCGTTTCGGACGTACTTGCAGCATCGGACTCCATTACATTGCCTGCGCTTTCCAGTGGAAAATTTCTCTCCGGAAATTTAAACTCCGGAATGCCCCTGCTCGCGCAGGCAAAACCCGGTCCCACCGCTCTGGACATGCCGCCTCAAATGCGAGTAAATCCTGCGCGTGATGAGGATGCAACGCCGCAGCCCCCTGCTGGTGCGGCGGCGACCAATGCGGCCGTCAAAGCCGAGGCTGTCGCTGCATCCAGCGATGAAATCCTGGCCTTGTTGCGCCAGTCCGATTCCAGCTTCACCGGCAGCGCGATCGATCTGCCCAATGTGACCTCGGAAACCGTCGGCGATGAACAGGTGCCTTTCCTGACGCTGGATCAGGTCATCGACCTCGCGCTCAACAACAGCTACAGCTACGCCGCCACCTCGGCCCAGGCCGATCAGGCCGACTATGCCGCCAAGGCGTCGCTGGGGCAACTGGGGCCGACGCTGGATGTGCGTACCCAAAAAGGGCGCGAGTATTCTTCGCCGGCCTCGTTCCGTGATGGCAACGGCGACATCGTCCAGGCCGACCAGCACAAGCGCTGGGACGCCACATTGATCGGCCGTCAGCCGATTTTCGCGCCCGGTTCCTTCTTTGACTTCCAGAAACAGCGCGCCATGTCGCGCGCCGCCGACCAGCGCCGCGACGACGCGCGCGAGTCGCTGTATTACGCCGCCATCAAAGCCTATTACGACGTCCTGCGCGCTTACTCTTCGCTGTCGTTCGCGCGCAGTTACTCTCAGCGCATGTCGGACTTGCTGGAATACATGCGCAAGCGGGTCGAAGGCGGCGGCGCCAGTAAACTCGATTTTGACCGTGTACGCGGCCGCTCGCTGCAGGCTGAATCCACCGTCGCAGAAAGCGAAGGCACGCTGGAAAGCACCATGGTGACGCTGATTCAACTAATTGGCCGGCGCGTGCAGCAGGTGCAGGTGCCCGAACGCATGATGCCGAAAGTGCCGCCGACATCGCGCCTGGCCTTGCAGGACGTCTATGAAAACAACCCCGGCATCCGCGCCGCGCGCAGCGATACCGAGGCAGTGCGTGAAGAACTGAAGTCGGCGCGTTCCAAATTCTCGCCGTCCTTCGCGGTCGAGTGGACGCAGGCCAAGACCCGCGGCGCCGGCGGCGACCAGACGCTGGTGACCGATCGCCGCCTGATGCTGGTGATGACCATGAACCTGCTCAACGGTGGGTCGGACGTCTACTACCAGAGCCAGATCGGCGCCAAGCTGGTGGAAAAGAGCAATACTGCCTCCGACCTCGAGCGCAAGCTCAAGGAGCAGGTCGAGATCAATTACCGCACACTCGATGCGGTCAGGAAGCGCATGACGATTTCGCGCGACACCTATGTGACCAACGCCAACGTCGCGGATGCCTTCCTCGAACAGCTGTCGGCCGGCAGCAAGCAACTGCTCGACGTGCTCGATGCTTATCAACAGGCTTATCAGACGCGCATGGATTTTGCATTGCTGCTGTTTCAACAAGCCGATATCAGTTACCAGATATTGCGCAACACCGGGCGCTCGTGGACGCCGCCCGACGACAAATCGCGCGACCGGTTGAATGACCAGTCGCGTAACGGCAAATAGGGAAGGCTGGGGACGCAATGGATGCGGGAAGCAAGGAACAGAATTTCTGGCCGGGGTTCGTGGATGCGTTGTCCAACGTCGTCCTGGTCATGATTTTCGTGGTGGTGGTGTTCGTCGTGACGCTCTTCTACTATTCGCAGAAGCTGGCGGAAATGCGCGTCAGCAAAATGGTTTCCAAGGGCCAGGTGCAGGTCCAGAGCGGCTCCACCAAGGTCAAGCCGGATGCGATCGACGCGCCGCAAGGCGCCGACGCCGATACCGCTCGGCTCAAGAGCGAGAGCCGCGACAAGAGCAGCGAAATCGACAAACTCAAGCGCGAGATCGCCGATCTCAAATCGCGCCAGGCCGCGCCGCCGTTGCAGGCCGATGCAGGCAGCCTGCGCAGCGACGCCGCGGCAGCGGGCGGCAACAACAACATCCAGGTCCGCGTCGAGAAGGCCAAGGAAATTGCTCCGGGCACCAACAAGGTCGACGGCGACAGCAAGGCAGTGGTGCTGCATTTCGAAAAAGAAACCACCGAGCTTAACGCCGAAGGCGCCAAGACCCTCGACGCCAGCATCGGCGACTGGGTACGGCGTGTGAAGTCGCAGCAGGGCAAGATCGTCATCACCGGCGTGATCGGCTCGGCCGAGTTCACCGAAGCGCGCCGTCGCGCCTACTACCGCACCGTGGCGGTGCGCAATCACCTGATTGACGCCGGCGTCGACAAGGAGCGGGTGGTCAGCCGCGTTGCCACGTCCGAGAACAGCGCCGAAAGCAATGCGCGCGTGATCATTCAATACCAGGCGGGTCAAAAATGACCAAGCTGCCCAACGACAATTTGCGTTGGGATTTGCGCCTGCGGTTGCAGCTGCAGGCGAGCAGTCGTCGTCTGATGCGTCTCATCGCGCCGCGTCTTGATCGACAACTGGGCGATCATAGTGAACTCGCGCGCCCGCGCCAGTTCATTCTCGTCACCGTCTTCCTGCTGCTGTGCCTGCTGGTGTGGTCGTGGTTCGCCCAGATCGACATGGTGGTGCGCGGCGCCGGTCGCATCGTGGCTTCCGAACATAATCAGATCATCCAGCATCTGGAAGGCGGCATCGTCTCCGCCATCCTGGTACGCGAAGGCGCCGCCGTGAAGAAGGGGCAGACCCTGATTTCGATCGCCGACGTGCGTGCCAACGCCGACCTCGGCGAAGGCAACGTCAAGATCCTCGGCCTGCGCGCACGCATTGCACGCCTCAAGGCCGAAGCCGGTGGCGCATCGTCGGTGGCCATGTCGTCCGACCTGCGCAGCGACGATCCGGCAGTGCAGAGCGAGCTGGCGTCGTTCGCCGCGCGTCAGTCCAAGCTGTCGCAGGAGCTCAGCGTGCTGCGCGAACAATCGGCGCAGCGCCAGGCTGAAGTCGGCGAAGCCGTCAGCCGCCAGAAGAGCCTGGTGTCCGAATTCGATCTGGCGCAGCGCCAGTACAAGCTGGTGCACGGCATGTTCGAGCGCAACGCCGCCTCGCAGCTGGAAGACATCCAGGCGCAGTCCAAGGCGCAGGATGCGCAGAGCCGCCTCTCCGCTACCAATGCCATGATCCCGCGCCTGACCGCCGCCATCGCCGAAGCCCAGGCCAAGATGGGCGAAGCCGCCTCGCGCTTCCGCGCCGACGCGCGCAGCGACCTGACCGTCAGCGAAAACGAACTGGCGCGCTTGCAGGAAGAAATCAAATCGCGCAACGACCGCGTGTCGCGTTCGGAAGTGCGCGCGCCGATGGACGGCATCGTCAATCGCGTCCTCATGAACACCGTCGGCGGCGTGGTCAAACCGGGCGACGCCATCATTGAAATGACGCCGACCGACGACAAGCTGGTGATCGAAGCCAAGGTGGCGCCGACCGATCGCGCCCAGTTGATGACCGGCGCGCCGGCGCGCGTGAAGGTTTCCGCCTATGACTATGGCGTGTATGGCGCGATGAAGGGTGTGGTCACCGAGGTCAGCGCCGACACCGTGCCGGAAGAACGCGGTGAGCGCTTCTACCGCGTCAAGATCGAAGTCACGCGTGACCCCAAACTCGATACCGGCCTGCCGCTGATGCCGGGCATGACTGCTACCGCCGACATGATCGTCGGCCGCCGCACCGTATGGCAATACCTGATGTCGCCGCTGAGCCGTTTCGGCCAGACCGCGCTCCGGGAACCGCGTTAAGTCACGGAGCCGCGATGAATACTGAATTTTTCTTATCTTGTTTTTACTTTCGGAACCTGAACGTATGAAAAACCTGCGCAACTTCTATGCACTCGCCGCGATACCGTCGCTGTTCCTGCTGCTCGGCGGTTTCCTGTTCAGGGACTTCGTCCTGCACGCGATCCGCATCAACCCCTTCCTGAACCTGTTCATCATCGGCGTGGCCGTGTTCGGCGTCGCGCTGATCGTCTACAACATGTGGCGCGTGAACTGGGAATACGACAAGCTTGGTTTGTTCTACTCGCGCGTCAATGGCGGCGAATCGATGGAAGAGCTGGTCAAGGCGCCCGAGTTCCAGGGCAGCGAGATCGCCAAGGTGTTGGTCAGCGTCGCCAACACCAAAGGCCGCCTGACTTCGCGTATCGAACAGGAAACCATCGAGGGATCGCTGTCGGACCTGACCGCCCACCTCGAAGCCAAGACTGAATTCCCGCATTTCCTGACCGGATTCATGATCGCGCTCGGTCTGCTGGGCACCTTCATCGGCCTGCTCGAAACGCTGGTCGGCACTGCGGCGCTGATCGACGGTTTCGGCAAGGCGACCCAGGGCGGCGACATGGATGCGTCGTTCATGCATCTGGTGTCCGATCTGCAAAAACCACTGGCCAGCATGGGTACGGCGTTCTCCGCCTCGATGTTCGGCCTGATCGGTTCGCTGGCATTGGGCCTGACGCTCACGCCATTGCGCGCCGCCAACAAAAAACTCGTTTCGCGTGCGCGCGAGTGCATCAGCGAAATGGTCCAGCACGTCATCCACGACATGACCGGCCCCGGCGCCAACGCCAGCGCCCGTCAGGGTGTGTCGGAGCAATTCCTGGCCGAATTCCTGCAGGATCTGATGGTGCTGCAGCGCGAATCCATCATGGCTGCACGCGCCAGCTCGGAAGCCTCAATGCAGGCCGGCATCAAGCTCGAGGGCATGAACGACCGTCTGCAGAATATCGTCGAGCTGTTCCATGCCAGCATGGATGAATCGAAGAACCTGCGCCAGCTGGTGTCCTTCGGACCGCGCATGCACGAAGTCGGCCAGCAGACATTGGAAGAAATCCGCAACGTCGGCCAGATCATCAACCAGAAGATGACATCTGCGCGCGACCTGACGCAGAGCTTGTCGCTGCTGGAAGAGCGCCTGTCGGTCAACGGCGATATCGCGCTGCGCAGTTTCGACATGTTGCCGAAGGTCGTTTCCACCATGGAGAGCGGCCAGATGTCGCTGCAGTCCGCGTTGACCTCATTGCAGGCGCAGCAGTCGGAAGCCGCCAACATGACCGAAAAAACGGCGCAGCACATCGCGCAGATGCCGACGCTGCTCAACCAGATTTCCATCCGTATTGCCGACGAACTCGGCGCCATCCAGCATCAGGGCGAAATCCACTCGGCCGTGTCCGAGCGTTTGGGCGAACTTGGCAAGGCCATCGGCGAGAACTCCAGCAACATGACGCGCGACGCCCTGTCGTCACGCCAGCTGCAGATCGACCTGGCCAAGCACATGGCGATGATGAACGATCGCGTCAAGAACCTCACCGCCATCCCGACCTCGCTGACCTCGATCACGGAAGCGCTGATGCGTCAGAACATCAATACCCAAACCGTCATCGACGAAATGCGCAGCGGCCGCCAGACCATGGTCAAGGACTTGCGCCTCGAAATGCGCGAAGCGATTCGCGAACTGGCGACAATGAACAAGGACGCCGGCTGAGGTCGTTGACCCCAGCCACCGCCTGAAGCGTGAACGGACCCATGAACCAAAGCGATCAGATTTCCGTCGACCAGCCGCAAGCCGATTTGCGATCCCTGCGCAAGGACCCGGTGTACCTGACGCTGATGCGCGCCTATGGCAGCCGCTTCGTCGAGATCGTCGTGGCCGGTGTGCTGATCAATGTCTTCGGGTTGTTCATGCCGTTGTATTCGCGGCTGGTGTACGACAAGGTGATCGGCAACCACATTACCGAAACGCTGTGGGCGCTGACGCTGGGCATGGCCTTGTTCATCGTGCTGGAACTGGTGCTGCGCATCATCCGCATGTATTACATTGAGCAGTTGGCGGGGCGCTTCGACATCGAGTTCGACAATCGCTCGGTGCGCCGCCTGCTGGAGTCCAAAGTCAATGCACCGGTCGGCGTGGTGCTGGCCAAGTACCGCGACCTCAGCAGCGCACGCGACCTGCTGTCGTCGAACTACATGCTGATGTTGATCGACCTGCCGTTCCTGTTGATGTACGTGGTGGCGGTGGGTCTGCTCGGCGGTCACCTCGTGTGGGTGATCCTGGTCGGCGGTGGCCTGCTGGTGACCTCGCAACTGCTGTGCAAGATTCCGGCGACCGACTACGGCAACGCCGCCATGACCTCCGGCATCGGCAAGATCGACAAGCTGGCCAGCCTGGTGTTCGGCATGGAGACGCTCAAGACTTCACCATTACAGGATCGCCTGGTCAAGGCCTTCTTGTCGGATGCCGCCGACAATGCGGTAAGCCAGGCCAAGAGCCGGTTCTGGATGAACGCCGGCTACGCCTTGTCGACCGTCGGTTACACGCTGATCTCGGTGGGCACGCTGGTGATCGGCGTGTACCTGGTGGAAGACAACGCGCTCACGGTCGGCGCGCTGATCGCCACGTCGCTGCTGATCAGCCGCGCCACTTCGATGCTGTCATCGGTCACCATGGTGCTGGGACGCATGGAAATGTTCAAGCGCGCCCGCGCAGCATTTGAGGAAATGTTCGACGACACCGGGCCGGAGCAGGTGATCGCCGACGTGCTGCGCCAGGACATGCGCGGACTGATTCAGGTGGTCAACCTGACGCTGCATCTCGACAAGAATGAAAAGCCGGCGCTCGACAACGTCTCGCTGGCGATCCAGCCGGGTGAAAAGGTCGGCATCGTCGGCCGTTCCGGTTCCGGCAAGACCACGTTGATGCGCGCGCTGGCGGGCTTGCACAAGGTCGACGCAGGCAAAGGCCAGGTGCTGATCGACGGCGTGGCGGTGGCGGCTTATGCGGCGCCGGTGCGCATGCGCTGCATCGGTTACAAGCCGCAAGAACCGTTTCTGTTCGACGGCAGCCTGGCGGCCAACATTTTTGTCGGCGATCGCATCGACAGCAACGAATATGAAGCGGCGCTGGCGGTCTCCGGCGTGGGCGACCTGATCGCGCGCGGTGAACTGCGCCTGGACCAGATGCTCAAGGCGCCCGGCAACCTGTCCGGCGGACAGCGCCAGATGGTCGCCTTGGCACGCGTGGTGGCGGGCATGCCGACCGTGATGTTGCTGGACGAACCGACTACCGGCATCGATCTGTCGACCGAAACCAGGATCATCGAAAAACTGATCGCGTATTCAGCGCAACGCACGCTGGTGGTGGCAACGCACAGCACCGCCTTGCTCAGGCGCATGGATCGCATCATCGTGCTCAATGACGGCAAGGTGGTCGCAGACGGCCCGAGCGCGGCGATTTTGCAGCAGTAGAAAATGAACGAAAAAAGGGCAGTGCGGCGAAGCCATCGCGCGCTGCCATGACTAATGTGATTGACTTCCTCAGCGAGGTTTGACATGGCGAAAGCAGCTCCAGCAAAAGTAAATCCGGCAAATTCGGCAAATCCGTCGAATGCAGCCAATGCCGCGCAGGCCATCACCGGCTCCGCGAGCGTGGCCATGCCCGACCAGAACGGCAGCTTCCATCTCAACGTGCCGCGCGGTGCGGTCAAGCACGTACAGGTAGTCGACGTCGACATGGTCCTGCAGCTGGCGGACGGCAGCAAGGTCGTACTGGCCGGCGGCGCCATGGGGGCGATGGACGAGAAGTCGAAGATCGTGTTCGCCGATACTTCACAGGACACCGGGCGCATGCTCGACCTGGTCGGTAAAATCCCGCTGCGCAACAACGACCAGTCGCAGATTCTCAATTCCGATCCGGTGAACAGCCAGGCCGAAGGCAGCGCGCCGGACAACCACTTCAACTCCAACAACAATTCAGCCCAGGTCAATCCCGCCGCCACCAGCCAGTTGGCCAAGATCATCCAGGACAATGCCGGTTCGCTGACCAGCAACGGTCTGCAAAACCTGGTGTTGCCGTCGATCCCGGTGCCGCCCGCGCCGCCGGTCACGACCGGCGCCGATTCGCTGATCAAGCAATTGTCCCCCGAGATATCGGAACGTCCGGGTTCGGTGCTGACGCCGATCGTGGTGGGGCCGCAGACGCCGGCCATGACGCTCAACCTGCTCAACCTGACCACCACGACCCAGGTCGGCAGCGTGCTGTTCGGCAGCGGCGGTTCTCCCGCCTCGGCCACCGACGGTTCCAACTCGGTGCAGTTTGCGACGCAGGTGATCAATGCCGGCAACGATGTGCACACCATTTACGCCACCGGCAGCACCACGCAGAGCGACTTCATCAAGATCTTCAAGGTCAACGTCACCGGCGACGGGACCGTGAAATCGGTGCTGATCACCGGTGTGCCGTCGAACATGACGATTCTCAACGCCACCAATCTGGGCGGCGGCAGTTATCAGATTACGCCGGCCGCCGGCGAAAAGAGTTTCGACCTGCAGGTGCAGTACACCACTACCGCAGCCGATCCGACCCAGCCGACGGCGCCGACGGCGACCATCAATTTCGACGTGTCGGTGCTGACCACCGACGGTCTGACGCACTTGCTCGATTCGCGTGTGGTGGTGATCAAGGACGCCAGCTCCTACACCGACCTGACCTATCTCGATCCGGCCACAGGCAAGAGTGTATGGGTGTTGCCGGCGCAAGGCGTGCCACATGAAATCCATGCCGGCGACGGCGGCGTCACCATCTATGGCAGCAATGCCAACGACTTGCTCTACGGCGGAGCCGGCGCCGACACCATCATCGGCGGCAGCGGCAATACCTACTTCGAAGGCGGCGCCGGCGCCGACGTGCTGACCGGCGGTACGCAGGGCATCAACACGGCGGGCTACAAGAATTCCGCTGCGGGCGTGACAATTGATCTCGTCACCGGCCTGGGCACCGGCGGCGATGCCCAGGGCGACGTGCTGAGCAACATCCAGAATCTGATCGGCAGCGCCTACAACGATACCTTTGTCGCCAACGACAAGGTCAATCGTCTTGACGGCGGCAGCGGCGGCGTCGATACGGTGTCCTATGCCAATTCGACTGCGGGTGTGACGGTCAACCTGATCACCGGCCTGGGCAGCAACGGCTACGCCGAAGGCGACACTTACGTCCATATCCAGAACGCGACCGGCAGCGCCTACAACGACATGTTCATCGCCAATACGCTGGCCAATCGTTTTGACGGCGGCAGCGGTGGTTCGGACACGGTTACCTACGCCAGTTCGGCGGCCGGCGTGACGGTCAACCTGAGCACCGGCGCCGGCAGCGGTGGTTCGGCGCAGGGCGACACCTACGTCCACATTCAGAATGTCATCGGCAGCGCCTTCAACGACACCTTCGTCGGCAACAGCGATGCGAATAGTTTCGACGGCGGCAGCGGCGGCCAGGATACGGTCAGCTACGCCAATTCGGCGGTGGGCGTGTCAGTCAACTTCGTCAGCGGACGCGGCGTCGGCGGCGATGCCGAGGGCGACACCTACAGCCACATCCAAAACGTGATCGGCAGCGCCTTCAACGACGTCTTCGTCGCCGGCATCGACAGTCGCGTCTTCAATGGCGGCAGCGGCGGTTCGGATACCGTCAACTACGGCGCATCGACCGGCGGCATCATCGCCAACATGGTCACGATGACCGGCAGCGGTGGTTACGCGGACAACAACACCTACGTCAATATCCAGAACATCGTCGGCAGTTCGTCGGGCGACATCTTCATTTCGGGCGCGGGCGCCAACCATTTCGATGGCGGCTCGGGCGGCTCGGACACGGTCAGCTATGCGTCGTCGGATGCCGGCGTCACCGTCAGTCTGTTCGACGGCAGCGCCAGCGGCGGCTATGCCCAAGGCGACACGCTGCTGCATATTCAAAATGTCATCGGCAGCAATTTCAACGATCTGTTCATCGCCAGCGCCGACAACAACCGCTTCGATGGCGGCGGCGGCGTCAACACCGTGAGCTACGAAAAGTCGGTGGGCGGTGTAACGGTCGACCTGACCAACACCATCGGCACCGGCACCGGCAGCACCTACGCCAACGGCGACTCGTACATCAACATCCAGAACCTGATCGGTAGCACTTACGACGACATCTTCATCGCTAGCGCTGACGCCAACACGCTGGATGGCGGTCTTCAATCCGCTCACAACCGCGTCAGCTATGAGAATTCCAATGCCGCCGTGACGGTGGACCTGAACTACACCGACGGCACAGGCACTTCCGGCGGCTACGCGGCTGGTGACAAGCTGATCAACATCCAGGACCTGACCGGCAGCTCCGGCAACGACACCTTCGTTGCCAGCAATGTGGCCAACAATTTCGATGGCGGCGCCGGTTCCAATACGGTCAGCTACGCCGCTTCCAATGTGGGCGTGACGATTGACCTGGTGCTGGGCGGAGGTAATGGCGGCTACGCTACCGGAGATGCCTATACCCGGATCCAGAACATCATCGGCAGCGCTGGCGACGACATGTTCATCGCCAACGGCGACGCCAACAGGTTCGACGGCGGCGGCGGCACCAATACGGTCAGTTATGCCAAGGCGAGCGACAGCATCGGCGTGGTGGTCGACCTCGTGAACAACGCCGGCAGCAACGGTTTCGCCGCCGGAGACACCTATGCAAACATTCAGAACGTCATCGGCTCGACCAATGACGACACCTTCATCGCTTCGTCGGTGGCCAATGTGTTCGACGGCTTGCAGGGTTCGGATACGGTCAGCTATGTGTATTCCACGGCAGGCGTCACCGTCAACCTGGTCACCGGGATCGGCGCCAACGGCTATGCCATCGGCGACACCTACGCCAATATCGAGAACGTGGTCGGTTCCTCGTCCGACGATTTGTTCGTCGCCAGCGCCGACGCCAATACCCTTGACGGCGGCGTCAGCTCGGCGACGTCGCATAACCGCGTCAGCTACGCCTCGTCCATCGCCGGCGTTACGGTCGATCTGAGCCGCACGGACGGCGTTGGTACGTCGGGCGGCTTTGCCGCCGGCGATAAGCTGAGCAATATCCAGGACTTGACCGGCAGTTCGTTCGACGACACGTTCGTGGCGAACGCGGCGGCCAACAATTTCGACGGCGGCATCAGTACTTCCGCCTCCCATAATCGCGTCAGCTACGCCAATTCGACCGTGGCGGAAACCGTCAACCTGTTCACCGGCAACGGCAGCGGCGGCGCCGGCAGCCTGGCCAATGGCGATACCTACGTCAACATCCAGGACGTGACGGGCGGCTCCGGCGACGACATTTTCGTCGCCAGCCTGGCGGCCAACAAATTCGATGGCGGCGGCGGCACTCATAACCAGGTCGACTACTCAAATTCGACGGCAGCGGTAAACGTCGACCTGTTCAACGGCTCGGGCTCAGGCGGGCTGGCCGATCTCGATACCTATACCAACATCCAGGACGTCATCGGCGGCGCGGCCGACGATACCTTTGTCGCCAGCGCGGCAGCCAATAAATTCGATGGCGGCGGCGGCACCCATAACCGGGTCAATTATTCCAATTCCACGGCGGCCGTGACGGTCGATCTGGTGGCCGGCACGGGCGCGGGCGGACTGGCTGATCTCGACACCTATACCAATATCCAGGACGTCACTGGCGGCGCGGCCGACGACACCTTTGTCGCCAGCGCGGCAGCCAATAAATTCGATGGCGGCGGCGGTACCCACAATCGCGTAAGTTACGCGACTTCGGCAGCGGCGGTGACGGTCAACCTGTTCAACGGTACCGGTACCGGCGGGCTGGCCGACCTCGATACCTACACCAACATCCAGGACGTCACCGGCGGTCTGGCCGACGACATCTTTGTCGCCAGCGCGGCAGCCAATAAATTCGACGGCGGCGGCGGCACCCACAACCAGGTCGACTATTCCAATTCGACGGCGGCAGTGAAGGTCGACCTGTACAACAGCACGGGGACGGGCGGCCTGGCCGATCTCGATACCTATACCAACATCCAGGACGTCACCGGCGGCGCGGCCGACGACACCTTTGTCGCCAGCGCGGCAGCCAATAAATTCGACGGCGGCGGCGGCACCCATAACCGGGTCAATTATTCCAATTCGACGGCGGCGGTGACGGTCAACCTGTTCAACGGTACCGGTACGGGCGGGCTGGCCGATCTTGACACCTATACCAATATCCAGGACGTCACCGGTGGTTCGGACAACGATATCTTCGTGGCCAGTCTGGCGGCCAATAAATTCGATGGCGGCGGCGGCACTCACAATCAGGTCGACTACTCAAATTCGACGGCAGCGGTAAACGTCGACCTGTTCAACGGCTCGGGCTCAGGCGGGCTGGCCGATCTCGATACCTATACCAACATCCAGGACGTCATCGGCGGCGCGGCCGACGATACCTTTGTCGCCAGCGCGGCAGCCAATAAATTCGATGGCGGCGGCGGCACCCATAACCGGGTCAATTATTCCAATTCCACGGCGGCCGTGACGGTCGATCTGGTGGCCGGTACGGGCGCGGGCGGACTGGCTGATCTCGACACCTATACCAATATCCAGGACGTCACTGGCGGCGCGGCCGACGACACCTTTGTCGCCAGCGCGGCAGCCAATAAATTCGATGGCGGCGGCGGTACCCACAATCGCGTAAGTTACGCGACTTCGGCAGCTGCGGTGACGGTCAACCTGTTCAACGGTACCGGTACCGGCGGGCTGGCCGACCTCGATACCTACACCAACATCCAGGACGTCACCGGCGGTCTGGCCGACGACATCTTTGTCGCCAGCGCGGCAGCCAATAAATTCGACGGCGGCGGCGGCACCCACAACCAGGTCGACTATTCCAATTCGACGGCGGCAGTGAAGGTCGACCTGTACAACAGCACGGGGACGGGCGGCCTGGCCGATCTCGATACCTATACCAACATCCAGGACGTCATCGGCGGTGCGGCCGACGACATCTTTGTCGCCAGCGCGGCAGCCAATAAATTCGACGGCGGTGGCGGCACCCACAACCGCGTCGACTATTCGAATTCGACCGTTGCCGAAACCATTAACCTGTTCGACAACACCGGCAGCGGTGGCGCAGGCAGTCTGGCCGCGGGCGATACGTATCTCAACATCCAGGATGCCACCGGTGGCGCTGGCGACGATACCTTTGTCGCCAGCGCCGTGGCCAACAGGTTCGACGGTGGGGCCGGTTCAGATACGGTCAGCTACGCCTCCGCCAACGACGGCAACGGCGTGACCGTGAATCTGAATACCAACGTCGGCACCGGCGGCTTCGCCGCCAACGACGTGTACGTCAGCATCGAGAATGTCATCGGCACGCAGTATAACGACACCTTTGTGGGCAATGCTTCTGCCAATACGTTCAACGGCGGATTGGGTTCGGATACGGTCAGCTACACCGGTTCGAGTTCACCCGTCACCGTCAATCTGAGTGTGGGTGGCGGCGCCGGTTCCGGCGGCAATGCACAGGGTGATACCTACATCAGTATCGAGAACGTCATCGGCGGCAGCGGCGCAGATACGCTGACGGGCGCCACCACGGGGGCGACTGTGCTGACCGGCGCCGGCGGTGGCGACACCCTGGCCGGTGTAGCGTCGAATCGTGCCAATACCTATGCCAGCTACGCCGGATCCACGGCGGTGACCGTCAATCTGAATTTCACCGACGGCACCGGCACCAGCGGCGGCGACGCGGCGGGAGACAAACTCAGTTTCATCGACAATCTGATCGGTAGCGACAATGACGATATTTTCATCGTCAATGGTCAGGCCAACAATCTGAACGGCGGCGCCGGATTCGATACGGTGAGCTACGTCAGTTCGAATGGCGGTGTGACGGTCAATCTGAACACCGGGATTGGTTCAGGGTTTTTCGCAGACGGCGATGTTTATACCAGTATCGAGAACGTCATCGGCAGCAGCTCAGCCGATACGCTGACCGGCGCCGGCACCGGCAAGACCATCCTGACTGGCGGCGGCGGCGGCGACACGCTGGCCGGTACGGCGGGCAATCACGCCAATACCTATGCCAGCTATGCAGGCTCGGCCTCCGGCGTCACCGTCGACCTGAACTTCACCGACGGCACCGGCACCAGCGGCGGCGACGCGGCAGGCGACAAGCTCAGCCTCATCGACAATCTCATCGGCAGCAGCTTCAACGATACTTTCGTCGCCAACAACCAGAACAACATCTTTGACGGCGGCGCCGGCGGCGTCGACACCGTGAGCTACCTGGCCTCGACCGCAGGCGTTACCGTGGACCTGTCGAACACGACCGGCGCGAACACGACCGGTGGCTTCGCCGCGGGCGACAAATTCACCGGCATCAGTAACCTGATCGGCAGCAATTTCGACGACGTGTTTTTCGCCAGTTCCGCCGCCAATGCCTTCGAGGGCAGCAGTCACGGCACCAACGGCGATACCGTCAACTATGCGCGTTCGGGCAATGCCGTAGTGGTCGATCTGTTCCATCACACGGGTTCGGCGGGCGTGGATGCGGCAGCCGGTGCCGGTGTCTCGTTCTCCACCGGTGACACCTACAGCAATATCCAGAACGTGGTCGGCAGCAGCTTCAACGACACGTTCTATGCCGACAGCGTCGCCAACAAGTTCGACGGCGCCGGCGGCACCAGCGATACCGTCAGCTACGAGTTCTCCAACGCCAACGGCGCCATCATCGCTAATCTCGGCACGCATGCGGGCACCGGCGGAGATGCCAACGGCGACACTTACACCAACATTGAAAACCTGACCGGCAGCGCCTTCCTCAACAGCACGCTGACCGGCGACGCCGGCGCCAATATCCTGACGGCCAAAGGAACGGCCACCACCAACACGCTCAGCGGCGGTGGGGCGGCGAGCGGCACCGATGTCTTCAATGTGGTGGATGGCGGGACCAACAGCGTGACGGTCGGCACCGGCCTCAATACGATCAACGTCAGCGCCGGTTCGCATAGCTCGCTCGGTGCGCAGAGCGACATGGTCAACCAGACGACGGGGCAGTCAAACATCTCCACCATCAGCGGCGGCGCCGGCACGACGACCTTGCACTTCGCCGACCTGGGCAGTTCCATCACTCTGGCCAATTTCTCCAACAAGGTCACCGGCATCACTACCCTGGACATGACCAGCGGCAGCGGCACCAATATCGTGATCACCGCTGACGATGTCATCAAGATGGGCATGGCCAGCGGCGCCACGTCGCACATTCTGACGGTCAAAATGAGCAGTAACGAGAGCTTGCAGATTGCGGCCAACGGATCGGACCACTATGTCTACTTCCCCGGCACCACGGACTATGCGTTTTACAACGCGTCCAACGTGGAAGTTGCGCGGATTCATTTGGCCTGACGCTTGTTGCCGGTTTGTTGCCGGCTTGTTCCGCTACCTGAACTGATCAGGTAGCGGAAGTTTCAACGTCCCAGTTCTTCATCCAGAAAACGCCAGATCGCCGGGTCCGTCATACTGGCGACATTGATGCGCATCTTGGTCGACGGCAGCTGATTCGGCGAGAACAGGCTGCCCGGCGCCAGCAGGAATCCCTGCGCCATGGCTTTCTCGGTCAGCACGCTGGTGTCGCGGCCGGCATCGGCCCACACGAACATGCCGTTCGAGGTCGCCGTGCCGGTTCCGAGACCGACTCTTTCCAGTTGCCGCACCACCTTGTCGCGCACGCCATTGAGGCGATTGCGCAGCCGTTCGGTGTGTTTGCGGTAATGGCCTTCCGAGAGAATCTTGTAGACCACGCGCTCGCCGATTTCAGTGGTGGTCAGGGTCGACAGCATCTTGCGGTCAGCCAGATGGCGCGCCAGGTCCGGCGAAGTGGCGATGAAGCCGACGCGCAGGTTGGCCGACAAGGTCTTGGAAAATCCCCCCAGATAAATCACCCGGTGCAGCTGGTCCAGCGCCGCGATGCGCGTGGCCGCCTGGCCGCCTGCGCCCGCACCGGTGTTACCGGCATGCATGTCGCAATAGATGTCGTCCTCGACGATGGTGAAGTCGTGTTCCTCGGCGATGCGCAGGATCTGAAACGCCTTGGCCGCCGACAGCGAGGTCGAGGTTGGGTTGTGCAGCACCGAATTGATCACGTACAGGCGCGGCTTGTGCAGCGCCGCCAGTTCCGCCAGCTTGGCGATATCGGGACCGTCAGCCAGGCGCGGGATGCCGACCACCTTGGCGCCCATCGCTGCAAACGAACCGAACATCAGGAACCAGGCCGGATCGTCGACGAAGATCACGTCGCCGGGACGCAGGAAATGGCGTGCCACGATGTCCAGTCCCTGCGTCACGCCGGAGGTCATGAGGATCTGTTCGGGCGCCGCGGAGATTTCCAGCTCGGCCAGCTTCAGCTGCAATTGCTGGCGCAGCGGCAGGAAGCCTTGCGGCGTGCCGTAGCTGAGCAGCAGCGACTGGTTTTGCCGGCCCACTGCGCGCAGGCCGTTGGCGATCAGGTCGCCATCCAGCCAATCGGGCGGCAGCAGGCCGCCACCGGGCATTTTTTGCGCCGGCATCTGACGGAACATGTTGCGTACCAGCCAGACCACATCGAGCTGTTGTGGCAGCGATGCAGCGTCGCTGCCGGGATTGTGGCCTGCAGCCGACACAACTGTACCGGTCATTGACGGATTGGCAACCGGCGAGCGCTCGCGTACGAAAAAGCCGGAACCGCGCCGCGATTCCAGAAAGCCCTGGGCCACCAGGCGATCGTAGGCCTCAACAACGGTGAAGCGCGACACGCTGTGCAGGTCGGCAAACTGGCGAATGGACGGCATCCGGGCACCGGTGCGCAACAGTTTGTCGTCGATGCGCGACTGCACCGTGCGCACGATCTGGTCGACCAGCGAATCGCCGCTCTCGCGCGACAGCAGGGGCAGGGTAGTCGGCACCGCGGCTGGTGGCAGATTTTTGATACGGGCTGTATTGGTCATTTTACCGTGACAATGTAAGCAGTTATTTGGTTAAGTGTACTGGTACTGTACTGGCGATGTCGATTAGGATAGACCCATGTCAAGAGCGGCGTCAATCGTGAAAATCGATCGGGCCCCGGCTCTTGTTCAATTGACCAGAAACAGAATCACCCAAAGGAGACTTTCATGACCCATTTGTTGCCAACGCATGCCGAGATCGAGCAAGCCGCCCAGGCCGTATATGCCGCGATGCCGGCGACGCCGCAATATGCGTGGCCGCTGCTGAGCGAAGCGCTCGGCGCCGAGGCCTGGGTCAAGCATGAGAACCATACGCCGACCGGCGCCTTCAAGATCCGCGGCGGTCTGGTCTACCTGCAGAACCTGGCGCAGCGTCCGCGCCAGCAACAGGTGCGCGGCGTGATTTCCGCCACGCGCGGCAATCACGGCCAGTCGGTCGGTTTCGCCGCACGCCGCTATGGCATCCCGGCCACCATCGTGGTCCCGCAAGGCAACAGCCGTGAAAAGAATGCCGCCATGCGCGCGCTGGGCGTTGAGCTGGTGGAGTTCGGCCGGGAGTTCCAGGAAAGCCGCGAGCACGCCGCCATGCTGGCGCAGCAACATCAACTGCACATGATTCCATCCTTCCACCGCGACCTCGTCAGCGGCGTGGCGACCTACTGGATGGAGTTGCTGCGCGCACAACCCGACCTCGACGTATTGTTCGTGCCGATCGGTCAAGGCTCGGGCGTATGCGCTGCGGCTGCGGCGCGGCGCGCGCTCAATGTGCGCACCCGCATCATCGGTGTGGTGTCGGCGCATGCGCTGGCTTACAAGCTGTCCTTCGACGGCCGCAGCAAGATCGAATCGCCGGTGACCACCGTGATTGCCGACGGCATGGCCTGTCGCGTGCCGGACGAGGCATCGCTGGAAGTGATCCTGAATGAAGTCGATGAAGTGATCGCCGTCAGCGACGATGAAGTGGCCGCCGCGATGAAGTTGTATTTCACCGCCACCCACAATGTCGCCGAAGGCGCGGGCGCCGCGGCGTTGGCGGCAGCGATGCAGATCCGCCATCGCTTGCAGGGACAACGCATCGGACTGACGCTGTCGGGCGGCAACGTCGACCACGACATGTTCGCGCAGATTCTGTCGCGCCCCGATCAGGATGCGCAACTGACTGACATCAATTCCGACCTCAGCCAACAGAGGAGGGTGGCATGACTGCACTGACACGCGAACATCATCATCTGCACCTGGGCGCCGGCGCGCTGGCGTCGGGCAAGTTCGAACGCAGCCGTTTGCTGCTGGTGCGGCGCGGCTATGTCTGGGTTACCCAGGAAGGTCGCCCTGAAGATTTCTGGCTGCACGCCGGCGACGCGCTGATCGTGCACCCCGATCGCACCATCGTGGTCGAGGCCGTCATCGCCAGTGAAATCTTCATGGAAAACCGCAGCAAGCCGGGCGCAGGCTTGTGGTTCAAGGTGCGTTGCTTTGCGGCGCGCGGCTTGTTGCAGCGTGGATTTGCCCGGCTTGCGCGGCTTTCGCACATGACTATCCGCCAGGGAGGACATTGATGGAAGCCTTGTTGCCGCTGGCCTCGTTCGCCTTCGTGACGTCGATCACGCCGGGTCCGAACAACATCATGCTGACGTCGTCGGGCGTGTGGTTCGGCTTCCTGCGTTCGATTCCGCACATGCTCGGCATCACCTTCGGTTTTGTCGTGCTGCTGGCGATCTGCGCTGCCGGCATCGGCAGCCTGGTGATCGCCGTGCCGGCCATTCACGTGCTGCTGAAGATCGCCGGCTCCGGCTATCTGCTGTACCTTGCATGGAAACTGCGCAACATGCGCTTCAGCCAGGAAGACAGCGCGCATGTGCGGCCGATGTCGTTCATGGGCGCGGCGCTGTTCCAGTTCGCCAATCCCAAGGCCTGGGTGATGGCCATCACGGGCGCGTCCGCGTTCCTGCCGCTGGTGCAGCCGGTGTGGCTGGCCATCGCCATCTATTGCCTGGTGTTCGGCGTCATCAATCTGCCGTGCGTCGGCGTGTGGGCCGGCGCCGGCGCGATGTTGCGGCGCTACCTGACGCAACCGCTATGGCGCACCGTGTTCAGCACGGTGATGGTGCTGTTGACCATTTATTCCGCTGTGGCGATCTGGCTGTAATTTAAAAAATAAATATAAAAAAATATAAAAGGAAACTGATGAACAACGAATCAAAAGGGATGTGGCTGGGTTTTGTCGGTGTGGCGATATTCAGCCTGACGCTGCCGTTTACCCGTGTCGCCGTGGCCGAGCTGAATCCGGCCTTCGTCGCGTTCGGCCGCGCAGTGGTGGCGGCGGTCTGCGCGGTCGGCATGCTGTGGCATCTGAGGGCGCCGCTTCCGACCTGGCAACAATTGCGTGGATTGCTGATTACGTCGCTGGGCGTGGTGGTCGGCTTTCCCTTGTTCTCCTCGATCGCCATGCACTACGTACCAGCCTCGCACGGTGCGGTGGTGGTGGGCTTGTTGCCGCTGGCGACTGCCTTGTTCGGTGCGCTGCGTTTTGGCGAGCGTCCTTCGACCGGCTTCTGGATTGCGGCCCTGATCGGCAGCGTCATCGTGATCGCTTTTGCGTTGCGCCAGGGCGGCGGCAGTTTCCATACCGCCGACTTCGCGCTGTTCGCGGCGGTGGTGGCTGCGGCCATGGGCTATGCCGAGGGCGGTCGCCTGTCGCAGAGCATGGGCGGCCAGCAGGTGATCTGCTGGGCGCTGGTGCTGTCGATGCCGGTGTTGCTGCCCGCAACGATCTGGCTTGGCGCCCACTATGGCGTGGACGCATCGCCGCAGGCCTGGATGTCGTTCGCCTACGTCTCGTTTTTCTCGATGTTCATTGGTTTTTTCTTCTGGTACAAGGGCCTGGCCCTGGGTGGCATTGCGCGAGTCGGCCAGGTGCAATTACTGCAGCCGTTCATGACGCTGGTAGGCGCAGCGGTGATCGTCGGCGAAACCCTGGATGCGAGCCATCTGTTGTTTGCGACAGCGGTTATTGCCGTTGTGGCAATTGGACGGCGCATGGCGATCCGGCGGGCGCCCGTCATCGAGCCGCAACTGAACCGGCGCTAATTCAATCCAGACAACGGTTTTAGTGAGGTTGTCCGTCACAACTCTGCGATATTTGCGATAATGGCGGACTACATTTTGTTTTCATTTCGAAACGTGCTGCCTTGCCGGGCGTCAATACATTGACGACGGCAAGCCGGCCACAGCAAACAGGAGCACCGCATGTCCGTCTACGAAAAACTCAAAGCCCTGAATATCGAATTGCCAGCCGTGGCCGCACCAGCCGCCGCCTACGTCATGTACGCGCAAACCGGCAATACCGTATTCCTGTCCGGCCACCTGGCCAAGAAGGACGGCAAGGTATGGGTTGGTCAGCTCGGCAAGGACACGACGACGGAACAGGGCAAGCTGGCGGCCCGCGCGGTGGCGATTGATTTGCTGGCGACATTGCAAGCGGCTTGCGGCGGCGACCTCACACGGGTCAAGCGCATCGTCAAGCTGATGAGCCTGGTCAACTCGACCGGCGATTTCACTGAACAACATCTGGTGACCAACGGCGCTTCCGAACTGATCGGCGAATTGTTCGGCGAGCAGGGCAAGCATGCACGTTCGGCCTTCGGCGTGGCGCAGATTCCGATGGGCGCCTGCGTTGAGATCGAGCTGATCGCCGAGATCGCCTAAGTCAACCAACCAGACCACTTTGTTGCCGGCCCGGCGGATGACCGGTCCCGGCACGTAACACGACCCTATTTTTGGCAGGCATCATGAAAATCGAAAACCCCAATCCGCTTCAGTGGAATTTCTCCAAACGTTCGCAGCAGCTGCAAAGCTCGGCGATCCGCGAAATCCTGAAGATCACCATGCGTCCGGAAATCACCTCGTTCGCAGGCGGTCTGCCGTCGCCGGCGACCTTCCCGGTCGAGCGCATGAAGGCGGCGTTTGACACCGTCCTGACCAACCAGGGCAAGATCGCGCTGCAATACGGTCCGACCGACGGTTACGGCCCGCTGCGTGAATGGGTGGCCAATTCTCTGTCCACCGACGGCGCCCGTATCCTGCCGGAACAAGTGCTGATGGTGTCCGGCTCGCAACAAGGCCTGGACCTGCTGGGCAAAGTGCTGATTGACGAAGGCAGCAACGTGATGGTGGAGACACCGAGCTATCTGGGCGCGCTGCAGGCGTTCTCGATCTACGGTCCGAACTTCATCTCGGTGCCGAGCGACGAGCAGGGCCTGATTCCCGAGGCCGTCGAAGAACTGGGCAAGGGGGCGCGCCTGCTGTACTCGCTGCCGAACTTCCAGAACCCGACCGGACGCACGCTGCCGCTGGAGCGCCGCTTCGCGCTGGTGGAAGCCTGCGCCCGCCTGGGCTTGCCGCTGATCGAAGATGATCCGTACGGCGCCCTGAGCTATCGCAACGATCCGCTGCCGAAGATGCTCAACATGAATCCGGCCGGCGTGATTTACATGGGTTCGTTCTCGAAGGTGCTGACACCGGGCATCCGTCTCGGCTACGTGGTCGCGCCGACGCCGCTGATCCTGAAGATGGAACAGGCCAAGCAAGCGGCCGACCTGCACACCGCGCAGCTGACCCAGATGGTGGTGTACGAAGCGGTCAAGGACGGCTTCCTGCAAACGCACATTCCGACCATCCGCAAGCTGTACGCGGATCAATGCCAGGCCATGCTCGACGCGCTGCAGACTTACTTCCCGGCCGGCACCAGCTGGACCAAACCGGAAGGCGGCATGTTCATCTGGGTGACGCTGCCGAAGCACATCGACAGCGGCGCCCTGCTCAAGGAAGCGGTGGAGCAGCACGTCGCCTTCGTGCCGGGCGCACCGTTCTACGCCAACGAGCCGCAACACAACACGCTGCGCCTGAGCTTCGTCACCGTGCCACCGGAAAAAATCCGCGCCGGCATTGAGCGCCTCGGCAAGCTGATTGCCGCCAAGCTGTAATGGAAATCGGCAACCTGCCGTTCGGCACCACCGACTGGAACACTGTCGAGTGTACCGAGCACAAGGGCGACACGGGCATGGCCACCTGGCGCACGCGCCAGTTCGGCCCGATCCGGGTGCGCATGGTCGAGTACACGCCGGGCTACCTGGCTGATCACTGGTGCAAGAAAGGCCATGTGCTGCTGTGTCTGGAAGGGGAGTTGCACACCGAGCTGGACGACGGTCGCACCTTCCTGCTCAAGGCCGGCATGAGCTATCAGGTGGCCGACAATGCGGAAGCGCATCGGTCATCCACGTCGACGGGCGCGAAGCTGTTCATTGTCGATTAAGTTGCAGCGCTGAACGAGTTGTCCAAAGAATCGCAGGGAAAGAAATTTCCCTGCGATTTTTTTACGCGCAGATCAAATCAATCCAGTTTTATCGTCTCACCGTGTTTGAGCACGGTAAATTCCTTTGCCGGCAATCCGGCTTTCTTCACCGCCTCGGCCAGCAACTGCGGCGGTTCGTCGAGCGGCTCGTCGGCCAGTTCGAAGGTCCCCCAATGGATCCCGATCGAGCGCTTCGCATGGACGTCCTTGTGGATCTGCACGGCCTGTTCCGGATCCACGTGCTGGCCCTGCATGAACCAGCGCGGCGCGTAGGCACCGATGGGGATCAGCGCGAAGTCGAAGCTGCCAAACTTGCGGCCGATGTCCTGGAAGTCTTTTGAATAGCCGGTATCGCCCGCAAAGAACAGCGAGAACGGACGTGGAGCGCCTTCAGCAGTCTTGATCACCCAGCCGCCCCACAGCGTCTCGGAGCGGTCGGTCAGGCTGCGCGCCGACCAGTGCTGTGCCGGCACGAAGCTGATGTCGAGCTTGCCGGCGCTGGTCTTGTCCCACCAGTCCATTTCGCG
This sequence comes from Herbaspirillum sp. NPDC101397, assembly GCF_044767325.1. Taxonomy (NCBI): domain Bacteria; kingdom Pseudomonadati; phylum Pseudomonadota; class Betaproteobacteria; order Burkholderiales; family Oxalobacteraceae; genus Herbaspirillum; species Herbaspirillum sp. NPDC101397. The sequence continues at coordinate 384,340 of NZ_JBIWNS010000005.1, forward strand.
CACGTTGGTGATGCCGACGCCGGCCATCCATTCCTTCACACCGAGCGGCACCAGGAACAACGGCGGCCCGCCGGCCTGGCTATTGAGTTTTTCCACGCTGACCTGGTCGAGATGGTCGTAGTGATTGTGTGAAATCACCACCACGTCGATATGCGGCAATTGTTCCGGCGCAATGTTGAGCGGCACCTTGCGTTTGGGACCGATGAAGCTGAACGGCGAGGCGCGCTCGGAGAAGATCGGATCGGTGATGACGTTCATGCCGTTGATCTGCAGCAGCGCCGTCGCATGGCTGATCCAGGTCACGCTGGTGACGCTCTTGTTGGCTTGCAGCCACGCGATCTCGGGCGTGGCCATGGGGAAGTTGTAGTTGTTGGCCGGCGCTTTCGGCAAGCCTTGCGTGAGGCGTTCCCACTGCCATTTCAGCAGTGACGCGCGCGGTTCCTGCGGATACGTATTGCGGAAGCCGGACGGCGTGCGATTGGGTTTTTCAGGGTCGTAATACTTGCTCGCCGCGGCGCAACCGGCGCTGACCAGCGCCAGCACGACGGCAATGCGACGCAGGATGCTGCGGGAAGTTGTGGGCTTGCTGCTGGTTGTCGGCATGGGGGAAAGGATGGCAAGGCAAGTTGATCAGGCTTGCCATGCTATCAGCTATCCAGGGCCGGGGTCGGGATCGGGATCGACGTGCAGCTTACAACGCGTACTGCGCGAGCCCGTGGCCGAACGACCAGTTCTCCTTGTTCACTTCGACCAGGTTGATGAGGATGTCTTCCGGGCGGATGCCGGGTTGCAGATTCAGGCGCTCGACGATGCGCACGTATAGCGCCTTCTTCTGATCGATGGTGCGCGTGTTGTTTACGGTCAGCTGGATGATCACGAGCTTGTCGCTGCGGGCGATGTTCATGTAGGTCTTGCTGAAGACGAAGTTCTCCGGATCGTATTCATCGATCACCATGAACTTGTCGTCTTCCGGCACGTTGAAGGTTTCGATCATTGCCTCGTAGAGATTGTCGAGGATGGCCTGGCGGTATTCGCGGGTCTCGCCGCGGCGGATGACGACTCGGGCAAAAGGCATGGTGTTCTCCTTGCAAAAGTGATGAATCACGGTGGGTATGCAGGCATCTTAGATCAGGTGTATCATTTTTAAAATGCATCTATGTATATTTCAATGATATTCATTTGAAATGATTGATGCCCATCCATAAGCAATCTCAATCAGTCCAAAAAATGGAACCGACCCAACGCCCGCTTGACCTTGACGCCGTCCAGGCCTTCGTTTTAGTTGCCGATATGCAAAGTTTTACGCGTGCGGCCGAGGCGCTGTACACCACGCAGTCCGCTATCAGTCTCAAACTCAAGCGGCTCGAGGATCGCCTTGGTCGTCGCCTGCTGGAACGCACGCCGCGGCAGGTGCGCCTGTCTGCGGACGGACTCGGTTTCCTCGACGCCGCGCGCAATTTGCTGACGGCGCACGAGAGGGCGCTGGGGCGCATGGAGACGTCGACGGTGCGGTTAAGCCTGGGTATCAGCGATCACGTCGCCGGCGACGGTTTGCCGGCCATGCTGGCGCAGATCAATGCTTTCGATCCGGGCGTGGTGGTCGAAGTGCGCATCGGCGCCTCCCGCGATCTGCTCGCCATGTATGACCGGGGTGAGCTGGAAGCCGTCATCGTGCGCCGCGATGGCGAGCGCAGCGACGGCGAACTGATTCAGGAAGAACGCATGGGCTGGTTCGCCGCGCCGCAATGGCAGCCGCGCGCCGGTGAGCCGCTCCGGCTGGCGACGTTTTCTCCCAGCTGCGGTATTCGCGAACTGGCGGTGCGACGTCTGGAAGACGCCGGCATCCCGTGGATCGAAGTGTTCGTCGGCGGCGGTGTGCACGCCGTCTCCGCTGCGGTCACGGCGGGCCTGGCGGTCACTGCCTTGTTGTATCGCGTCAAGCCGGCCGGCGCGATCGACGTCGGCAAGAGCTTGAAGCTGCCGTCCTTGCCGCTTGCCCAGGTAATGCTGCATACCAGCGTGCGTGATGCGCGCGCCCAAGGCGTCTTGCGTACGGTTGTTGCCGCGATGAAAAACGACGGTCGTTGAACTTCGGACTTGAAAAATCGCCCTTGAAAATCAAGAGGAAAATTGGACGCCAAAAAAATAATCAAGGCCATCAAAAAAATCTCTTGAAAAGAAAAAGTATGCACGTATATCGGTAGCAAGGCAGCGGGAAATCAGTAGTACAAACCACCCGCCGGCCCAGCGAATGCTCAATGGAGGTTCGCGCTCATTTATCGCTTTTTCTTACAAGGATATTATTATGCGTACTCACGATTTTTCCCCACTCTACCGTTCCGCAATCGGCTTCGATCGCCTGGCTCAACTGTTCGACAACGCGCAGCGCGCGGATTCGCAACCGAGCTACCCGCCTTACAACATCGAGCTGGTTGCCGAAGACAAATACCGGATTACCATGGCCGTGGCCGGTTTCAGCAGCGCTGAAATCGACATCGAAGCCGAAAACGACACACTGAAAGTGGTCGGTCGCAAACAGAAGGAAGACCAGGCCGTCAACTTCCTGCATCGCGGCATCGCGGCGCGTGATTTTGAACAGCGCTTCCAGCTCGCCAACCATATCAAGGTGGTCGGCGCCCAACTGGAAAACGGTTTGCTGAGCATCGAACTGGTGCGTGAAGTGCCCGAAGCGCTGAAGCCGCGCAAGATCGAAATCAACGGCGACAATGTGCATCGCCTGGAACGCAACGCCGCTTAATCTCCGAGTAGTTGCTGTTGTAGTAGAGGTCCCTGTAGTTGAAGCTGTAGTTGCAGTCGAAAGTTGAAGTTGCAATTGATGTTGAAGACGGTTGTAGCTGTAAATGTACCTGTAGCTGTAGAAGTACCTGCTGTAGAAGCACCGCCGGCGGCAACATTGCCGGCGCCCGACAAAGCCCGCTCCGTGCGGGCTTTGTCGCGTCTGTATGCTCAGCCGCGCTTAATGATCGATGCGCGACTGTTCGCGCAGATGTTCAATGAAAGCTTGCTGCACGCGTGTTGCCAGCCAATCGGCGCGGGTAGTGAAGCCGACTGTGCGCTCGGCCTGCGGCGGCGCGATGTTCAGCGCCACCACGTCGTTGCGGTAATTGCCGTACAGGATGTGCGATCGCGACAGCAGCGAGATGCAGTCGTTCTCTTCCAGCATGGCGATCATCATGGCCAGCGAACTGGTTTCCACCACCACGCGCGGCCGTTGCGGCAGCGTCTCCAGCATTTGTTCCACCACCGTGCGGCGCGGCATGTCCTTTTGCGGCACCACCCAGCCGTAGGCGGTCAGGTCCTTGCGCGTGATGGTCTTCTTGCCGGCCAGGGCGTGTCCGCGCCGCACCACTACCGCGTAGGGATCGGTGAACAATTCGGATTCGACCACGCTGCCTTCGAGCCGCGGTTCGCGCAGCGCGCCGACGATGATGTCGAGCTCGCCGAAGCGCAGATCGTTCATCAGGCGTGAATGTGCACCTTCGCGAATAGTCACCGCGACGTCCGGGTATTCTTCCTGCAGCCGGCCGATAGTGCGCGCCAGCAAGCGCTGCGGCAGCAGGGGCAGTACACCTACCGACACCTGACCGCCGGCGACGCCGCGCGCCGACGCCAGATCGACCGCGGCCTGGCTGATTTCATGGAGTGCGAGGCTAAGGCGACGCGCGAACTCGGTGCCGGTGGCGTTGGCCGAGACGCTGTGTACGCGCCGTCGGTACAAGGTCACGCCCACGGTTTCTTCCAGCTCGCGCGCGGCGCGATGCACGGCCGGTTGCGAAATGCCGAGCTTGCGGGCGGCGTCGACGGCGGAGCCGAGTTGGGCGATGGCGATATGGCAGCGGATCTGCGCATCGGTCAGGTGACGGCAGACGGCGGCGGCGTCGTGGCTGCGCGTCTTGGCGCCGTTCAGCACGGTGGCCACAGCGGCTTCGATCTGGTCCAGCATCCGGCGCACGCGCCGATGCAGCAGCGTGCCTTCCAGCGTCAGGTCGCTGCCGCCGTAGCCGCGCTCGAACAATACCGCACCGAAACTTTCTTCCAGCTTCTTGATGGCCAGACTGACCGCAGGCTGGGTCAGGCCGACCGCCTCGGCGGCGTGGCCGATGCCGCCTTCACGGCACACCGCATCAAAAAAAAGCAATCGCCGCAAGCGCACGGTATCGTCGGACATGTCACCTTCTCCTTCCGCAAAGAGCTAAATTTAAATGATAAAGCTTAATTTAAATTTATGTCTTGTTGCCTGTTTAAAATTAGATAAATCCGCTCGATTTCAATACACTTCGTTCACTTTCTCGATCTACCAACGTGAAACGCATATCGGAGCTTAACAATGTACGACATCGTCGATACACATACCCACGCCATCTCGCCAGACCATGACCGCTACCCGCTGGCGCCAGTCGGCGGCCGCCAGTCGGACTGGTCGGCGCATCGTCCTGCCGACTACGAAAGCCTGCTCACGGCAATGGATGCTGCCGGCATCGCCCACGCGATGGTGGTGCAGGCGTCGACTGCCTACGGCAATGACAACAGCTACGTGGTCGACGCCGTCAAGGCGCATCCGGATCGTTTTTGCGGCGTGTTTTCGATTGACGTGCTGGCGCCTGACGCGCTCGACAAATTCAAGTACTGGATCGCGCAGGGCATGAGCGGCCTGCGTCTGTTTTTGACCGGCACTACCATGCCAGGACAAGCTTCCTGGCTCGACGACGAACGTTCTTATCCGGTGTGGGAATATGCTCAGGCCAGCAATATTTCCATCTGCCTGCAGATGACGGCGGCCGGTATTCCCGCGTTGCAACGCATGCTCGGCCTGTTCCCGAAGATCCGCGTGCTGCTCGATCACCTGGCGCGTCCCGATCTGGCCGGCGGTGCGCCGTATGCGTCGGCGGACTCGCTGTTCGCACTGGCGGCCCATCCCGGCGTCTATCTGAAACTCACCAACCGCACCATCGCCGAAGCGGGGCGAGGTGCCTCGACGCCGCAGGATTTCTTCCCGCGCGTGGTGCAGGCGTTCGGCGCCAAGCGCATCGCCTGGGGTTCCAATTTCCCGTCGGCGGAAGGTTCGCTGGAGTCGCTGCTGGCCGAGGCCAAAGCCGGTTTGTCCATGCTGTCGGCGCAAGACCTGGCCTGGATCTTCGGCGACACCGCGCGCTCCATTTATCCGGAACTGACCAGGATGGGATCGGCAGCATGAAGATCGACAACGGCGTATTGCACCTGAACACCGCCATCAAGAAATATCCGCACACCGCCAAGTTGATGAGCGGCGAGATCACGGCGCCGGACGTGCGCCTGGACTGTCTCGATATCGAGCCCATCCATCGCGCATTCGCACCGATGGCGCGCAGCCAGGCCTATGACGTCAGCGAAATGGCCATCGCCACATATTTGCAGGCCAAGGCCTACGGCAAGCCGCTGGTGATCTTGCCAACCGTGCTGGCGGCACGGCTGCAGCAGGGTTGCATCGTCTACAACGCGCATCGGCGTCCGATGACGGTCGGCGATCTGGCCGGCGCCAAGGTCGGCGTGCGTGCCTATACGCAGACTACCGGCATGTGGGTGCGCGCGATTCTTGAGGGCACCTACGGCGTGCCGACCACGAAGATCGAGTGGATCACCTTCGAAGGCGGCCATCTGCAGGAATACCAGGATCCGTCCTTCGCCACGCGTGCGCAGGCAGGCAAGGAAATGTTGCAAATGCTGCTTGACGGCGAAATCGATGCCGCCATTTTCGGCAACGACCTGCCCAGCATCGAGGGCATCGTGCCCTTGATCCCGGACCCCGTCGCAGCCGATAAAATCTGGTACGACAAGCACGGTTTCGTGCCGGTCAATCATGTCGCGGTGATGCATCGCGCCGTCGCCGAAGCACATCCGGACAGCGTCAAGTCGGTGTATAAACTGTTCAGGCAAGGCAAGGCTGCAGCGATCAATCCGGCAGATCCGGGTGCCTTGCTGAAGCGCTTGCCGGATGGCATCGACGCCTTGCGCGGGCCGCTGGAAATGATCCTTGCCTGTTGCGAAGAGCAGCAATTGCTGCCGCGCAAGCTGGGCGTTGACGAGATCTTCGCCGACTGTCTCGAGTTTCTCGGCGACGAAGCGCACTGAGCGTTTTTTAAGAATGCAATCTGAAGTCGCCGCCCAAGAGCGACACAGTGAAAAACTGATTTACCCATTGAGGAGAGGACAACCGTGGACATGAAAGACATACCCGTCCAGGGACCAAAACGAAAGCGCCGGTTTTACGAGGACGTATCCTTCCAGGTGTTTTTCGGCATCATCATCGGCGTCGTCGTCGGTCACTACTGGCCCGACATCGGCAAGACCATGCAGCCGCTGGGCGACGCCTTCATCCGCCTGATCCAGATGGTGGTCGGCCCGATCATTTTCTGTTCCGTCGTGAGCGGCATCGCCAACGCCGGCGACATGAAGAAGGTGGGCCGCGTCGCGATCAAGGCGCTGATCTATTTCGAAGTGGTCACATCGGTGGCGCTGGTGATCGGCCTGGTTACGATCAACGTCCTGCAGCCTGGCGTGGGCATGAACATCGACGTGCAGTCGCTTGACACCAATGCGGCCAATTCCTACATCACGCAGGCACACCAGTTCGTCTCGACCAGCACCTTCCTGCTGAACCTGATCCCGAAAACCATGGTTTCCGGTTTCGCCAACGGCGACGTGCTGCAGATTCTGTTCTTCTCGGTGCTGTTCGGCTTTGGCATGGCGGCGGCGGGCGAGCGCGCCAAGCCGATGATGAATGTGATCGACAGCTTTGCGTCGGGCATGTTCTGGATCATCGGCCTGGCCATGAAGATTTCACCGATTGCGGCGTTCGGCGCGATTGCCTTCACCGTCAGCAAGTTCGGCGTCGGCTCGCTGGTGTCGCTGGGCAAGCTGGTGCTGGAGTTTTACCTGACCTGCGGCCTGTTCTTCATGCTGGTGCTGTTCCCGGTGACGTACTTCAGCGGCTTCAACCTGTTCAAGCTGATGCGCTACATCCGCGCTGAACTGTTGCTGGTGCTGGGCACCAGCTCATCGGAAAGCGTGTTCCCGCAATTGCTCAAGAAGCTCGAGCAACTGGGCTGCGAAAAGTCGGTGGTCGGCCTGGTGCTGCCGGGAGGCTATTCCTTCAACCATGACGGCACCTGTCTGTATTTCGCCGCGGTTGCGGTGTTCCTGGCGCAAGCCACCAACACCGCACTGGGCTGGGAGCAGCAGGTCGCGTTGCTGGCGGTGCTGCTGGTGACCTCAAAGGGCGGGGCGGGCGTGGCCGGATCGGCGATTGCCGTGCTGGCGGCGACGCTGGCGGCGACCAATGCCATCCCGGTGGCGTCGATTGCCCTGATCCTCGGCGTGCATCGTCTGCTGTCGTCGGCCTTCGTGTTCGTCAACATCACCGGCAACGCTGTCGCCACGGTAGTCGTGGCAGGTTGGGAAAACGCACTGGATCGCAGTCGAATGACGGCGGAACTGGACGCTGGTTATGTCGAACCGGATATCGCCATCCACAAAACAGTCACCGCAAGCAGATGACCACCCGGCGCCCGGCAGGCAACGATGCCGGGCGCTGCAAGAAAACGCCGTCCTTCGCTGCACGAAACTACACCATCAACAATACACCGAATGTCATATCCATTCGGGAGGGAGATCTCATGAAAAAATTTGCCGGCACCGTCGCTGCAGTCGCCATTTTCGCTCCATTATTGGGCACGATGGCTGAAGCGCAAGCTCAGACCAATGTCACCATTTTCGGCACCGTCGACGGCGGCGTGCGCTACCAGACCAACGCCAATGCCACCGGCGGCAGCAAGTTGTTCATGGGCTCGAACGGTTGGAACAGCTCCAACAAAATTGACATCGCCGGCACCGAAGATCTCGGTAGCGGCATGGAAGCGCACTTCCTGCTCGAGAACGGTTTCAACCTGGCCACCGGCAGCTTCGACAACACCACCAACACGCTGTTCAACCGGCAATCCTTCGTCGGCTTGAAAGGTGCGCTCGGGGCCATCGACCTCGGTCGCCAATACACCATTTCGCATGACTTCATCCTGGAATACGATCCGTACGGCTTCAACTACACTTCGCTGATACCGCTGACCCAGGCTTCCAGCGGCACGCGCTTCAGCAACGACGTCAAGTACACCGGCATGTTCGGCCCCTTCAAACTGGAGTTGGAAAACTCCTTCGGTGAAAACGCCGGCAGTTTCGCCAACGGCTCGGCGCATGGCTTCGGCCTGCAGTATTACGTCGGCGACCTGGTGCTCGGCGGTTCCTTCAATCGCCGCAACGTGCTGGTCGGCACCACCTATCGCGACGAGGATTATTATCTGATCGGCGCGGCCTGGAAATCCGGCGATTGGAAGATTTCCGGCGGTTACATGAAGGACACGCTGAACATGCAAACTACCGCGCTCGACACCGTCACGCGCAACACCTTCGGCGGCATCGCGTATTCCCTCAGCAACAACCTCAAGCTGACCGGCGGCTTCTATCGCACCGCCGTGTCGACCGACAAGGCAATGCGCAAGGACATGACCATCATCGGTCTGGATTACTACCTGTCCAAGCGCACCAAGCTGTACACCGAAATCGACTACAACAAGTACCGCAAGACCGTGGTGTCGACGCTCAACGCCGCCGGCGCGCCGCACCAGACCGCATTCACGGTCGGCATCAACCATCGTTTCTAGTATTGTCCGGGCTGCGCAGAAAAATGCGGGTCCGGTGTTTGCACACAGGAGAGTTTCATGATCATCGATTGTCACGGCCACTACACCACGGCCCCCAAGGCCCTGGAGCAATGGCGTCAACGGCAGATCGCCGGCATCAAGGATCCCGCATCCATGCCGTCCGTTTCCGAGCTGAAAATCAGCGACGACGAACTGCGCGAGACCATCGAAAGCAACCAGTTGAGCTTGATGAAGCAGCGCGGCATCGACATGGTGATTTTCTCTCCGCGCGCCAGTTTCATGGCCCACCATATCGGCGACTTCAATGTCTCGGCGACCTGGTCGGCGATCTGCAACGAGCTTTGCTTCCGCATCAAGGAGCTGTTTCCTGATCACTATGCGGGCGCCGCAATGCTGCCGCAATCGCCCGGCGTCGATCCGCGCACTTCAGTGGCGGAGTTGGAAAAGTGCGTGAAGGAATACGGCTTCGTCGGCATCAACCTGAACCCCGACCCCTCGGGCGGCCACTGGACTTCACCGCCGCTGTCCGACCGTCACTGGTATCCGATCTATGAAAAGATGGTGGAGCACGACATCCCCGCGATGATCCACGTCAGCACCAGCTGCAACGCCTGCTTCCACACCACCGGCGCGCACTACCTGAATGCCGACACGACCGCGTTCATGCAATGCCTGACGTCGGACCTGTTCAGCGATTTTCCTACGCTGCGCTTCTTGATCCCGCACGGCGGCGGCGCTGTGCCGTATCACTGGGGACGCTTTCGCGGTCTCGCGCAGGAGCTCAAGAAGCCCTTGCTCAAGGATCATTTGCTGAACAACATTTTCTTCGATACCTGCGTCTACCATCAGCCCGGCATCGACCTGCTGAGCAAGGTGATCCCGGTTGACAATATCCTGTTCGCCAGTGAGATGATCGGCGCCGTGCGCGGCATCGATCCCGAAACCGGACACTACTTCGACGACACCAGGCGCTATATCGAGAACACGCCGCACCTCAACGCCGAGACGCGCTACAAGGTGTACGAAGGCAATACCCGTCGCGTGTTCCCGCGACTGGATGCGGACCTCAAATCGAAAGGACTGTAATCATGGCCGGACCAATGAACAACCTCGGCATCGTCAAACGCAACATCGTCCGCGCCGACAAGGCGGCGGTAGAAAAGCTGTCGCGCTTCGGCGTCGCCACCATCCATGAAGCCATGGGGCGCGTGGGATTGATGAAGACCTGCATGCGTCCGGCCTACTGCGGCGCCGCGATGTGCGGCACCGCCGTCACCGTGCTGCTGCAACCGGGCGACAACTGGATGCTGCACGTTGCCGCTGAACAGATCCAGCCCGGCGACGTCGTCGTCGCTGCTTGCACGACCGACAACGAAGACGGATTTTTCGGCGACCTGTTGGCGACCTCGTTCCGCTCGCGTGGCGCAAACGGGCTGATCATCGACGGCGGCGTGCGCGACGTGAAGGAACTGGCGGATATGGACTTCCCGGTATTCTCGCGCGCGATCAGCGCCAAGGGGACGGTGAAGGCGACGCTGGGTTCGGTCAACATTCCGGTGGTGTGCGCCGGTGCCGTGGTCAATCCCGGCGACGTCGTGATTGCCGACGCCGACGGCGTAGTGGTGGTGCCGGCGGCGGCGGCGCAACAGGTGGCCGACGCTGCCGAGGCGCGCGAGAACAACGAGAGCGACAAGCGCGCCCGTCTGGCCGCGGGCGAGCTCGGCCTCGACATGTACAAGATGCGCGAAGCGCTGGCGGCGGCGGGCTTGAAGTACGTCGACTGACGACGGCCGCCCCGATGCACAAGCCCGCCGTGCGCGCGCTTGTTGCTTTGTGCCGCCGCAGCCCCGCAGGTCTACGTGGCTCGACAAGAATAAAAACTATTCTGTATAATCGGCCGCAAATAACGCAACAGAACGTCCTGGGTTAAGCTGAAGTTGTTTTTCTTTGCTTCCTCCTTGCCGGCCTCCTGCTTCGTTACGTAAGCGTTCACGTCAACCAACGCGTCATTCACGTGCATGCCTGAAGGTTCAGGCAGCGATTCCGTCGCACGCACGTGTATAACGCCAAGGTGAAAAATTGACGATACGCTTACTTCTCCAGGACGGGCTTGCCCCCTCCGCAGTGACCTCCACTTTGCATTCCCCCGCAGCCGACGCTGCACCGACTGTCATGCCGATCTCCATGCCGATCGGCGACTGCGCGCGTCCATTCATTTCCATCCGGGATCGATAACATCATGACTACAACAACACAATCATCCAACGACAGCGTGGCCGGCGGTTTGCTGCCGCTGGTCGCCATCGTCTTCACCAGTTTCCTGTGCATCGGCATTCCGTTGCCGGCCTTGCCGCTGCATGTCAACGGTGTGTTCGGTTTCAGCGCCTTGACGGTGGGCTGGGTGGTCGGGATTCAGTCGTTCTCGACCATTTTTTCGCGCAAATTCTCCGGCTCGTACTGTGACCGCCACGGTCCCAAGCGTGCGGTTGCGGTGGGCTTGCCGATGGCGGCGGTCGCCGGATTGCTGTACCTGGGCTCGACGCTGATCGCCGATGCCGGGACCAGCCTGGTGGTGCTGTTCATCGGTCGCCTGCTCATGGGGCCGGCGGAAAGCCTGTTCCTGACCGGGACGATGACGTGGGGCATCGGCCGCGTCGGCATGCAGCGCACCGGCAAGGTGATGGCATGGCAGGGCATCGCCATGTTCGCCGCGCTGGGACTCGGCGCACCGATCGGCATCGCGATCCAGCAACGTTTCGGCTTTGCCGGCGTGGCGTTGACCACCATGGTGTTGCCGCTGATCGGCCTGGCCATTGCGGCGACGCTGCGCGGCTTGCCCGCGCTGGGCAGCAAGGGCGGCGGCGTGGCCATGTCGGAAGTGCTGCGCCTGATCTGGCGCTTCGGCCTCGCGCTGGCGCTGAGCGCCATGCCGTTCGCCATCATCACCAGTTTCCTGGTGCTGCTGTACGCCACCAATAACTGGTCGGGGGCGGGCATTGCGATCCTCGGTTTCTCGGCCGGCTACGTTGGGGTGCGCCTGTTCTTCGCGCATCTGCCTGATCGCATCGGCGGCGCCAAGGTTGGCGCGGTTTCGGTGGTGATCGAACTGGCCGGGCAATTGCTGTTGTGGCAGTCGCATGATCCCGTCATGGCGGGCCTGGGCACGCTGCTGACCGGTATCGGTTTCTCGCTGGTATTCCCGTCGATGGGCGTGCAGGCGATGGCGCGCGTGCCGGCGCATTCGCGCGGACTGGCGGTGGCGACCTTCATGGCTTTCATTGATCTGGCGGCAGGCCTGACCGGTCCGGTGGTGGGGGTGCTGATCGGCTATTTCGGCTATGGCGCGGCGTTCCTGGCTGGTGCGGTGGCGTGTGTACTGGCGCTGTTGCTGATGTTGTCGAGCATGGCGTCGGCGCAGGCATCGGCGGGACAAAAAACGTCAGGCTGATCTGTCCTTGCGTTCCAGCGGCAGCCAGAGCGTGAAGCGGGTGCCGCCGGACGCGGAGACCCACGTCACGGCGCCGCTCAGCGCTTGCGCGCGGCGGCGCTGATTTTGCAGGCCGCGGCCGGATGCCTTGGCGAGCGCCTTGTCGACGTCGAAACCCTGGCCGTTGTCTTCGATCGTCACCGTGACGCCGCCGTCGGCACGTGCGGTGGCGACGCGGATGCGATCGGCGCGCGTGTGGCGCAGGATGTTGGCGATGCTTTCCTGCACAATGCGCAGGATGTGCAGCGCGCTGGACGGCTCCAGCCAATCCAGCGTCGGCAAGTCCTGTACTTCCCACACCAGTGCGATGTCGGTGCCTTCCAGGCGCGGCTCGAGGCGGAAGCGCAAGGTTGCAAGCAACAGCAGCAGGTCCGCTTCGACCGGTTCCATTGAGTCGATGGTCAGTTTGAGGTCGTCGAGACAATCCTTGAGAATCTGCGATACGTTGACGTCGCTGGCGCCACCGTGTTCCACCGAGCGGATTGCGCTGATCAGCGTTGAGCCGAGGCCGTCGTGCATGTCTTGCATGAGGCGCTGGCGTTCGTCGCTGATGGTTTGACGCAGAGCCGCTTCGCGCAGGCGGCGATGCGTCTCTTCGAGTTCACGTTCACGCGCTTCCAGGCGTTGCGCCAGCCCGGCATTGACCAGTTCGACTTCAGCGATGGCGTTGACGTAGCGGCGATACATCAGTGTGCCGAACATGGCGAAGGTGACGGCATTGGTATAGGCGCCGAGGAACCAGCCTTCCGGGCTGACGACGTTGTTGTGCAGCAGCCAGTCGGACATGCCCAGCAAGGTCGACACGGCAACTCCGAGCGTCAGCAGCAGACCTTCACGGGAACGATGCCAGGAACACACGCCGCCCGCAACGCTCACCGCAATGCCCATCATGACCGCGATTGCATACGCCAGCGGAACCAGCAGCGAGGTGCTCGGAAAGACCGGCAACACGCCCAGCAGCGGCAGCGACAGGATGCTGATGATCAGCGTGATGCTGACGATGATGCGCGTAAGCCAGCGCAGCGGACGTCCGTGTAACTGGCAGAGGAAAAGATGGATCACCGTGAGCAGCCAGAACAAGGCGTTGGCGGTCAGCCAGGCGAACCAGTCGACCACGATGGGCAGGCTGACGTAATAATGCAGATGTCCCACGAACGAGACTGCGGCCAGGTTGAAGAACAGCAGGTAGCTGGTTTCATGGCGACGCCGGAACCAGACGAACAAGGCAAAAATCCCGACCACCATGAATGCGGCGCTGAGCGTGGCGGGTAACTCCCGTTGCAGCCATTGGCGCAGGTAATAGCGCCCCTGCAAGGTTTCGGCGGGACCCAGCCAGAGCGTCGACAAGCCGACCGGCGTTTCCGGCGCATGCTCCACGCGAATCAGGATTTCCTTGAGCGGCGCACCGTCGGCGGCCTGGTCCGGCAAGACCCAAAGCGGTGTGAACAGGCTGTTCCACAACTGGCCGCGTTGCTGCACGCGATGGACCAGGCGGCCGTTGAGATACACCGCGACGGTGCCGTCGGTTTTGATGCGGCTGCCGTACAGCGCCAGCGGCCCGGTCGGTGTGTCCGGTAGGTGCAGGTCCGCCAGCGCAAAGCGCATCCAGGTGGTGCGCACGGTGAGATTGGAGGCGGTGAGGGCGGCGACCGGCAGTGCCGACGGCAAGCTTGCTTGGCGCCATGAGGGCGGCAGGGTTGCGCTGTCGACCAGCGCGGGCGGCGGGTTGAAATTGTGGCCGTCGCTGTCCTGCCAGTCGACCTGCGTCAGCTGCAACGTGGTGTCGGCGCGCGGGGTAGCGCTCTGGACGTACCAGGCTCCCACTGCAATCAGCAGCGTCACGGACAGCAGCAGTGCGATGCCCGAGAGCAGGGAGGAGGGAATTTTTCTCGTGCGCGAATGAGTAGCGGACATGCGTCGGGCCGATTAATCGGGCAGCAGCCCGAGGGTCCTGGCTTCGTAGATGGCCTCCGTCTTCGAGGTCACCTTGAGCTTGCTGTAAATGCGGCGCACGAAGGTGCGCACTGTAAACGGCGACAGCTCCATCAGCCGGGCGATCTCCTGCGCAGTGAAGCCACGGGTGATGTAGTCCAGTACTTCCTTTTCGCGCGCCGACAACAGCGTTGATGGTTCTGCCGACGCAACGGATGAGGAGGGTCCGGGGGCGACCCCGGCAGGCGCCGCTGCCCGGAAGCGCGCCAGCACCTGACGCGCGATGATCGGACTGATCGGGCTGCCACCGCTGGCCAGGCTGCGGATTTCGTCGACGATTTTGGCGGGAGAACTGTCCTTCAGCAGATAGCCGGCTGCGCCTGCCTCGATCGAACGCATGACATGGGTTTCATCGCCGAAATTGGTGCTGACCATGATGTTGCAGCTGGGCCAACGGAGGATCGCTGCGTGGATCACATCGATGCCCGAACCGTCGGGCAAGCCCAGATCGACCAGCAGCACGTCCGCCGGTGGGCCTTGCAGCATCGCCAGTCCTTCGGCCCGGGTGCCGGCGATATTCGCCAGCCGCATGTCCGGCGCGGTTTCCAGCACCTTGCTCAACGCATCGCGAAAACTCGGGTCATCCTCGACGATGGCGACGTGGATGGAGGGCGGAACAAGGGAGTCGGAAGTGGATGACATGGCGCCGCTATTGTACGACGGCGCGCCGGCCCCGCCTGTAGCGCGTTTGCGCTACAGGCGGGCATATCGCAGCACCGGCTCAGTCCAGCTTTTCGTGGAAGTCGGAGGCGCCGCGCTTCCAGTAGGCGGACACGCGCATGGCTTCTTTCGGATGCTGCTTCTCTTCCGCCAGCACGGCGCGCACTGCTTTCATCACCACGGCCTCGCCGGCGGCCCAGACATAGCCCTCACCGGCCGGCAGCGTCAGCGCACGCACGGCGGCGAGCAACTCCTCACCCGAACGCACCCAGGTGACGTCGAGGTCGGCCTGGGTATCGAACTGGCGGATGTCGCCGTCGGAGGCTTCAATGATGGCGAAGACCTTGGCGCCAGCCGGCAATTCCTGGAGACGGCGCGTGATCGCCGGCAAGGAGGACAGATCGCCCGCCAGCACATGCCAGTCGTAATCGAGCGGCACCACCATCGAGCCGCGCGGGCCGGCGATGACGGCGTCCATGCCGACCTTGGCCTGGCGTGCCCAGTCGGTGGCCGCGCCTTCGGCGTGCAGGGCGAACTCCAGCACCAGCTCTTTGCGCTGGGCGTCGTGGCCGATCGGAGTGTAGTCGCGCCGCACCGAGGCGCCGGACGCATCCGGGAAAACGAACTTGATGTGGTCATCGAATGACAGCGACGTGAAGTCTTCCAGCGCGTCGCCGTGGAAGGTCACGCTGAGCATGTTGGCGCCGGTGGCGCGGACGGCGGCGACTTTGACGTCGCGGAGCTTGATTTCATAACGGACGCGTTGCACTTCGCGGGAGATTGATTTGGTTTCCATGATGTGGGGAATTGGTTGATAATGTCATCATTATGAGAAAACAAGTTGATAAAGTCAATCAATCACCTGCCGCCGAAAGGGTCTTTGACGCCATTCACACGGTCATGCACCTCTATCGCTCCGGTCGCTCGCAGGCGTTTCGTGACGACGAGCGTGGCGTCACGCACATGGAAAGCCGCGTGCTGAACTACTTCGCGCATCATCCCGGCGCCACGCAAAAAGACCTGGCCGCCCATTCGGGCCGCGACAAAGCGCAGCTGACCCGGCTGGTGCGCAGCCTGCGCGACGGCGGCTATCTGGAATCAAAGGAAGACGTCACGGACCGGCGCAGCACCTGCCTGCAACTGAGTCCGCAGGGGCAGGCTTTGCATGCTGAACTGATGAAATCCGGTGCGCAGATACTGGAGCGCGCGGTCGAGGGTTTGTCCGTGCAGCAATGCGAAGAGCTGGTGCAGTTGATGGAGATCATCCAGACCAATCTGGAGAACGGACGCTAACTGGGCAGGTGCCTGAGGTTAAAGCGAGGCCGGCCGGGAAGACTCGGAATTGAAATCCCTTTCATGCTGCCAGCTCTTGTACACGAACTCCAGGCTGTACCCGTCCGGATCGAACACATTGCCGGCGTAGTAGCGCGGATCGTAATGCAGCCGCGCACCCGGTGCACCGTTGTCGGTGGCGCCGTTTCGCAGGGCGGCGGCGTAGGCCTGATCGACCATCTCGGTGCTTGAGGCGACAAAGCCGACATGAGTGTTGTTCGGCGCGTTATTCCCCTGTTTCAACCAGAAGAACACGCGGCCGTTCGCACCGAATCCCCTGAGATCGGGATGCCCCGGCGGACCGTCGCGCCCGTCGTAGTTGAGGCGCGCCACGATGCCCAGCGGCGTCAGCACCGCGTCGTAAAAAGCCAGCGAACGATCCATGTCGCTGACGGAAAGAAAAATATGATCCAGCATGTGAGTCTCCCGTTCAAATCATGTAGCCGCCGGCCACTTCGATCGACTGGGCGTTGATCCAGCGACCGTCTTCCGACAGCAGTGTAGCAATGACCGCGCCGACCTCGTCCGGTTCGCCGACGCGGCCGAGTGCAGTCTGTCCCGCCAGCATGGTTTCGAAATCCGGTGTGAGTCCACCGCCCAGTTCGGTGCGGATGGCGCCCGGCGACACCGCGTTGGCGCGGATGCCGCGCTCGCCAAATTCCTTCGCCATATAGCGTGTCAATACTTCCAGCCCGCCCTTGAATGCCGCGTACGGCGCCACGCCGGCCGTAGCCACGCGCGTGGTTGCGCTGGTCAGGTTGACGATGGAGGCGCCGCTGTCCAGCAAGGGAAGCAAGGTTTGCGTGAGGAAGAACGGGCCTTTCAGATGCGTGCGGAACAGACCGTCGAACTGTTCTTCGCTGACCGACTGCAGCGGTTCGAACAGGCCGTAACCGGCGTTGTTTACCAGGCCGTGCAGGCGATCGCTGCCCCAGGTTGCGAGCAAGCTTTGCACCAGCGTTTCGCGAAAGGCGGCAAAGGACGTGCTGTCGCTCACGTCCAGTTGCAGCGCGACCGCCTTGCCGCCGTCGGCTTCGATGCGGGCGACCACGTTGTCGGCGCTGCGCTTGTTGTCCTTGTACGTCAGGACCACGCCCATGCCGCGATGTGCGCAATGGAGGGCGGCGGCGGCGCCGATGCCGCGACTGCCGCCGGTGATGAGGACTGTTTTCATGATTGCTCCGTTAAAAGGATGTGAGGAAAAGTGATGAAGCCATGGTAGCCATCGACGTCGTGGAGGGCTCATCGATTCCTGCCTCAGACTTGCCTGATCCTGCTTTTTATCTTGCGCCCGCGATCGGCATGTGGTCAGATCATGGCCATGAAAACCCAACTGACCGAATTGCGCGCGCTGGCCTCGAAGGCCCAGAATCGCCGCACCGAAACTGGCATCCCGCGTGTGGCCATGGTGCGCGGTGCGGTACCGGAACACGAGCTGGCTGCGGTTTATGATCCGATGATCAACCTGATCCTGCAAGGCGGCAAGTCAATGACGGTCGGCGGCCGTACGCTGCACTACGACCCGGCGACGTATTTCGTCATGTCCATCGATTTGCCGGCAGTGGGTTCGGTCCACCCATCCAAAACTGGCGAACCCTACCTGGCGGTCTCGCTGACGCTGGACCCCATCGTGATTGCGGGTTTGTTGGCCGACGTGCCCGCACTGCCGTTGCCGTCCTCACATGGAATCGGTTTTTCGGTAGCCACGGTGACCGACGAGTTGATGGACGCCTGGGTGCGCATGCTCAGGCTGATGAAGCAGCCCGGCGACATTCCGGCACTCGCGCCGGTGTATGAGCGGGAGATCCTGTATCGGGTCCTGCAAGGTCCGAACGGCCGGCTGTTGCGCGACATCGCCACGCCCGACACCGCCATGGCGCGCGTCAACCGCGCCATCCGGCATATCCGCGAGCAGTTCGACCAGTCATTGCGCGTGCAGGATCTGGCTGCGCAGGCGGGGATGAGCGAGTCTGCCTTCCACCGTCATTTCAAGGCAGCCACGGCGCTGAGTCCGCTGCAATATCAAAAGCAGATCCGGTTGCTGCTGGCACGCAAGCTGCTCGTCAGCGGCAGCACCAACGTGACGTCGGCGGCGTTCGCGGTGGGCTACGAAAGCGCCACCCAGTTCAGCCGCGAATATGCGCGCTTTTTCGGTGCGGCTCCGTCGCGCGATACTGCGCGTATTCTTGCCGGCTGACGGCGGATTGCAATAAACACAAGCCTTGGAAAATTCCGCAACAAAGCGGGCAGCCGCGTGCAATAAAAAGATTGGCTTGTCCGTCCATCTTGGGCACTATCCTGTGAGCAGGTCGACCGGCCTGATCAACCAAGGGGAGTGGCAATGAAAAGAACAATCGCGCTATGTGTCCTGATGTTTTCGCTCAATGTTTTACCGGCCGGTGCGGAAGTCACACCATTCCCGGCCGGCATCAAGTCTCAGAAGATCTCCGTCAACGGCGCACTGCTGAATGTCCGTGTCGGCGGCCAAGGCCCGGCCGTCGTCATGCTGCACGGCTACGGCGAAACCGGCGACATGTGGGCGCCGCTCGCCATCAAGCTGATGAAGGACCACACGGTTGTCGTGCCAGACCTGCGCGGAATGGGCCGTTCGGACCATCCGGCCGGGGGGTACGACAAGAAGAATCAGGCGCGCGACATCGCCGGCGTGCTCGATACCTTGAAGATCGGCAATGTCAGCGTGGTGGCTCACGACATCGGCAACATGGTGGCTTATGCCTTCACCGCCGAGAATCCTGCACGGGTTACCAAACTGGTGTTGATGGATGCGCCGGTCCCAGGTGTGGGCCCATGGGACGAAATCCTGAAAAACCCGCTGCTGTGGCACTTCCGTTTCGGCGGTCCTGACATGGAGCGACTGGTGAAGGGACGCGAGCGCATTTACCTGGATCGTTTCTGGAATGAGTTCTCGGCCAATCCCAAGAACTTCGACGAAGCGTCGCGTCGACACTATGCCAAATTCTATGCCTTGCCGGGCGCCATGCATTCCGGCTTCGCGCAGTTCGCCGCTTTCGATCAGGACGCCATCGACAACAAGGTTTATCTGGCAAAGGGACCGCTGCAAATGCCGGTGCTGGCAGTGGGCGGGGAAAAGTCGTTCGGCACCACGATGGCGACGGTGACGCAGTTTGCCGCGAGCAATGTTACCGGCGCCGTGATTCCCGGCGCCGGTCATTGGCTGATGGAAGAGCAACCGGAGGCGACGGTCAAGGTGATTGCCGATTTCCTTCAGTAAGGCGAACACGGTTTACCGACGGTGGCAAATCATCATCGCCATATGCAAAAAGCCCCGCATTGCGGGGCTTTTTCATTGTCACCAGGCTGCACGCCGGGAAGCCCCGGTGCAGCCAAGTGCTATCGCTGCAACATCAGCCTTGTGCGGCGTCGCGCGCGGCGACTTCTGCGCTGAGTTCTTCCAGCATGCTGTTGAGCAGCTTGGCGAAATAGATGCGATAAGTTGCTTCCATGTATTTGATTCGACGGATTTTCCGCATGGCATTCCTTTGTTTATTGATAAGATTCCAGGATCATCGCTGATGATCGGTGCCGGAGTATAACGCAACGGGCGGCAAGCCCATGCGTTCAGGCGGCCGGCGCGCCTGCGGGCGTCTCCAGGTGATGCAGCAGCTTGCCGACCATGCTGACCACGGTCAGGCCCACGATCACGAAGAAGATCGCCATCGGCGTGAGGCTGTGGAACGGCACGAAGCCGGCCAGTCCCATCATCAGCGACGACACCAGCAGCAGCGCGAAGCCGAGGATCGCGCTGGTCAGCCCGGCAATGTGCGGAAAGATGGAATTGCCCTTGGCCATCAGCGTCGGGTACATCGCCCCCGCGCAGAACGCCATGAACAGCACCGGCAGCATCAGTGTCCATACTTCCAGACCGACGGTCAGCGCCAGGATCAGCATCACGACCGCCGCGCCCGTCATCACGCGTGCACCGATGCGCAGGCGTTGTTCCGGCGTCGGCAGGCGCGGGTGATGAATCCGGTTTGAAATCCCGCCGAGGAAATACATCAGACCGATCGCCAGCGCCAGGTAGCCGAAGTAGGTCGGCGGCTTGTGCAGGGTCTCCTGCACCATGAACGGGCCGACGATGTTGAACACCAGCAGGATGCTGTAGCACAGTCCTTGCGCCAGGAAGCAACTCTGGAATACCGGGCTCTTGAGCACCATGACGGCATTCTTGAGCAGGGTTTTAGGATTCAGATGCACCGGCTGTTTCAGCGTCTCCCTGTAGCGCGTCAGCACCGCCCACATCACGAACGAATAGATCAGCAGGAAGGTCAGGCATGAACGCCACCCGAATGCGGTCTGCAGATGCGCGCCGATGACCGGCGCCAAGATCGGCGCCAGCCCCCAGGCGATCGCCATGTAGGTGAACGCATGTATCAGCGCCATGCCGGAGAACGAATCGGTGATGATCGCCTTGGCCAGCAGGTTGGTGGCGGCGATGCCGAAACCTTGCAGGCAGCGCGCCAGGATGAATGTTTCCAGGTTATTAGCCGTCAGTGTCAGCAGGCAGCCGCAGGTGAACATGAGCATGCCCAGCACCAGAATTTTCTTGCGGCCGTAGGCGTCCGCCAGCGGCCCGAAGAGCAGTTGTCCGAAGGCATACGCCATCAGGTAGATCGTCACGCTGGACTGGATCGCCTGCGCGGAGGTCTGGAAATACTGCGCCATCGTCGGCAGCGCCGGGACATAGATATCGATTGCCAATTGGCCCGCAGAGGCCAGCATGCAAATGAAAAAGATGAGAAAGCGCGGGTGGTTCGCGGTGGTATTCATGAAAAAGGACAGCCGGAGGAGGGGTGAAAACCCTCTATTGTGACGGCTTGTCGCAGTCTCTGCTGAGCATGGGCCCGCGCGGCGAATACCGCGCCGTGTCAGGGCCGCGATAGACGCTGTTTTTCGGCGTTCCGGTTTAGCGCAAGTCGGTGCGCAAATCCCGCACGCCGCGCCCCAGGCGCTGGCGCAGCAGGGCGCCGAGCGTCGCCCCGTCGGCGTAACCGACCTCGGCGGCGATGGCATCGAGGTCCAGGCCGCTGCCATGCAACAGCGATTGCGCACGTTCGACGCGCAGGTCCTGGAAGTAGGCCAGCGGCGATTTTCCGAGCACTTCCTGGCAACGGCGCTGCAATGAGCGAGAACTCACCGCCAGCGTGCCGGCGGCTGTCCCCAGCGAGAATCCTTGCTTCAGATGGGCGCGCGCCCAGCGCTCGAAACGCAGGATCAGAGGATCGGACTGCGCCAGATGATTGGGAATGATGTAGGGCGCCTGCTGCGACCTGATGTCGGCCAGCAGATAGCGCGACACCAGCCCAGCCAGCTCCGGGCTGGCCTTGCGCACCAGCCACAGCGCCAGGTCGAGGTGACCCATCGCCGCACCGGCAGTGACGCCGACGTCGGACGGCACCAGCATGCGCGATTCGTCGAGCAAGACATTCGGATAGCGTTGCCGGAACAGCGGCGCCAGCCACCAGGTCGTGGTCGCTTCACGCTGCTCAAGCAAGCCGGCATCCGCCAGCAGAAAGGTGCCGATGCAGGAGGCGGCGATCAGCACGCCTTGCGCATGCCACTTCTGCAATTGTTCCTTCGCCTGCTTCACGTCACGTCGTTCCAGTGCGGGAATCAGGGTCTCCGGCGTGCCGGTGCCCAGCGCAGGCACGATCACCCAATCAGGCCTTGCACGCGGCATCTCCGCCATCACCGGAATCCCCAGTCCCTGGGCGGTATGCACCTTCTTGCGCATGCCCACGATGGATACCTCGAACGCAGGCTTGCCGCCTTGCAGCGCTGAAAATTTATTGGCGAGAGCGAAGGTGTCGAGCGCTGCGGTCAGTCCCGTATCGAACACGCCTTCTAAAGCGAGGATAAAGATGCGCATGGCGTAAATGGCCTTAAAGTTGTCGTTTGCGACTATACATATTTTTCTTTGCGACGACTACACTCATCTTCGTTGCGTGGCGTAAATGATATTTTTAATGATATTTACGACAGCACGATTTCGCGAATGAACGCCCATTGCGGCGCACGCATTCGCCCAGTAAATCTGAAAACGGAGAGCACTTATGAAAGTCATGGCCATCGGAAGCATCGTCCAACTGCCTACGCCGGAACAACGGCAGGAGATCATGCCGAAGGAAGTCCCGCAAACCTTGCAGCTCTATCTCGACGGCAAAATCGAACAGTTTTGGTACGCTCAGGACAAACCGGGCGTCATTTTCCTGATGAATGTCGAGTCGGTCGAACAGGCCAGAACACTTGTCAACGCCTTGCCGTTGGCGAGCGGCGGCTTTGCGAAGTACGAGCTGATCGCGGTCGGCCCATTGGCGCCGCTGGGTGCGCTGATTCAGGGATAGCAAGTAGGTCGGGCGGCTCCCTCCGGACTCGTCCGACTGTCCTGGCAATCCATTGTTGTCCTCTCGCTGAATGAAAAAGAACCGACATGAAAACAATCCTTGCCTGCTGCATTGTTGCACTGACAGTATCGGCCGCGACAACGACGGCGTTGGCGCAAGCGCAGCCACAGCAGCTCGTTCCAGCGGTCCCCGCGACGAAAATTCTGGCCATCGGCACGCTGAATCCCGGCATCGATCAGGCCGCTGTGCGCACTATTTTGCCGACCGAAGTTCGCGAGACCGTCGGGCTTTATCTGGCCGGCAAAATCGACCAGTGGTATTCGCTGCAAGACAGGACCGGGGTGGCGTTCATTCTCAATGCAACTGATCTGGAAGGCGCCCGTGACATGCTTGAAAAGCTTCCGCTGGGCCAGGCGCATCTCATGCATTTCGAGTTGATCCGGCTCGGCCCGCTCAATCCGCTGCGGCAGTTGCTGGGAGTGACCCCGACGTCGCCCTGAGGCATTCGGGCGCATCGCGAAAGATAAAAAAGATGCCGCATTGAGCGGCATCTTTTTTATTACTGCGTCTGACTTCGGTAACTACACCACCGCAGCCAGCGCCGTCGCCTTCAGCTTCGACTCGAGCGCCTTGCCCTTGCGTGCGCGCTTGCCGATATGCAGGCCCAGCGCGACGGCGGACAGCGTGACGTCTTGCGCCTTGCCGCCACGGCCGGTGCCGGACACCAGCACGCCCTTTTGCGTGATGGCCTGCGCTGCCAGCAGCTTCTCGTTCTTTTCCAGCTCCATCAGGATCACGCCGCGGCCGCCGCTGGCGAGGGTCTTGATCTCGTCCAGGCCGAACACCAGCAGGCGTCCTTGTCCCGACAGGCAGGCGATCGCACTGGCACCGGCCGGCATCGGACGTGGGGCCAGCGGCAGGTCGCCGTCGTCCAGCGTGATGAAGGCTTTGCCGCCCTTGACGCGGCTGAGCATGTCGCCGAGCTTGGCCGTGAAACCGTAACCGGCGTCGGAGGCCAGCAGCATTTGCGTATCGACCGGACCGGCGAAGTAGTGCAGCAAGCTGTTGCCGCTGCCGAGGTCGACCAGTGTGGTGATCGGCACGCCGTCGCCGCGCGCGTTCGGCAGCGAGTTGACGCCGACCGTGTAGATACGGCCGTTCGAGCCGAAGCCCAGCAGGTTGTCGACGGTGCGGCACTCGAACGCGCCGTACAGGCCGTCGCCGGCCTTGAAGGTGAATTGCGTCGCATCGTGACCGTGGCCGCCGCGGGCGCGCACCCAGCCCTTTTGCGAAATGATGACGGTGACCGGCTCGTCGATGACCTTTTGTTCGAGCACGGCTTTTTCAGCTTCTTCGATGATGGTGCGGCGGTCATCGCCGAACTGCTTGTCGTCGGCTTCGATTTCCTTGATGACCAGGCGCTTCATCGAGGATGGATTGTCGAGCAGGTCTTGCAGCGTCGATTTCTCGTTGCGCAGCTCAGCCAGCTCTTGTTGGATCTTGATGGTTTCCAGGCGCGCCAGTTGGCGCAGGCGGATTTCCAGGATGTCTTCGGCCTGGCGGTCCGACAGCTTGAACGCCTCGATCAGCGCCGGCTTCGGCTCATCCGATTCGCGGATGATGCGGATGACCTTGTCGATGTTGAGCAGGATCGCTTCGCGGCCTTCGAGGATGTGGATGCGGTCCTCGACCTTTTGCAGCTTGAACTGGCTGCGGCGCGTGATGGTGACGAAGCGGAACGCAATCCATTCGCCGAGGATGTCGGTGAGACCCTTCTGGCGCGGACGACCGTCGCCGCCGATCATCACGAGATTGATCGACGAACTGGTTTCCAGGGACGTCTGGGCCAGCAGCGTGTTCATGAACTCGGTCTGGTCCTGGTTCTTGGACTTCGGTTCGAACACCAGGCGCACCGGCGCTTCGCGGCCCGACTCGTCGCGCACGGCATCGAGCATGGCAAGGATGCTTTGCTTCTGCGCCTGCTGTTCCGGCGTCAATGTTTTCTTGCCGAGCTTGATCTTGGGATTGGTCAGCTCTTCGATTTCTTCCAGCACCTTCTGCGACGACACGCCGGGTGGCAATTCGGTGATGACCGCCTGCCACTGGCCGCGCGCCATGTCTTCGATCTTCCAGCGCGCACGCACCTTGAGGCTGCCGCGGCCGCTCTGGTAAATCTCGGCGATGGTCGACGGCGGTGTGATGATCTGGCCGCCGCCCGGGAAGTCCGGGCCGGTGACGTGGGTCATCAGTTCAGCATGCGTGATCTTTGGATTGCGGATCATCGCGACGGCGGCGCGCGCCACTTCACGCAGGTTGTGCGAAGGGATTTCGGTGGCCATGCCGACCGCGATGCCGGAGGCGCCGTTGAGCAGCAGGAACGGCAGGCGCGCCGGCAGCAGCTTGGGCTCTTCGGTGGAGCCGTCATAGTTGGGCTGGAAGTCGACCGTACCCATGTCGATTTCATCGAGCAGCAGTTTACTGATCGGCGTCAGGCGCGCTTCGGTGTATCGCATCGCCGCAGCGCCGTCGCCGTCGCGCGAACCGAAGTTGCCCTGGCCGTCAATCAGCGGATAGCGCAGCGAAAAATCCTGCGCCATGCGCACCAGCGCGTCGTACACCGACTGGTCGCCGTGCGGATGCAGTTTGCCGAGCACGTCGCCGACCACGGCGGCCGATTTACGCGGCTTGGCGGTGGCGTTCAGGCCGAGTTCGTTCATCGCGTACAGGATGCGGCGCTGCACCGGCTTCTGGCCGTCGGCGACGTCGGGCAGGGCACGACCCTTGACCACCGAAATGGCATAGTCGAGATAGGCGCGCTCGGCGAAGGTCGACAGCGTCAGCGATTCACCGTCGGGTGGCGCAGGTTGTTCAAACAGGTTGGCTTGTTCAGTCATGTGGCTGGGTTGCGTTGATGTCGTTTAGTGAATTATTCGAGGGACGTCGGCGGCGGCATGCTGCGCCGGCCCGGCAGGATGATTTCGACGCGGCGCGGTTTGTTGGCATCGGCGTTGCCGTTATTGTTTCCTGCACTGCCGCCCGGTTGGTACAACTGGTAGAACTGCGCCACCAGCTGGACGTAATTGCGAGTCTCGGGATACGGTGGAATCTGGTTGTTGTACTTCTGCACGGCGCGCTCGCCGGCGTTGTAAGAGGCGATCGCCAGCTCCAGCCGCTTCGGGAACAGCACCTGCAGGTCGCGCAGGTAGCGCGCCGCCAGGCGGATGTTGATGCGCGGATCGGTCAGTTTCTGCTGGATGGTCTTGCGGCGGTCGCCCTGCACGCCGTAGCGCTCGGCGGTCTCCGGCATGATCTGCATCAGGCCGATGGCGCCCTTGGGCGAGACGGCGCCTGGATTGAAGCCGGATTCGGCCGCCATGATCGCCTTCAGCAGGGCGGGGTCGACCGAGAATTCCTTGGCGCTCTGGTCCAGCATGGCTTCATACTTTTTCAGATTCGGATGCTGCAGCATCAGCTTCATCAGCGGCGACGACATGTTTCCCTTGGTCTCGACGCCGGGGATACCCTTGGCGATCTTGTCGGAGTCGAAGGTGGCGTCGCCGCGCATGAACAACTGATAGCGTTCGTCAATTTTTTCGGTCGACACATGCGCCATGCCTTCGGCGTCGATGTAGCCGTAGACGTCTGCGTGCGCAGACGCTGCGGTCAACGACATGCAAAACGCAGCCAAAACCGGCAACGCTCCCGAAAGGAAGCGGCGCCAGAGGCAGGGTTGAGAGATGTCGTTGCCGTTGTCCATCGTGTTGATTGCCTTGATGCTTTAAATATCCGCTTCCGCTTCGTTGCCGTGCTCTTCGATCCAGGCGCGGCGCGAGGCGGCTTCGCCCTTGCCCATGAGCATAGTGAAGCGCGCGTCCGAGGCAATCTGGTCCAGCTCGCCCAGGGTGACCGGCAGCAGGCGGCGGGTGTCGGGATTCATGGTGGTTTCCCACAATTGTTCCGCATTCATTTCACCCAGGCCTTTGAAGCGCGAGATGCTCCACGCGCCTTCCTTGAGGCCGTCCTTGCGCAGCTTGTCTTCGATGGCTTCCAGTTCGCCGTCGTCCAGCGCGTACAGCTTCTGCACCGGCTTCTTGCCGCGTGCAGGCGCGTCGACACGATACAGCGGCGGACGTGCGATGCAGATGTGGCCGTGGTCGATCAGCTTGGGGAAGTGCTTGAAGAACAGCGTCAGCAGCAACACCTGGATGTGCGAACCGTCGACGTCCGCATCGGAGAGGATGCAAATCTTGCCGTAGCGCAGGCTGCTCAGGTCGGGGGTGTCGGTGTGAGCGTGCGGGTCGACGCCGATGGCCACCGCGATGTCGTGGATTTCATTGTTGGCGAACAGGCGATCGCGTTCGGTTTCCCAGGAGTTCAGCACCTTGCCGCGCAAGGGCAGGATCGCTTGAAACTCTTTATCGCGGCCCATCTTGGCCGAGCCGCCGGCGGAATCGCCCTCGACCAGGAAGATTTCGTTGCGGGTGATGTCGCTGGACTCGCAGTCGGTCAGCTTGCCCGGCAATACGGCCACGCCGGAGGATTTTTTCTTCTCGACTTTTTGCGCCGAGCGCAGGCGGCTCTGCGCCTGCTTGATGACCAGGTCGGCCAGCTTCTTGCCGTATTCGACATGCTGGTTCAGCCACAGCTCCAGCGCCGGACGCGAGAAGGTCGACACCAGCCGCACGGCGTCGCGCGAGTTCAGGCGTTCCTTGATCTGGCCCTGGAATTGCGGATCGAGCACCTTGGCCGACAGCACGAAGGAGACGCGTGCGAACACGTCTTCCGGCAGCAGCTTGACGCCCTTGGGCAGCAGCGAATGCATTTCGACGAAGCTCTTGACCGCCGAGAACAGGCCTTCGCGCAGGCCGGATTCATGCGTACCGCCGGCCGACGTCGGGATCAGGTTGACGTAGGATTCGCGCACCACGTTGCCTTCTTCGGTCCACGCCACCACCCATGCCGCGCCTTCACCTTCGGCAAAACCTTCGGCGTCGGGACCGGCGTATTGCTCGCCTTCGAACAGCGGGATCAGCGGATCGGCGCTGGTCGATTGCGCCAGCGATTCCATCAGGTAGCCGCGCAGGCCCTGGTCGTATTGCCAGGTCTGCACGTCGCCGGTCTTGCCGTTGATCAGCGAGACTTTGACGCCCGGCAGCAGCACCGCCTTGGAGCGCAGCAGGCGTTGCAGCTCCTGCTGCGAAATGGTGGGCGAGTCGAAGTACTTGGGATTCGGCCAAACGGAAACGCGGGTGCCGGACTTCTTGTCTTCGCGCGTGATCGGACGCGACTTCAGTTTTTCTATCAGGTCGCCGTCCGAGAACGCCAGTGTGTGCACTCCGGCTTCCCGCCAGACCGTGATTTCCAGACGCGAGGCCAGCGCATTGGTGACCGACACGCCGACGCCGTGCAGGCCGCCCGAGAAGGCATAGGCGCCGCCGCTGCCCTTGTCGAACTTGCCGCCGGCATGCAGGCGCGTGAAGACGATCTCGACCGTCGGCACGCCTTCTTCCGGATGCAGGCCGACCGGGATGCCGCGGCCGTCGTCCTCGACGCTGACGCTGCCGTCGGGGTTGAGCGTGACCATGATGTTCTTGGCGTGACCGCCCAGCGCTTCATCGGAGGCGTTGTCGATGACCTCTTGCAGGATGTGCAGGGGATTCTCGGTGCGGGTGTACATGCCCGGACGCTGTTTGACCGGTTCCAGTCCCTTGAGGACGCGGATGGATGATTCGCTGTAGTCGGACGGGGAAGTTTTTTTAGTTGCCATGCAGATGAAGGTCGAATCGGAATATCGAAGAATCGGAGAATCGGATGATGAGGCGTAAGCGGCTGTTGCGCCGCCGAAGCTTTGCCAAATGCGCATTCTAATGAAAAATCGGCGACGGCAGGAAGTTTGCGGGCGGCGTTTGTGGATGGTTTGACAACTGTTCGCGACCGGCCAATTTGTTTCCGTACGGGAAAACGTACTCAAACGTGGTGTTATCCGTCTTATTGGTGTAATTTGCCCGCAACTTCAGGGGGAGTGGCGCATGGATTGCATTTTTGATCAGGTTTTGTTCATTGAAGACGGCAAGGAAAAAGATCTGCTCGATCCAGCCCTTTATCCGTTTCTTTACAACAATCACGGCGAAGGCCGGCAATTGCAGCAGGCGCTGGGAACCCGCACCGACATCGCGCCCATCGATCCGGCGCTGCACGCGGGCGTTTCCTACGCCGATATCGGCCGCCGCACGCGCACCGTGACGCCCGATGAGGGCGCGCCGTACCAGATCGAGCAGTTCGACTTCCACGCGCATGAAGTGCACTACGAACCGCTGTGGGCGACCGAAGACAGCGCCCGCGCGTTTGGCGCGACGCTGCTGCGGGATGGACATTACGTTGAATTTCCCTTTTCGGGCCTGGTGATGGCCGACTACACCTACGGCATCTGGGCCGGTCATCAATCGCCTTATCTCGGGCACGGCCGCGGGCGCGAACTGTTGCCGATCAATCCGACCGACTTCGAGTATCACAACTTCCCGCACGTCTTCTTCTCGCGCGATCCGCATGTCCCGTTGGTGATCAGCGTGGCGCGCTGGCGTCCCTACGCCAACGAGATTGCGCTGGCCGACCTGTGGGTCGCGCCGGGCGATGCCTTGCTGCTGCCGCCCAAGCGCATGCCTCCCGCGCCGTCGCCGCATCAGGATCCGCGCAGCATCGTGCTCGACTTGCATGGCAATCGCAATTCCGCGCACGCCTGTCGTTACATTGACGGCAAGCAGCAGATCCGCACCACCACCATCCTCGGCAACGCTGCAACCATGTCGGCGCCGGATACGCGGCCGCATTACCATCAGGAGACGGCGCCGACGGTGCATGGGCGTTTGCTGCTGAAGTAAGGCAGAGCGGCGCCGCCGCCAGAATGCGCTATATTGGCGCCCACATTCACCGCCTCCTCAACGTCACTCCATGTCCGACCAGAACGTCCCCTTCGCCGACCTGCTGACCCAGCGCAACTCCACGCGCCGCTTTCTCCACCGGCCTTTGCCGGACGGCACCTTGGCGGAGTTGCTGGCGCTGGCACGGCGTGCGCCCAGCGGCGCCAATCTGCAGCCGGGCGAATTCATTGCACTGGAAGGCGATGCGCGGGTGCGCTTGTCGGCGGCATTGGTGGACGCTTTCCGCGCGGGCAGGCAAGAGCCGGAAGACTATTCCTACTTTCCGCAGCCGCTGCCGCAGTCCTTGCGTCGCCGGCAGGTCGCGGCCGCCAAGGAGTTGTACGGCGCCTTGCAGACCGGACGCGACGACCGTGCGGGGCGCGACCGGCAGTTCGAGCGCAATTTCAATTTCTTCGATGCGCCGGTGGCGCTGCTGGTGACGATCGATGCGCGCATGGGCAGCGGCTGCTACATGGATCTGGGCATGTGCCTGTACGGCCTGATGCTGGCGGCGGCTGCGCATGGGCTGGGCAGTTGCGCCATCGGCGCGCTGGCGTCGTATCCGGGGTTGATCCGCTCGGCGCTGGAACTGGGCGACGAGAGCCACATCGTGTGCGGCATTGCGCTCGGCTACGCCGATCCGGAGGCGGCGGAAAATACCGTGAGAACGGAACGCCTGAAGCCGGAAGAGTTTTTCAGAATCTTGCGCTAGCAGTCTTCAGCAACGTTCAACGACGGCGGCCGCGCCGAGGCCGCCGGCCGCAGCAATCGCAGCCAGACCCACTGCACCGTGCGGCGCCTCCTGCTGCATGTCCGCCAATAATCTCACCAGACTGATTGCGCCCGATGCGCCGATCGGATGACCGCGTCCCAGTCCGCCGCCATGGCGATTGAGTTGCTCCGGCGAGATCTTCAACGCCTCGTAAAAAGCGATCGCCTGCGCGGCGAAGGCGTCATGCAATTCCACTCCCCACAGGTCGTCGATGCTGTTCGCGCCGCGCGCCAGCGCCGCCTGCGCGGCATCGATGGCGGCCAGCATCGGCGTTTCAGGCAGGGCGCCGACGCTGACGCCGGCTCGCCATGCAAAATGCGGATGCAGGTTCAGGCGACGTGCGGCGTCGCGCGTGGCGATTACGACGAAGGCGGCGCCGTCCGCGCTTGGCGAGATAGCGATGCGGCTGACGGCGTGACGTTGCCGGATCGCTTCATCGATGCGGCCGTCATCGGACACCGCGACCACCGGCATGCGCGCCAGATGACGCTGGTCGAGCGCGCGCGGGTAACTGTCCTGCGTTGCCGCGCCAATGGCGATGATTTCATTGTGGAGATGTGCGCGTGCAGCGACGGCGCGGGCGTGGCTTTGTACTGCCCAGGCGTCCTGCTGCTCGCGCGTGATGCGGGCCTTCAGTGCATGACGCGCGGCGGCCAGTAGCATACCGGGGTCGCGTGCCGGATCCGGCGCGAAGGCGGGGCTGTCGTAGGCGATCGCTGTTTCGCCCGCATGACGTGGACGGTGCTGGCGAATCGGCGCACGGCTCCATGCTTCGACGCCGCCGGCGATGACGACATCGGCGTTGCCGGCGGCCAGCATGCCGTGCGCGAGTGCGATGGCGTCGAGTCCGGCGCAGCATTGACTGTCGACCGACAAGGCTGGAATGCGGTCGGCGAAACCTGTGGCCAGCGCCAGCATGCGCGCGGGGTTGCCGCCTGCACCCATGGCGTTGCCGGCGATCACCGCGTCGACGGAGCCCAACGGGATGCCGAAGCGCTGCAGGATGCCTTGCGCCACGGGTGCGGCGATCTCATGCGCCTGCAACTGCGACAGCGCGCCGCCCAGCGGTGTCACCGCGCTGCGGCCCCAACCGAGGATGACGGCGTCATTCATAGCGTTGTCAGCGTCGGCCTGGCGGGATCGCCGAGCCGTTGCGCCAGTTGCTTGTGATCGGTCTTGCCGCTGGGCGTAAGCGGCCAGTCGCTGCAAGAGAGAAAGCGGCGCGGAATCTTGTAGGGTTCGAGGCGTTCGCGGCACCACGCCGTCAACGCTTCGGGGTCGATGTCTTCGTTCAGTTTCAGCAGCGCCACCACTTGCACGCCGCGCACCGCGTCCGCGATGCCTTGCACCGAGGCGGCAGCTACTGCCGGATGTGCGGCGAGCACGCTTTCGACTTCTTCAGGGAAAAGGTTTCTGCCATGCGCCAGCAGCATGCGTTGTTGGCGGCCCAGCAAATGCAGGCGGCCTTGCTCGTCGAGATGACCGACATCGCGCACCGACAGCCAGTTGCCGTCGCGCAGCAGCGCCGGTTGTTCGTCGCTGTCCCTGAGCGTGACGTAGTCGCTGAACACCATCGGACTGCGCACGTAAATCAATCCCGGCGTATCGGGAGTGGTCGCATCGATGCGTACCTCGACGTTGCTGAACGGCCGTCCGACGACGTGGTCGGGCAGGGCTGCATCGCTGTCGGTCCAGGCGATGAAGCTGGTTTCCGAGGCGCCGTAGAACTCGATGATGCGTGCCCGCGGAAACAGTTGTTGCAGTTCCGGCGTGCGGGCGCGATTCCAGGGCGCGCCGCCGATCATGAGCAACTGCACGCCGGGTAGGGGAGAAAGCTTGCGCCGCTGCGCCAGCTCCAGCATCAGGATCAATTGACTCGGCACCGCCACCATCGCGCCGGCATCGCCGCGTGCCAGCGTATCGAGTGCAGGGCCCGGCGCGAAGCGCGACTGCAGTCGTACGCCCGCGCCGCTCCACAAGCCCAACAGTGCGCCGAACAAAAAGCTTGAATGCGACAGCCGCCCCGGTACCAGCATCGCGGCGGCAGCGCCCGGGCCGAAGCTTTCCAGGCAGATGTCGAAGCTGCTGGTCCACGAGTCATGGCTGCGGCGGAAGCCCTTGGGCAAGCCGCTGCTGCCGGAGGTGAAGCCGATATAGAACGGGGAAGAAGAAGTGGCTTCAGCCAGCGCAGCTTCAGTGCCGACCCCGGCCGCCACGCGCGCCAGGATCTGCTCACGCACCGCAGGCGGCCAGTCGGGATCGCTGACGGCCGCAGTGCGGCCGGCGACGAGGATGGCGAGGAAGCTGAGCAGTTGCGCGCCCGAGTCTGGAACATCGTCGACCCAGCAAACCGCGGAAGAATGAGATTGCCGCAACGCCGCCGCACGCGCAGCGACCTGCTGCGCCAATGCCGCGAAATCAAGACGGGTGATGCCGTCGTCGATCGCCACCGTGCGCGGCGTCGCTTCCGCCCAATGCGCCAGCGGCGCGTGGACGGTGTCGAACACAGGCATCAGTCGCGGTCCAGGCGCCAGGACGGCATGCCGCGCACGACGCTTTGCACAAGGATGGCGCAGACCGCGCACTTGACCAGATCGCCGGGAACGAAGGCCAGCACCGCCAGTGTCGCTTGCGTGGCGCTCAGGTGCGCCGCCAGCATGAGGCCGAGGATGCCGAAGAAATACATCACCACGATGCCGCCGATCAGCGACGACAGGAAGGCGGCGATCAGAAGGCCCTTGCCTTTGGCGTCCGGCATGCGCTTCATGAACTGGCGCATGGACACGCCGCAGACCACCGCGCCGAGCAGCCAGCCCAGCAGGAAACCGGCCGACGGCGCCACGAACACGGCGACGCCGCCGCGGCCGCCCGACAGCAACGGCAAGCCCAACGCCACCGCCACCAGGAGCAGGCCGACGGTATAGAACGCACGCTTCGGTCCCAGCAGGCAACCGACCAGCATGATGCCCAGCGATTGCAGCGTGATCGGCACGCCGAACGGCAGGTCGATTTTGGGGATCAGGCCGAACACGGCGATCACGGCGGCGAACAGGGCAATATAGGAAAGCGAGCGGGTAGAGGTCATGGTTCCGGTAGTGGTCGTCATCGATGGATCTCTTCTGTTAAAAGGAAAAAAGTTTAGCCGCCCAGCCGCGCAGCGAGTGCATCGGCCACGCGTTCAGCGGTCTGCAGCGCGCGTATCGCCAGCGGCGCCAGCAGGCGCAGGCCGCCGCTGCGGCCGGTGCGGGCCCGATGGGCGTCGTCCAGGCGCTGCCATTGTGCATAAAAATTCTCGGCGAAGCGCAGCGTCAGTCCGATTGCCAGCGCAATGCGTCCGACCGGCAGGCCGAAACGGCGCAGCGGCGACAGGATGGTCTCCAGCACGGTCAGCAAGTCGTCGAAGCGGGTCGTGATGGTCAGCATCAGCGCCAGCATGGCGGCGGCCATGATGCGCAGCGCGCTGATCAGTCCGATGGTCGGATTACCCATCGCCCAGTGAAAACCGGCGATCAGCGCCGACGCAATCAGCAGGCCGCGCAGCATGCGCCACTGGCGCCAGCCGGCCGGACCGAGCGAGGCGTACAACGCCAGCACCACCGCCGCGGCGATGGCAATGCCGCGCACGTCGGCGGTCAGCATCAGAACGGTGCCGCCGAGCGACAGCGCGGCCAGCTTGAGCCAGGCCGGTACGCCGTGCAGCCAGGTGCGCCGTGTCGAATAGAGGCTGCGCATTACGTCGCGTCGGCCTGCGCCGCGTGTTGCAGCACTTCTTGCAGGACTTCTGCGGTGGAATTCAGGACGGCGCGCTCGCGTACGTCCCTCGCGTAAGCGGCGCAGACGTCGCGGCCCGGACCGTCGCCGCGCAACTTGCCCTGTTCCAGCCACAGCACGCGTTCAAAGTCCTGCACGTGCTCCAGCAAATGCGTCGACAGGATGATCTGCTGGCTGGTCGCGGCGATCTGCGCCGACAGGCGCAACTGGCTCGGCAGGTCCAGCGCGGAATAAGGTTCGTCCAGCAGCAGCGTGGCCGGCGTGGTGATTTGCAGCGCCATCAGGCAAACCTGCTGGCGCTGGCCCTGGCTCAGTTCGCCGACGGCGCGATCGGCCCAGTCGGGCAGGCCGCGCGCGGCGAGGAAAGCACGCGCCTGTTGCCGCGCCTGCGGCTTGCCGATACCGGCTGCGGTCAGGCTGAAGGCCAGCTCTTCGGCTACCGTCGGGAAAATGATCTGGTCATCGGGATTCTGGAACATCAGGCCGACGTGCTGCGGCAGCTTGCGGCGCTCACTCGCCTCGTCGGTGCGGCAGCCGTGCACGCTTACGCGCCCGCTCTGCGGCTGGTCGAGTCCGCAGATCAGACGGAACAGGCTGCTCTTGCCGGCGCCGTTGTCACCGACCAGGCCGATGCGCTGCTCGGTCAGGTGCAGGTCGATCTGTTCCAGCACGACGCGGTCGCCGCGCGCAAGCGTGACCGATTCGAGCCGGATGCCGGGCGTTGCAGCACCCGCGAGAGGCAAAGTTTTCAGGGTCATAAGGTAATTCGGCCTGTGTCTGCCGTAGGGCCGCCATTATATGACAGTGAGGAGGGCGCGCCGGCGGGCTTGCCTGAAGGAAACGGCGGGGCTCGTCCATGCCGGACGGAGCAGAAACAAAAAAGCCGGCTTGCACCGGCTTTTTCTTTACGACTTCAATGCAGTTTCCACCGCCAGCGCCATCGACAGCAGTCGCTGATCGTGGCTGCCCGGCGCCGCCAGGCTCAGGCCCACCGGCGCGTTGCCGGGTACATGGCAGGGCAACGATATGGCGCAGCCGTCGAGGAAGTTGATCATGGTCGGATTGCGCAGGATCAGGCCGTTGGCGGCGTAGTAGGCGTCGTCGCTGGCTTGCAGGTCGGCGATCTTCGGCGCGACGATCGGTACCGTCGGCATGATCATCGCGTCGAAACCGGCCAGTTGACGTTCCACTGCGGCGATCCAGCGGCGGCGGCTGTGGATGACGTCGAGCAGGTCGGCGGCGCCCATGTCCTTGCCGCGCTTGATGCGCGACACCACGCGCTGGTCGTAGGCCGCTTCGCGCTCGGCGATCAGCTTGCGGTGCCAGGTCCAGGCTTCGGCGGCGGTGAAGCCGCCCTTGGCGTTGATGGAGGCCAGCTCGCTGAAAGCGTCGATCTTGCTTTCGACGATCACGGCGCCTGCTGCCGACAGACGCGACAGTGCCGTTTGCAGGGCGGACGCAACCTGTTCGTCGATGCCGTCCAGCACCACGTTGGTCGGCATCAGCAGGCGCAGGCCGCGCAGCGGATGTGCGACCGGCGCGACATAGGTTTCCCCGGCCAGCACCGCATCCATCTTGGCGCAGCACGTCACCGTCGGCGCCATCGCACCGATCGAGTCTAGGTATTCGGACAGCGGCAACACGCCTTGCATGGAAACGCGGCGCGCGGTCGGCTTGAAACCGGTGAGGCCGCACAGCGCCGCCGGAATGCGGATCGAGCCGCCAGTGTCGGAACCGACGCCGGCTACGGCCATACCATCTGTTACCGAAATCGCTGCACCGGACGACGAGCCGCCCGGAATGCGGCCGCCGTCAATCTCACGCTGCCACGGATTGCGCGGCGTGCCATAGTGCGGATTGATGCCCAGGCCGGAGTAGGCGAATTCCGTCATGTTGGTGCGACCGACGATTACCGCGCCGGCGGCGATCAGGCGCTGCACCACCACGGCGCTCTCGGTCGCTGCAGGATAGCCGCGCAAGGCGACCGAGCCGGCCAGCGTGGTTTCGCCGGCGACGTCGAACAAGTCCTTGATGGAGACCGGCAGGCCGTCGATCGGTGAGCGCGTCAGGCACGCTGCGCGCAGCGTGTCGGAGGCGCTGGCGGCGGCGCGCGCGCTGTCGGCGTAGAGCCGGGTGAAGACGCGCGCGCCTTCGCCGTCGGCTGCGGCGGCAAGGTCGAGGGCGCGTTCGGTCAGTTCGAGCGAGCTGCTGCGGCCGCTGCGCAGGTCTTCGCTGTGTTGGTGCAGGCTGGGGATCATGGCGTCAGGTATAAAAGTGATCAGGCTACTTCGGCAAGGATTTCCGATTCATAGGAGTGGCGCAGCGAACGCTGGCGACGCGGGTCGAACAACTCCATCGTGAACGAGGTC
This sequence comes from Herbaspirillum sp. NPDC101397, assembly GCF_044767325.1. Taxonomy (NCBI): domain Bacteria; kingdom Pseudomonadati; phylum Pseudomonadota; class Betaproteobacteria; order Burkholderiales; family Oxalobacteraceae; genus Herbaspirillum; species Herbaspirillum sp. NPDC101397. The sequence continues at coordinate 420,734 of NZ_JBIWNS010000005.1, forward strand.
GCCGGACGGATGCCGCCGATGGCGCCGACCGTGCCGCAAGTCATGCCGCTGCCTTCGGGCAGGATGTCCTTGCCGCCTGTGAAGCCGGCGATGAGGTCTTGCGGCGTGCGCAGGCTGGCCAGCGTGCCTTCCTGGTACAGCACTTCCTTGCCGTCTTCCTTGATCCAGGAACGGATCACCAGCTCATCCCAATAGTCGGCCACGTCGGCCAGTTTCCAGGCGGCGGCGGCCACGGGTTTGATGCAGGCTTGCTTGGAGAACGCCACGCTGTGGGCTTCCAGCTTGCGGTCGGTGTGGTCGGAGGCGATGCTGACATACAGTTCGCCGCCGGCGTTGAAGACGAAGGTCTCGACTTCGCCCGACGACTCGGCGCCGAGCACCTGCACCGTCGCCGATTGCGTGAGCTGGTTGCTGGCCACGCGGTAATACAGCGGCACCGCGCTCGGGCGCGGAATGCCCAGGGCGGCCAGTTCTTCGATGTGGTGCTCGATGGCGGCCAGGTCGCGACCGGCCCAGCCGGCGATGATCAGGTTGTCGATGTCGACGTTGAGGGTTGCTGCGTCAGTGTGGAAAGAGAGTTTCATAAGGCTGCTTCAGGTACGTGAATAAAGGGTGCGCCGCCGGGGCAGAAATGCAGGAACAGAATGGCGGCGCAGGGACAACTCAAAAATTGATCAGGCTTGCGTTTTCTTGACGAAGACGACCACCAGGAAGCTCGCCAAAAATTCCAGCGCGGCGACGAAATACAGGCCGGAGGACAAGGAACCGGTGCTGGTCTTCAGTGCGCCGATCATGTAGGGCGCGACGAAGCCGGCCAGGTTGCCGATCGAGTTGATCAGCGCGATGCCGCCTGCGGCTGCGGTGCCTGCCAGGAATGCCGCGGGGATCGACCAGAACACCGGGAACGCAGCCAGGATGCCGATGGCGGCGAGCGTCAGCGCGCACAGCGCCATGACGGCGTTACCCAAGGCGAGGCCGGTCAGGATCAGGCCGATGCTGGCGATCAGCGTGGCGATGGCGCTATGCATGCGGCGCTCGCCGGTCTTGTCGGAGTGGATGCCGTTCCAGATCATGGCCAGTGTGCCGGCGATGAACGGGATGGCGGAGATCAGGCCGATCTGCAGGTTGCCCTTGACGCCGATCTCCTTGATGATCGACGGCGTCCAGAAGGCGATGGTGGCATTGCCGCTGACCACGCAGAAATACACGGCGGCGCACAGCCACACGCGGTAGTTGCTACAGGCGTCCTTGAACGACAGGTGCTTGCTGGCGGAGGTATTTTCGGCGACCAGCGCCTGGGTGACGGCTTGCTGTTCAGCGACCGAGAGCCATTTGGCATTGGCTGGCTTTTCCGGCAGGTAGAGCAGCACGAAGACGCCGGCGATCAGCGAAGGAATGCCTTCCAGGATGAATAGCCATTGCCAGTTGGCGAGATGGCCGACGCCTTCCATCTGGCTCATGATGGTGCCTGCGATCGGACCGCCGACGGCGCCGGCAATCGCGAACGACGTCATGAACAGGCCGTTGACGCGGGCGCGGCGCTGCGCCGGGAACCAGTAGGTCAGGTACAACACGACGCCGGGGAAGAAGCCGGCTTCGAACACGCCCAGCATGAATCGCAGGATATAAAACGTCATCGGTGTGGTGACGTAGGCCATCGCCATCGAGGCCAGGCCCCACAGGATGGTGATGCGCGCCAGCGTCTTGCGCGCGCCGATTTTTTCCAGCAACAGGTTGCTCGGGACTTCAAACAGGAAGTAGCCGATGAAGAAGATGCCGGCGCCGAGGCCGTAGATTGCTTCCGAGAATTGCAGGTCCTGCAGCATCTGCAGCTTGGCGAAGCCGACGTTGACGCGGTCGATCCAGGCCAGCACGAACAGGAAAACCAGGAAGGGGATCAATCGCCAGGCGATTTTTTTATAGGTGACTTCCATGTCCACCGCCGCCCCGGGCGTGTAAATGGAATTCCCTGTCGGGGATGTTGCCGATGTCGAGGTCATGCTTGCCTTCTCCTGCTTTTGAGATTGATTGAGCGGTCGCTTCATTCTCACAGCACGAGAACATGCAGGACATGGAAATGTCTCGGTGAAATCGTGGCTGGAAAATGCCTGGCGGAAATCTGTCGTCTATCTTTGCGCCGGCATGTGCATCCGGCGCCATGAACGATCTTGTGATCTTGTGTGAATTCAGTATGCGTAGCGAGGGCAGCGCTGTCCAACAAGAAATTGTTGGCGCACATGATTGGAAAATCTTATGAGCAAAAATGGGTGGGCCGTTGCGCCCTTGTGGTGCTGCGACGCAAAACGCGTGCAGGCCTTGCCGGCGCTGACTTGGGGGTGGTTGCTACTGCGCCTGTGACGGCAACCGCGCGATCTCGTGTCCCCAATTGAGTGCGAAGTCGGCGGCGGTTTCCTGGGCGATGCGGGCCACGGTTTCGGTCAGCGGGTTCTCATTGTCGGAACGGAAACAGGCCAGCATCACCAGCGCCGGGAACTCGACGTCGACTCGCAGCGTGTGCAGGATTTCTTCATTGAGCTCGCGCTGGATGATCGCCGGCGGCACTGCCGCCACGCCGAAGCCATCGGTGACCAGCCGGATCATGGTGGCGACCGAGGCGATGCAATTGACATGCAGCGCGCCGCGTTCGCTGCCGGAGGAAAACAAACGCTCGATCACCGCATGCGGCCCCGAGTTGCGCGCAAAGCTGATGATGGGGAAGGTCGCCAGGTCGGACAGGCTCAGCGTTTCGCTGCCGATGTTGAGCTTGGGGCTGCCGACCCAGCGCATCGGGAATTCGCACAGGTTGATGTTGGTGATGTGGGTGCCGACTACCGGCTCGGCTTGCAGCACGATGTCGAGGTTGCCCTTGCTGAACTGCTCGCGCAGGTGGATGGTGGTGTCGCTGGCGATCTCGATCTGCAGGCGCGGGAACATCTTGTGCACGCGCCCGAGGAAATCCGGGAACCAGCTGTGCACGATCGATTCGATCACGCCGATGCGGATCACGCCGGCATAGACTTGCTTGTCGGACATGTCGTCCTTCATCTCGCGCATCAGCTTGACCATGCGTTCGGCATACACCAGCGCCTTGCTGCCATCGGTGGTCAGCGTCACTTCACGCGCGCCGCGATCGAACAGGCGCACGCCGAAATCCTGCTCCAGCGTGGCGATGCGGCTCGACACCGCGGCTTGCGTGGTGTGCAGGCGCTCGGCGGTCAGGCGAAAATTTTTCAGCTTGGCCAGCCAGACGAAGGTTTCAAGGAAGCGGATGTTCATGGCCGTCATTCTCTCAAAGCCGCAGCTATTAAGCCAGCAGGCAATCCTGCCAGTGTTTTCGGTGTCGCCAGCGGCGCTTGCGGCGAAGGGATAGAATCCTCGCAGACTATTTCCGCAGCCAGCCTGCCGCCAGCAAAGAGGATTCCCATGCCAGTCACCGCCATCGATCATATCCAGCTCGCCATGCCCGTCGGCGGCGAAGACGCCGCGCGGCGCTTCTTCGGCGGCATCCTCGGCATGCCGGAGTTGCCCAAGCCGGCCGCCTTGCAGGCGCGCGGCGGTCTGTGGTTCCAGTGCGGCGTGCTGCAACTGCATCTGGGTGTCGACCAGGATTTCCAGCCGGCGCTGAATGCCCATCCCGGTCTGATCGTCGATACCCTGGCGCCGATGATCGTGACGCTCAAAGAGGGTGGCTTCCCTGTGCAGGAGGACGCGCCGATTCCCGGGTTCATCCGCATCTATACCGCCGACCCGTTCGGCAATCTGATCGAATTGCGCGAAGTCGTGCCGCGCTGAAGCCTGTTGCGGCATCGCCTCATCCCACCCCGTAAATAATTTCCTGTTGTTCCCGCCTGGACGGCCGTCGTTCTGCTTCACTGCAGCATGACGGTCTCGCTTCGCCCCGTTTTCACGCCGGCTGACGCACGTCCGTTTTCAGCGTAGTGAGCGTGGACGCGGGTCCGGGTTCATCCCGTGGCCGGGTTTCCGCTTTGGTGCAATGCAGCCAGTTTTCTTCGGTTTTCCTCTCTATCGCGGTGCATCTGCGCGCGCTAAAGGTGCAAGGATTTTTACTTTCATTTTTGAAAGGATATTTTCTTTACTTTTGAAAATAATGAAAATATATTTACATTTTTCGCAGCTTCCCGAATTCCCGACCGACGTCACATGTACAACTCAAAGACCACATCCTTGCAGGGCGGCGGCGCCGTAGCGCGCGTGCTGGGCAAGTTGTATCCGAATTTGTCGAAGGCGCATCGCAAGACCGCAGATTACGTGCTGGCCAACACTTTCCGTGCCGCCACCATGACCATCGACGAGCTGTCGGAAGCGGCCGGGATTTCTCTGGCGACCGCCAATCGATTCGCGCATGCGCTCGGTTTCGACGGCTATGCGCCGTTCCGCAACGCGCTGGTGGCCGACTTCGCCTCGTCGCTGGCGCCGGTGGAAAAGATGCGCCACGAAGTGCAGAAGAGCGCAACCAGCGTGGAAATTATTGCCGCCGCGCTCAGCAACGACATCCGCAACATCGAAGCCACGCGCCAAAGCCTGGTGCCCGAGCATTGCGACCAGGCCGTCGAAATGATCCTGAAAGCCGAGCGCATCTTCGTGATCGGCTTCGGCGCCAGCGCTTTCCTGGCCGGCATCATGGTGCACGCGCTGGAGCCGTTCTGCCGCACCGTGCTGTCGGGCGTGCATCCGGGCGGGCCGTCGCAGACCGGGCGCCAGTTCTTCAAGCTGGACGAGCGCGACGTCGTCATCGCCATGGCTTACCCGCGCTACGCCACCGATACGGTGCGCCTGGCGCGCCGCGCGGTCGAGAAGGGCGCCAAGCTGATCGCCTTCACCGACCTGCCGCATTCGCCGCTGGTGCCGCTGGCCGACGTGACCATTTATTCGCAGACCGAGCGGCAGCTGTCGCCGACCTCGGATGCCGCCGCGCTGGTGCTGATCCAGGCGATGTGCGACGCGGTGGCGCATCGCGCCAAGCGCTCGGTGCAGGCAGCATCTGAAATGACCGAATTCGTATTGCCATGGTTGTACCAGGCCGAGCAGCATGAGCCGGTGCGCATGGCGAAGAAAGCCGCCGCTGTCACCACCGCCAGCGGCAGGCCCGCAACAAGGAACAGGAAATCATGAACACCCCAGTCATCGCCATCCACGGCGGCGCCGGCACCATCACGCGCAGCGCGTTGAGCGCAGCCGACGAAGCCAATTACCATCGCGAACTCCACGCGATCCTGACGTCCGCGCAGGCGGTCCTGACCGCCGGCGGCTCGGCGCTCGACGCCGTCAGCGAAGCGGTGCGCCTGCTGGAAGACTGCCCGCTGTTCAACGCCGGCAAGGGCGCGGTCTATACCCGTGCCGGCACGCATGAACTCGACGCCGCCATCATGGACGGCGCCACGCTCAAGGCCGGTGCCGTCGCCAACATCACCTGCGTGCGCAACCCGGTGCTGGCCGCGCGCGCCGTGATGGACAAGAGCGCGCACGTTTTGCTGGCGGGTTGCGGCGCCGACGCTTTTGCGCGGCAACAAGGTCTGGACATCGTTGACCCAACCTATTTCCACACTGATGCACGTCACCAGCAATGGCTGCGCGTGCGCGAGCAGAGCGGCATGATGCTGGATCACGACGCGGCGGCGTTCACCTTCAAGGAATCCGCGCACGGATCGGCTGCAGGTGCTGCGATTGATCCTATTGATCCGGACAACAAATTCGGCACCGTCGGCGCAGTGGCGCTCGACATGCACGGCAACGTCGCTGCGGCGACCTCGACCGGCGGCATCACCAACAAGCAGGTCGGCCGCGTCGGCGACACGCCTTTGATCGGCGCGGGATGCTATGCGGCCAATGCGACGGCGGCGATTTCCGCCACCGGCACCGGCGAAGTATTCATGCGCACCGTTGCCGCCTACGACGTCGCGGCGCGCATGGCTTATGCCGGCGCAACCTTGCAGGAAGCCATGGAACAGGTGGTCATGCAGGTCTTGCCGGCCTACGAAGGACGTGGCGGCCTGATCGCCGTCGATGCGCAAGGCAACCTCGAGCTGACGTTCAACACCGAAGGCATGTATCGCGGTTATGCCCGTGGCGGCGACACGCCGGTCACGGCAATTTATAAGTAACGAAGGACGCAAGAAAATGGCCATGCACGATCAACAATCGCCGACCCCGGACATCAGCAACAGCGCACAGCGCGTGTTGACCGTCGACAATCTCGGCGTCACCTTCACCGGTTCCGAACGCACGGTGGAAGCGGTGCGCGGTCTGTCTTTCCACGTCGACAAGGGCGAGACGCTGGCCATCGTCGGCGAGTCCGGTTCCGGCAAGTCGGTGTCGTCGCTGGCCATCATGCGCCTGATCGAACACGGCGGCGGCCGGATTGTTTCCGGCAGCATGCAATTCCAGCGCCGCAACAATAGCGGACTGGACCTGGTCAAGGCGCCGCAATCGACCATGCGCAGCATCCGCGGCGCCGAGATCGCGATGATCTTCCAGGAGCCGATGACCTCGCTCAATCCGGTCTTCACCGTGGGTGAGCAGATCGCCGAATCGATCCGCCTGCATCAGCACAAGAGCCATTCCGCAGCCAGCGCCGAAGCATTGCGCATGCTGGAGATGGTGCGCATCCCGGAAGCCAGGCGCGTGCTCGGCCGCCATCCGCATCAACTCTCGGGCGGCATGCGCCAGCGCGTGATGATCGCGATGGCCTTGTCCTGCAAGCCCTCGCTGCTGATCGCCGACGAGCCGACCACGGCGCTGGACGTGACCATTCAGGCGCAGATCCTGCAACTGATCCGCTCGCTGCAGGAAGAAATGCAGATGGCGGTGGTCTTCATCACCCACGACATGGGCGTGGTGGCGGAAATCGCCGACCGCGTGGTCGTCATGTGCCGTGGCGAGAAGGTCGAAGAGAACGACGTGCGCAGCATTTTTGCCGCGCCCGCCCATCCCTACACGCAAAGCCTGCTGGCCGCGGTGCCGCGCTTGGGCGCCATGACAGGCACCGACACGCCGGCGCGCTTCGGTATCGCACCGAGCGCCGAAGCCAAGCCGGACGCCATCGCCGAAGAACTGCAGGCGGCCACGGAGATCGTGCAGCAGCGCCAGCCCATCCTCAAGGTCACCGACCTGACCACGCGCTTCGACGTCAAGAGCGGCATCTTCGGTCGCGTCAAACAACGCGTGCATGCGGTCGAGCGCGTCAGTTTCGACCTGTATGCAGGCGAGACGCTGGCCATCGTCGGCGAATCCGGCTGCGGCAAATCAACCACCGGGCGCTCGCTGTTGCGCCTGGTCGAGATCAGCGGCGGCAAGGTCGAGTTCGGCGGGCGCAACCTGGCGGAACTGCCGCGTTCGGAATTGCGCGAACTGCGCCGCGACATCCAGTTCATTTTCCAGGACCCGTTCGCTTCGCTCGATCCACGCCTGACGGTCGGCTATTCCATCATGGAGCCGATGCTGGTCCATGGCATGAAAGAGGGCGCACAGGAGCGCGTCGATGCGCTGCTCACCCGTGTCGGCTTGCTGCCGGAACATGCCCAGCGCTATCCGCACGAATTCTCCGGCGGCCAACGCCAGCGCATCTGCATCGCGCGCGCCCTGGCGCTGAATCCGAAGATCGTCATCGCCGATGAATCGGTGTCGGCGCTGGATGTCTCGATCCAGGCGCAGATTGTCAACCTGATGCTGGACCTGCAGGCCGAACTGGGCATCTCGTTCATCTTCATCTCGCACGACATGGCGGTGGTGGAACGCATCAGCCATCGCGTCGCCGTGATGTACCTGGGCCAGATCGTCGAGATCGGTCCGCGCCGCGCCATCTTTGAAAATCCTCAGCATCCCTACACGCGCAAGCTCATGGCCGCCGTGCCGGTGGCCGATCCGGAGCTGCGCCACCTGAAGAAAGGTTTGCAAAATGATGAGATTCCAAGCCCCATTCGCGCCATCGGAGACGATCCGCTGGTCGAACCTTTGAAGCAAGTCGGCCCCGGCCATTTTGTTGCTGCACATCGCATTTCCGCTGCTTTTTAGTTTGTTGTCGCTTCATTCATCACTTAGATCACTTAGAAACTCAGGAGCCTAACCATGACTACCCAAACTTCCCGTCGCGGCACAACTGTCCTCCGATGGATGGCACTCGGCGCCATCGGCACCACGCTGCAATTCGCCGCCGTGCACGCCTGGGCCGCCAAGAGCGTCACGCTCGCGGTCGCCTCGACCTTCACCACGATGGATCCGTACGACGCCAACGACACGCTGTCGCTGGCCGTGACCAAGTCCTTCTACCAGGGCCTGTTCGCGTTCGACAAGGACCTCAAGCTGGTCAACGTGCTGGCAGAAGGCTACCTGGTCAGCAAGGACGGCCTGGAGTACACCATCCGCCTGCGCCAGGGCGTGAAGTTCCATGACGGCACCGTGTTCAAGGCCGACGCTGTCAAGGCCGTGATGGACCGCGTCACCAATCCGGACAACAAGCTCAAGCGCTACAACCTGTTCAACCGCGTCGCCCGCACCGACGTGCTCAACGACTACACCGTCAAGATCGTGCTGAAGGAACCGTTCTCGGCCTTCATCAACGTGCTGGCGCATCCATCGGCGGTGATCATTTCGCCGACCGCGCTGAAGCAGTACGGCAACAAGGACATCGCCTTCCATCCGGTCGGCACCGGCCCGTTCAAGTTCGTCGAATGGAAGCAGACCGACTACATGAAGGCGGAGAAATTCTCCGGCTACTGGAAGGCCGGCTATCCGAAGGTCGACGAAGTGATCTGGAAACCGGTGGTCGACAACAACTCGCGCTCGGCCATGATGCAGACTGGCGAAGCCAACTTCACCTTCCCGCTGCCGTATGAGCAGGCCGAACTGTTGAAGGGCAAGGGCGCGCTGGACATCGTGACCGGTCCTTCCATCATCCAGCGCTACATGTCGATGAACGTCAAGCAAAAGCCGTTTGACAACGTCAAGGTCCGTCAAGCGATCAACTATGCGATCAACAAGGATGCGCTGGTCAAGGTTGCCTTCAGCGGTTATGCCGCGCCGATGGACGGCGTGCTGCCGCAGGGCGTCGACTACGCGGTCAAGACCGGTCCATGGCCGTATGACGTGAAGAAGGCCAAGGCGCTGTTGGCGGAAGCCGGCTATCCGAACGGTTTCGAAACCGAGCTGTGGTCCGCCTACACCCACACCACCGCGCTGAAGATCATCCAGTTCCTGCAACAGCAGCTGGCGCAGGTCGGCATCAAGGTCAAGGTGCAGGCGCTGGAAGCCGGTCAACGCGTCGAGAAGGTCGAGAGTTCGCCGAATCCGGACACCGCACCGGTGCGCCTGTACTACGCCGGCTGGTCGTCGTCGACCGGTGAAGCCGACTGGGGCCTGCGTCCACTGCTGGCTTCCGAAGCCTTCCCTCCGAAGCTGTTCAACACTGCTTACTACAAGAGCGACAAGGTCGACAGCGACATCGCCCAGGCGTTGACCGTGACCGATCGCGCCCAGAAGGCGGCGCTGTACAAGGATGCACAAACCGAAATCTGGAAGGACGCGCCATGGGCCTTCCTGGTGACCGAAAAAGTCCTGTACGCACGCAGCAAGAACCTCAAGGGCGTGTACGTGATGCCTGACGCATCGTTCAACTTCGATGAAATCGAACTGAAGTAAGCAACGTTGTATTACCTGTCGCAAGCGTAGCAAAGGTTCCGCCGTTCCCTCAACCGGGATGGCGGAACCGGTATCACCGCAGTCACGCAGCACCGCATTTCAGAATTCCCGGCAGTCGCCCACGCAATCGATGCGCGCGGCTGCTCCCCCCAAGTAGTTGAATCATTGCAGGACGTGCCATGTTTTCTTATGTCTTAAAACGTCTTCTGGGCTTGATCCCGACCCTCTTGCTGGTCGCGGTGATGGTGTTCCTGTTCGTCCACTTGCTGCCCGGCGATCCGGCGCGGCTGGCGGCGGGGCCGGAAGCCGACGAGCAGACCGTGGCGCTGATCCGTGCCGATCTCGGCCTCGATCAACCCATCCACAAACAGTTCGTGCGTTTCTTCGTGAACGCCGCCCATGGCGACTTCGGCATCTCGCTGCGCAGCAAGCTGCCGGTCAGCCAGGAAATCATGGAGCGCTTCTGGCCGACTTTGTGGCTGACCGTCACCAGCATGATCTGGGCCGTCATATTCGGTCTGTTCATCGGCGTCTTTTCAGCGGTATGGCGTAACGAGTGGCCCGACCGCGCCGGCATGACGCTGGCGGTGTCGGGGATTTCCTTCCCGCCGTTTGCATTGGGCATGGTGCTGATGGAAGTGTTCTCGGTGCAACTGGGCTGGTTGCCGACGGTCGGCGCCGACAGCTGGCGCCATTACGTGTTGCCGTCGCTGACGCTGGGCGCCGGCGTGGCGGCGATCATGGCGCGCTTCACGCGCTCCTCGTTCATCGAAATCATGAAGGAGGACTTCGTGCGCACCGCGCGCGCCAAGGGCTTGAACGAACGCATCGTGATCGCCAAGCATTGCCTGCGCAATGCGCTGATTCCGGTGGTGACGATGATGGGCCTGCAGTTCGGCTTTTTGCTGGGCGGCTCCATCGTGGTCGAAAAAGTCTTCAACTGGCCCGGCATGGGACGCCTGCTGATCGACGCCGTCGAGATGCGCGACTATCCGATCATCCAGGCCGAGATCCTGCTGTTCTCGCTGGAATTCATCTTCATCAATCTGATTGTCGACGTGCTGTACGCCGTCATCAATCCGAGCATCCGTTATAAGTGAGGCAGCGCATGTCGACTTCCATTACCCCTGCCGCAACGACCGTGACCGCAACCGCATCCAAGCCCATCCGCACGCCGTGGAGCGAATTCTGGCGCAAGTTCAAGAAGCAACCGCTGGCGCTGGCGGCCGGCGCTTTCGTGCTGTTCCTGGTGGTGATCGCGATCGTCTCGCCGTACATCTCGCCGTACGACGCCGAGAATTATTTCGACTACGACGCGCTCAATGCCGGGCCGTCGCTGGCGCACTGGTTCGGCGTTGATTCGCTGGGCCACGACATTTTCAGCCGCATCCTGGTCGGCACGCAGTTGTCGCTGGCGGTGGGCTTTTCGTCGGTGGCGGTGGGCGCCATCGTCGGCACCTTCCTGGGACTGGTCGCCGGGTACTACGAAGGCTGGGCCGACCGGATCATCATGCGCATCTGCGACGTGCTGTTCGCGTTTCCGGGCATCCTGCTGGCAATCGCCATCGTCGCCATCCTCGGCAACGGCATGACCAACGTGATCATCGCGGTGGCGATCTTCAGCATCCCGGCGTTTGCCCGGCTGGTGCGGGGCAACACGCTGTCGCTCAAGCAGCTGACCTATATCGAAGCGGTGCGCAGCATCGGCGCCAACGACATGACGATCATCCTGCGGCACATCTTCCCCGGCACGATTTCGTCGGTGGTGGTGTATTTCACGATGCGCATCGGCACCTCGATCATCACCGCCGCCAGCTTGTCTTTCCTCGGCCTGGGCGCGCAACCGCCGACGCCGGAGTGGGGCGCGATGCTCAACGAAGCCCGTGCCGACATGATGACGGCGCCGCACATCGCGATCTTCCCCAGTCTGGCGATCTTCCTGACGGTGCTGGCCTTCAACTTGCTCGGCGACGGCTTGCGCGATGCGCTCGACCCGAAGCTGGATCAGAAATAAGGCTGCCTGGCTGCGAGCAAGTCCCATGAACAAGAAATATCCTCCCCACATCGGCCGCCTGCCTGCCGGCGCCGGCAACAGCATCACCGACGTGGTCGGCGTGACGGTCGGCCATTGCACGCTGAACTATGGCGCGATCCAGACCGGCGTCACGGTGGTGCGTCCACACGGCGGTGATGTGTTCCGGAACAAGGTGCCGGCTGCCGCCGTGACGTTCAACGGATTCGGCAAAAGCGTCGGCCTGATGCAGGTTGAAGAACTGGGCGTGCTGGAAACACCGATCGCCCTGACCAATACTTTTGCGGTCGGCGCCGTCGCCACCGCGCAGACGCGCGCCGCCGTACGCGACAATCCCGGCATCGGCCGCAGCCTGCCCAGCGTCAATCCGCTGGTGTTCGAGTGCAACGATGGCTATCTCAACGACATGCAGGCGTTCGCGGTGGAAGAGCAGCATTATCGCCACGCGCTCGACAATGCCTCCGCGGCGGTGGTGCAAGGTGCGGTCGGGGCCGGTCGCGGCATGTCGTGCTTCGATCTCAAGGGCGGCATCGGCAGTGCGTCACGCAAGGTCGTGGTCGGCAGCGCTGAATACACGGTCGGCGCGCTGGTGCTGGCCAATTTCGGAAAACTGCCGGACCTGGTGCTGGACGGCGAGCGGGTCGGCAAGACGCTCAAATGCCTGCAGAAACAGCTGGACGAGCCCGAGAAGGGTTCCATCATCATGCTGATCGCGACCGATGCACCGCTCGATGCACGCCAGTTGCGCCGCCTGGCCGGGCGTGCGGGTGTCGGCCTGGCGCGCACCGGCTCGGTCTACGGCCACGGCAGCGGCGATATCGCGCTGGCGTTTTCCACGGCGCAGACGGTGCCACACCTGGCGGACGCGGCGTCTCCCGCATTGCATTTTTCCTACTTGCACGACAATCTGCTCGACCCGCTGTTCTACGCGGTGGCCGACAGCACCGAGCAAGCCATCCTCAACGCCTTGTTCGCTGCCGAAGCGGTCAAGGGCAGGGATGGTCACCAGCGCCGCTCGCTGAGCGATTTGCTGGAGACCCTCGCTACCATGGAGCACGCATGAACATCCTGATTTCGGTCGACATCGAAGGCATTGCCGGGGTATTCCATCCTGAGCAGACGCGTCCAGGCAACGGCGAATACGAACGCGCGCGGCGCCAGATGACCGAAGAAGCCAACGCCGTCATCCGCGGCGCGCTGGCCGGTGGCGCCGGCAACATCGTCGTCAACGATTCGCACGGCAGCTTCCGCAACCTGTTGCCCGACCTGCTGCATCCGGCTGCACGCGCCGTGCTCGGCAAGCCGCGCGTGTTGGGCATGATGGGCGGCGTGGCTGGCGATATCGACGCCGTCATGATGGTCGGCTACCACTCACGCTCGCAGACCGGCGGCATCCTGGCGCATACCATCAACAGCTTCGCGTTTTCACGCGTGTGGCTCAATGGCGCCGAGCTGGGCGAAGCCGGGATTTACGGCGCGCTGGCCGGTGAGTATGGCGTGCCGGTGATTTTCGGCAGCGGCGACGACGCCTTCGTGGAAGAGACGCAACCGCTGTTCCCGCAGGCGCGCTTTGCCGAGATCAAGAAAGCCCATGGCGCCAACAGCGGTGATTCGTTGTCGCCGCAACAAGCCTGCGCCTTGCTGGAAAAGACTGCACAGGAAGCCGTGCAGGCTGCACGCGCCACCCAGATGCCGAAGTACCGCATTGAAGTCCCGGTCACCTGCCGCCTGCAGGTGCAGACCCCGGCGCTGACCGATCTGTTCTGCCAATTGCCGATTGTTGAGCGGGTCGATGCGGTGACGCTGAAGTTCGACGCGCCATCGGTGGAGTTCGTGGTGCGGGTGCTGAACAGCTTGTCGGCGATGTCGTTCATGCTGCGCTAGATCAGGCCAATAAAAAAGCCCGCGCATCTCGCTTCGAATCGGGATGCGCGGGCTTTCTTTTTTACGGACGGCAAATGTCGTTTGCCGTCTCTTCAGATCATTCCAGGCCGGTAGGTCCACCCACTGCTTGCGGATAGTTGCGGCTGGCGTAGCTGACGATCAGATCGCTGATGCGATTGAGCATGTCGCGATCGGTTGCGCCGAATGAATAGGCCGCGCCCATCGCGCTGGCGCGTTGGTAAAACACCGGTTCGGCAATCACCTTGCCGGAAACCGCATCGCTATATCGTACCTTCATCACCACGGCCGAGCTGCCGGACAAGGCACCGGTAAAAATACGCTTGGCCGTGCCGATCAGTTTGATGTCGACGCAGATCGGCTCGATGATGAGCTTTTGCGATGTGGCGGTGGTCTTCTTTGCATTCCAACCCTTGACGAGACCGCCCAGTCCGGTATCGAGCCGGGTCTGGATCGCAGACAATGCGACATCGCCGCCGCTTTGCTTGGCGCAGACTTCGTTGGTGTTGATCGGTTTCAGTTCAAATGAAGAGAAGGTCGACAGCGCTGCGCTTGGCGGCGGGTTGACGGTTTCGGTAGGCGTTCTGACCGTGGTGGCGCAGCCGGCGAGGAGGGCAACTGCGGTGATGGCTGCGGGGACGGTTATTTTTGTTGTAAACATGGAGGTTCCTGAGAGTTGAGGTGGCAGTATGGCGGATTGCTTAGCGGGTGAAAATTGAAATATCTTGAAAATATTGAGGCGAATTCAGATCGCTCACTTCGACGATGTCGAATGATGCCAACTCCTGTGCGGCGCACACGCCGATGTGCACATGCGGATGGTCGACATGGAAGCAATTCCAGCCGGCCCCGCACGAGTCCGGATCTGCCTTCCAGGTAAGGTTGCTGCGCAGCTTGTGGAGCGCTTCCTGATTGTTCCATAGTCGATAAAATCCTTCCGTCCGGTGCTGCGTGTCGAGAGCGGAAAGCCATTTCCGCTGAGCGTCGTCGAACGCGGCTGCAGCCGATTCTTCGATGTCGCGCGCTGGCATCCTGTTTTCAATGTCGAGTCCGACTGCGCAGACGGTGCTTGCCAGGCAGGCGATCCAACCGCGGCTGTGCGAGATGCTGAAATGAAAATCAGGCGGTGCGGAGAATGCAGGAAACGACACGATCGGCGCCTGGTGCTCACGTTCGGCGACGTCGACAGATGCCGCCGCAGGGCCGAGCAGATGACGTGCTGCGTGGCGCAGCAGCAAGCGTCCCAGCAGGAATTCGCGCGCGCGTTGCGGGCGCAAGAAGCGTCCATGGCGCAGGCGCTCGTCCGGCCCCAGCTGCGATTCAAGTGAGACCAGCCGGCTGTCATCGATCCGGTCACCATTCAACAACCAGAGTGTGGCTGCCGTCGCGGCGACTGGCGATGACGAATCAGTTGTCGGCGACTTTGGCAATGTCCGCCTTGAGGAAGAGGATCACGCTGAAGCTGCCGGCATGACATTCAAAACGTGTTTCGCTACTCATTTCAGTATTCTGGTAATAGCTGACGATGTTGATGACGGCATTGCCGCTCATTTTCTTCGTGCGTTCCTGCAACTCGGTCAGGCTGCTGACCAGCGCTTCATTGCAGGCGGCGACGTCGGCGGTGCCGGAGAAGCGGACCTTCTTGGAAATGATGTCGGTATGGATGACTTCTTGAACCACCGGCGTGACTTGCTTGCCGAAATAGAATTTGACCGATCCGTCAGGCTTTGCTGCAAAGGTCGTGGCTTTCAGTGCGGCATCGATGGGCAGCATGAAGGTTTCGTTGCGGGCCTGCGCGGGCAGTGCAGCGGAGATAAGAATACCGAGCGCGACAGAGAGGGAAACGATTTTTTGCATTTTGTGTGCTCCTTGCTGTGGGGTGAAATGAGGATGCTGCTCAAGCGCAGCGTTTGAAAATCAGCGACGTATTGATCCCGCCGAACGCAAAATTGTTCGACATGACGTATTCGCATTCGAGGGCACGGCCTTCGCCGGCGATGTAGTCGAGTTCGCCGCACTCCGGGTCGACGCGGGCCAGGTTGATGGTCGGGGCGAACCAGTTGGCGTGCATCATTTCGATGCTGAGCCAGGCTTCCAGCGCGCCGCAGGCGCCCAGCGTGTGGCCCATGTAACTCTTGAGCGAACTGATCGGCGTCTTGTCGCCGAACACCCGCGCGGTGGCGTTGGACTCGGCGACGTCGCCCTGTTTGGTGCCGGTGCCGTGGGCGTTGATGTAGCCGATCGCGGCCGCGTCGAGACCGGCGTCGGCCAGCGCCATGTCAATGGCGATCTTCATGGTGTCGGCGTTGGGATTGGTGACGTGGCTGCCGTCGCTGTTGGTGCCGAAACCGACGATTTCCGCATAGATGCGAGCCCCGCGCGCCTGTGCATGTTCCAGGTCTTCCAGGATCAGCGTGCCGGCGCCTTCGCCCAGCACCAGGCCGTCGCGTTGCTCGTCGAAGGGGCTCGGCGTGATGGCCGGCGTGTCGTTGCGCACGCTGGTGGCGTACAGCGTGTCGAACACGGCGGCTTCCGAGGCGCACAGCTCTTCCGAGCCACCGGCGATCATGGCGACCTGGCGGCCGCTGCGGATCGTCTCGTAGGCGTAGCCGATGCCCTGGCTGCCGGAGGTGCAGGCGCTTGAGGTGGTGATGATGCGGCCGGTGACGCCGAAGAACACGCCCATGTTGACCGGCGCGGTATGCGCCATCATCTTGAGGTAGGTGTTGGCGTTGATGTTCCGGGTGCTCTTTTCCGTGAACAGCAAGCTGAAGTCGGCGACCGCGCTGGGCGTGCCGGCCGATGAACCGTAGGCGATACCGATGCCGCCGTTGCGCAGCAGCGGATCGTCGAGCAGGCCCGCATCGGCCAGCGCCCATTCACTGGCGCGGGTCGCCAGCAACGCAACGCGGCCCATGCTGCGCGTGCTCTTGCGGTTGTAGCGCTCGGACAGTTCGAAGGTGGCGGCGGGGGCGCCCAGGCGCGTGTGCAGGCCGTTGTACTCATCCCATTCAGGCATCCGCACGACGGCGTTGCGATAGCTGCGCAGGTGCTCTTGCGCACTGCGCCAGTCGTTGCCGATGGGGCTGATGCCGGCCATGCCCGTAACGGCGACACGACGTTCCTGCCGGGAACGACGATTTGTATTGGCGCTCATACCAGTCCTCCATTGACCGAGATGACCTGGCGCGTGATGTAGGCGGCGTCTTCCTGCATCAGGAAGCTGACTGCCGACGCGACTTCTTCCGGTTTGCCGGCGCGACGCGCGGGGATCAGCTTGAGGATATCTTCCATCGGCAATTCGTCGGTCATGTCGGTGTCGATCAGGCCCGGCGCGACGCAGTTGACGGTGATGTTGCGCTTGGCAAGTTCCAGCGCGAGCGCCTTGGTGGCGCCGATGATGCCGGCCTTGGCGGCGCTGTAATTGACCTGGCCGCGATTGCCGACCATGCCGGAGACCGAGGCCAGCGTGACGATGCGTCCGGGCTTGCGGCGCTGGATCATCGGCATCACGAGCGGATACAGCACGTTGTAGAAACCGTCGAGGTTGGTCTTGATCACGCTGTCCCAGTCAACGCCGGGCATGGCCGGAAAGGCGTTGTCGCGTGCGATGCCGGCGTTGCAGACCACGCCGTAATAGGCGCCGTGTTGTTCAACGTCCTGCAGCAGGATGTCGGAAGTCAGCGCGCGCTCACCGATGTCGAATTGCAGCACGCGCGCGCTGCGTCCCAGTGCTTCGATCTCTTTGGCTACTGCATCGGCGGCGTCGCGCCGGCTATGGCAATGCAGGACGATGTCGTAGCCGTCGCGCGCCAGGCGCAGCGCAATCGCCTTGCCGATGCCTCGGCTGGAGCCGGTGACCAGGATGGTGTTGTTCCCCGTGCTTGTCATTGATTCCCCTCTTGTAGAAACTCACTGGCGTCATGCGGCTGGAAGACCGAAATCGTTGCCTGCGCCAGTTGTTGTTGTGAGCTTGCGTCTTTGATGCTGCAGGCGAACGACCCGAGACCGTTGTCGGCCTGCAGCAGTTTTTCTACTTCAACGTGCAGCGTGCTGCCGGTGGCGAAATACGGTACGTTGGCGTCATAGCGGCGCGAACCGAGCAGGAAGCCGATCTTGACCGCTTCGCCGCGCTGTTGCGCATGATAACCGGCCCAGGCGGCGATTGCCTGCGCCATGTATTCGATGCCGACCCAGGCGCCGACGCCGGTTCCGGTCTGGAACAGGCTGTTGTCGGCGATGGCGACCTCCGCGCACAGCTTGTCGGCGTCGGCGTTGACCACCCGGTCCAGCAGCAGCATGGGCGCGGCATGCGGGACCAGGGTGGCGATCTGCGGAAATTGTGCTTCTGTCTGTATTTCAGTCTGCACTTCAGTTCCTCCCCAGGATCAGGGCGGCGTTGCTGCCGCCGAAGGCGAACGAATTGCTCAACACATAACGGAGCTGTCTTCCCAGTGATTCGCCGATACGGACTGCGTGCAGCGCCGGCAATGCCGGATCGGCCTGGCCGTCCCACAGGTGCGGCGGCAACATGCCGGCGGCATTGTCGTCCTGCATCGCCAGCCAGCACAGGCCGGCTTCGATGGCGCTGGCGGCGCCCAGCGCATGCCCGGTGAAAGACTTGGTCGAGCTGACCGGTGTTTCCGCACCAAACAGCTGATGGATCGCCTTCGATTCCATGGCGTCGTTTTGCAATGTCGCGGTGCCGTGAAGATTGATGTAGTCGATCTGTTCCGGCGCAATGGCGGCGCGTTGCAATGCCTGCCGGATTGCCCGCATGGCGCCGGCCCCTTCCGGATCGGGTGCGGAAATATGATGGGCGTCGGACGACTCGCCCCAGCCGCACAAGGTAACGGCAGTCGCGGTTGCTTCAGAGGTCATGATAAACAGCGCGGCGCCTTCGCCGATGTTGATGCCGTGGCGGTTGACGCTGAGCGGGTTGCAGCGCTCGGTGCTGACCGAATCCAATGACGAGAAGCCGGCGATCGTGAAGTCGCACAGCGTATCGACGCCGCCGCTGATGACGGCGTCGCAGAGTCCCATGTTGATCAGGCGCGCTGCACTGGCCATGGCTTTGGCGCTCGACGAGCAGGCGCTGGAATGGACATAGGCCGGGCCGCTGAGGCCCAGCGTGGTCGCCAGCGCGACGGCGGGCGAGCCGAGCTCCTGCTGTCCGTAGTGGAACTGTGTGGGAAATTTTCCGTGGGCGAGGTAATGCCTGAAGGCCGCTTCGCCTTCGGCAATGCCCGAGGTGCTGGTCCCTAGCACGACGCCGATGCGATCCTGTCCGAAGCGCGCAATCAGCGTGTCCACTTCGGTACGTATCTGCGCCAAGGCAGCCAGTGCGACGCGATTGTTGCGGCTGCGCTCGCGCAGCGGCAAGTGGTCTGCCGTGGGTAGTTCTTCGTCGGGAAGCGTGATGCTGCCCACGATGCGCGCGACCTTGTCGGATGCATGGCGCTCGCCGGCACGCAGGCCGCTGTCGCCGGCAAACAGGCGTTGCCGGATATCGCTATGGGTGGCGCCAAGCGAGCAGATCATGCCCAATGCGTTCAGGTAAATCGTCATGGTGCGGTGACAACCGATTGTATGGTCAGTTTGTAGCGATAGCGCAAATTGGTCAGGATCACCTTGCCGCCCCACGCTTTGCGGTCAGGATAATCGATTTGCGCGATGATTTCGCGGTTCAGGAGCAGGGTCCGCTGCATGCCGTCTTCCTCGAGCTCCCAGCCGGGCGGCAGTGCGGCGCGGAGAGCCGCCGCCGGCCACAGCGTCAGTTGCACGTCCTGCAATACGTCTTCGCCCTGGACTTCCTTGGGCAACATGAAGTGGCGCCAGGTTTTCAGCTGCTTGCCGTCGTAGTGCAGTGACATGACGCGCTGGCCGAACGCCAGGCCGACCAGGTCGAGGTGATCCGGTTCGATTTCGAGCACGGTGTCGATTTCATCAATGCGGCCGGCGCGTTCCACGGTCAGGTGTTGTTGCAGGCTGAGCGAGGCCCCGAGCGAGGCCGGCGACAACTGCAGATACAGGCGGGCCGACGGCGCCGGTGGTGCTGCCGGAAGTGTCGGAAGCATCGGTGCAGTGCTGCAGGCGGACAGCAGCAGCGCCATGATTGCCGCGGCCGCACAGGATCTGAAGAGATCTGTAAAACTCAGGCGCATATGCTTTCCAGTGCGGTCAGGCGACGCTTGCTTTCGCTCACGAAAGGATTGCTGGTATCCCAGGCGTAGCCGGCCAGGATCGATGAAATCATGCGGCGGATGGCAGGCTCCTGCTGTTGGTGGAAGATGATCTTCTGGAAGCCGCCGGCATACCAGGATTCGACGAAGGTGCGGAAGGTGTTGACGCCATTCTTCAGGGGGACCGCGTAGTCGGCTTCCCAGTCCACGTTTTCGCCGGCGAGCATGCGCGTGAGGGTGTCCGCGGCCAGACCGGCGGACTTCAATGCAATCGTCACTCCAGAAGAAAAGATCGGATCGAGGAATTCACCGGCATTGCCGAGCAGCGCGAAGTTCTTGCCCCACAGCGAGGTGACGTTGGCGGCATAACCGGAAATGGCGCGCGCAGGCGTATCCCATTCAGCGTGCTGCAACAGTGCGCGCAGGGCCGGGTCTTGCATGACCAGCGTGCGCAGTCTGTGCGTTTCGTCGCCGGCAATGGTGGCCAGGAAAGACGCTTCGGCCACCACGCCGATGGAGCAGCGTCCCTGGGCAAAGGGGATCAGCCAGTACCAGACGTCGTGATGTTCGGGATGCACCGTGATGCGGATCTTGTTGCGATCGAATTGCGGATCGCGGATGCCGTCGGCGATATGGGTGAAACAGGCGCCGCGCAAAGGAAAGCCCGATGGCCGCTCGAGGTCGAGCAGGCGCGGCAGCACGCGACCGAAGCCGCTGGCGTCGAGGATGAAACGGGATTCGATCGTATACTCGCGGCCGTCGGCGTCGCGTACTTGCGTGCGCGGACGGTCGCCGGCCAGGTCGACTGCGGTGACGCTGTGGCGATAGCGTATCTCCGCGCCCTGGAGTTCGGCTTGCTGTGCCAGCAGGTGGTCGAAATCGGCGCGCTGCACTTGATACGTGGTGCCCCAGCCCGGCGAATGCTTGTCGCGGAAGTCGAAGGCGGTCTGGCGTTCGCCGCAGACGAAGGACGCGCCGTTCTTGAACTGGAAGCCGTGCTCCACGACTGCTTGCAACATGCCGGCCTGTTCCAGGAAGTCCATGCTTTGCGGCAGCAGGCTTTCGCCGATGGAGAAACGCGGAAACTGCTCGCGCTCGACTACCAGCACCTGATGGCCGCGGCGGCGCAACAAGGCTGCGGCCACCGCACCGGCCGGACCGGCGCCGATGATGAGGATGTCATGCTGTTCGATACTATTGTCTGGTTTCATGAGGGCTCGAAGAGGAAGAAGCGGCGCCGCGAAAACACGGCGAAATGAGCCAGACCAGGGCCATGCCGATCAGCATGGTCAATCCGAATGCATGCAAGGGAGGACTGTTGCTTAACGCCAGCAATCCGAAGGAAAGCAGGGCGCTGATCGCCGACAGGCCCACCGTCAGCCACGAAAAGCGCTGGTGACGATCGGTTGGCTCCTGGAGGAAGATGCCGTAGTCGACACCAAGTCCCAGCAGCAATAGACAAGCCAGCACGTGGAATAGTTGCAGCGGCTGCCCGATCAGGCCGAACAGCGCCAGCGTCGACAGCGTCGCCAGCAGCGGCGGGGCGATTGCCCGCCAGGCGGCGCGGCGATAGCGCAAGGTGAGCAGCAGGAAAATGGTGAAGTAAGCCGCCAGCAACGCCCACGTCATGTACTCGCGGTAATAGCGCAGCACCGCGGAAATATCGGCCACCTTGTCGACCCATTGCACACCGTCTGCAGGGGCTGCGGCAGCTGCCAGCAGCGGCAACTGCCGATAATCGCTGAGGCCGCGTACGGCCACGATGCTGGCGTATTGCGCGCCGGTTTTCCCCAGCCACAGATGACGCCATGGTTGCCCCGCCGGCGAATCGATGAAGGCTTGCGGCAGCAGCGGTTCAGCGTGGGCCGACAAGCGTTGGCGCATGTCGTGCACCCATTGGGCGGGTTCGTCGATGGCGGCGGCGATGGCGGCAAGCGGACCTTGCGGCATCAGCAGGGTTGCGGCGATCAGGTCATGATCGATGCTTTGTTGCTGTTGTGAAGGCACCCAGTTGGAGACGGCCTGCACGCCGCTGATCAGTTTCTTGCTGATCAGGTCTTGCAGTCGTTGCTTCAGTTGTTCCTCGCGCTGCAGGACTTGTTCGGCCGTATCGCCGCGCACCAGATAGAACTGAGCCGGCGTCGGCGTGTCGAGCAGCTTGCCGAGTTTGATCTGATCGTCGATCAGGCGTTGCGGCGTCTTTTGCAGTGCGCGGATGTCGTCGCTGACGGTCAGGCGCATCAGCCCCACGGCGGTAAAGACGGCGAACGCTGCCAGCAGCAGATAGCCGTTGCGGTTGGCGCGGAAGTGCGGCCAGTGACCGATGCTGTGGCTGCAGCGATCAGCCAGCGCAGTGCTGCGCAAGGTATCGGCGTGGATCAGCGTTGGGAACCACAGGATCACGGTGAGCCAGGCAAACAATAATCCGAGCACTGAAAACACCGCCATCTGACGCAATCCGGGGAAGGGCGTCAGCGCCATTCCGAGATAGCCGATGACGGCGGCCAGCAGCATCAGCGCAAGGCCGGGCAGCAGACGGCGCAGCAAGGTGCGCGAATCGATTTGCGCTGCGGTGCCGAGCCGCGCGCACAGAAAATAAATCGCATAGTCCTGAGCAATGCCCACCAGGCTGGCGCCGAACACCAGCGTGAGCAAATGCAGGCGGCCGAACAGCAGCCAGCTGACCGACAACGCGCCGAGGCAGCCGATGGCGATGGACAGGGCAATCAGCGCAATCGGCTTGAGCGAGCGGAAGGTCAGCCACATCAGCAGCACGATGCCGATCAGCGAGCCGGCGCCGATGGTGGCCATTTCGCTGCTGGCCTGCTGGCTGCCTGCAGCGGCATGAAGGATGACGCCGGCAGTGATGATTTCCGCAGCGGGAATCGCTTGTTTCGCAGCCTGGCCGGCCTGATCAAGGAGGGGAATGACTTGCTGCTGGGCGGAGATCGAGAACGCCGACTGCTGCAGGTTCATCAGCAGCAGCACATACGAGCGACCGCCGCTCTCGACGAACAGGCGGCCGTCGCGCGGGCGCACCGGGGTTTCCTGTGCGCGCGCCTGTACCCAGCCGCTGAACAGGCCGAACGGGTCATCCTGCCACGCGCCCAGCCGCGGTCCGCCGAAAGCGCCGTACATCGTGCCGAGCGCCAGCTGGCCCCATTGTTGCGGCGAGTCGTTGCGCAACTTGCTGCGTTGCTGGGGCGTCAGCAGCATCAGGCGGCTCCGGTCGAAGCTCGCCAGCCAGTCTCCCTGCAATTGCGCGGCATCGCCCGCCATCGGTTGCAGCAGCGCAGGCTGTTTGCGAATGACGGCTTCATAGGCCGATGCGGCCTGCGTCGCCTTGTCCCAGTCTGCGTCGCCAATGAGGACCACCACTTTTTGCTGGGCACTATCGACCATGTGCACAAAAGCCTGCTGCATCACGTCGTCATGACGCGAGGACGGCAGCAGGGCAAGGATGTCGGTGTCGGGGCTGGCGCGCTGCACCAGCCACAGGTAAGCGTTGTGACCTAGCAGCACGGCAACCACCAGCAACCACGCCAGCGCAAGAGCGCGCCCGGCGCCGCGCCGGGATTTACCCGGCGGGGTGGCCGACGTGCCGGCTTCCTGGTCGGCCGGTTCAGTCAAACATCGCTCCTTCTTCCGCGGTCATGGCCTTGTCGCCGGTCTGGATGGCGGAGAACACGATCTCGGTATGGTCGCCCGAGGCTTCCTGCATGATGACCTTGTTGACGTAGGCGCCGCCTTCGAGGCGGATGTCGCCGATGGCTTTGGCCAGGCCTGGTTCGCGCGCCTTGAGGGCGACATTCCAGTTGCCGTTCCTGATGGCGCCGTCCAGTTCAAAGAGTTTGTCGAGCTGGCTCAGGTCGCCGGCCAGCAGCGAGAACAGCACGTTGTTAATCATCTTGACGACCGGCTCCTGCTGCGCGTCCAGGCGCATGGCGACGCGGCCGTTCTGCATCTGCACGATGGCGTTGCGCGTAATGCGCAGGGTGCTCGGGAAGGGTTGCAGCGTCTGCCACAGGATGCCCTTGCCGGCAGCGACGCAGAAACGTCCGTTCGACAGCAGCGGCTTCTTGATGCCGGTCAGTTGTTTGGTCTGATCGAAGCGGCCGCACATGACGGCGGGCTTGGTCAGCGCAGCCTGGATTTGTGCGACCGGGGCGGCAGCCTCGGCAACCGTGTTTGCTGCTGTGAACACGGCGAAGAATGCAGCGCAGGCCGCCAATTTGCGGAGAGTCATAGTCATGTCGGTTCCGGATAAGGTAAGCCCAGCTTTTGCCACAACACCGGCGGACTGAGGAAGCACATCTCGCGTTTGTCCATCTGCACCGCCACCTGCGAAGTGACGCCGCGTGTCAGACGCTGTCCGCTGACGGCGTCGGTGACGAGGTATTCCATCTTCAGGCGGTTTTCCCATTCGACGATGGCGGCGCGCACCTTGATGCGCTGGCGGAAGGTGGCAGGATTGGAATATCGCACCTGCAGGTCGATGATCGGCCACATGTAGCCGGATTCCTTCATCTCGTCGTAGTTGTAGCCGATCTTGTCGAGCAGCGCGCAACGGGCCGCTTCAAAATATTCGATATAGCGGCCGTGCCAGACCACTTCCATCGGATCGATGTCGTAGAACTGGACTTGCAGTTCCACTTCACCGCTCCATGGCGAATTGGCCGGCGTGATTTTCCCCTGGGGCAGCTCAGTCATACAGGCTCCAGGTGCGCGCGCGGATGCGATCGAGCAGCAGGCGCAGGTCGGGTTCCAGCATGCGGTCTTCGGCGATCGGCGCGATGTCGGCGCATAGCGCTTCCTGCATCTCCGCCAGACGGCCGCCGGGCAGTTCGGCCAACGGGATTTCCGGGTTCTGCTCGTTGCGCAGCCACACGCCCTGGCGCACCGTGATCAGCAGCGCCGCCACGACTTGTTCGGTCAGCTCCAGTACGCGCAGGCAGTCGCGCGCGGCGATGGTGCCCATGCTGACCTTGTCCTGGTTGTGGCACTCGGTCGAGCGCGAGAATACCGAGGCCGGCATGGTCAGTTTCAAGGCTTCCGCGGTCCACGCCGAGGAGCTGATCTGCAAGGCCTTGAGGCCATGGTTGATGGCCGCGCGCGGGCCTTTCACACCGGACAGATTGGCCGGCAGACCGTTGTTGTAGCGGTTGTCGACCATCAAGGCCATTTGGCGGTCGAGCAGGTCGGCGATGTTGGCGACGGCGTTCTTCATGCTGTCCATGGCGAAGGCGATGTGGCCGCCGTAGAAATGGCCGCCGTGCAGCACGCGCTCGTTGTCGGGATCGATCAGCGGATTGTCGTTGGCGCTGTTGAGTTCGTTTTCGATATAGCTGCGCAGCCACGGCAGCGCATCGGTCAGCACGCCGATCACATGCGGCGCGCAGCGGATCGAGTAGCGGTCCTGCAGGCGTTTTTCATTGCGCAACGGCTGGTCGCAGCGCAGGTCGGACTGCAGCCAGCCGGCTACCTGCTGCTGACCGGGATGCGGCTTGACCGAGAACAGGGTGGCGTCGAAATGGTGGGCGTTGCCGTCCAGCGTGAAGCTGGCCATGGCGGTAATGCGTGTGGCCAATTTGCAGAGGTATTCGGCGCGCTCGTAGGCCATGCACGCCAGCGCGGTCATGACGGCGGTGCCGTTCATGATGGCCAGGCCTTCCTTCGGACGCAGGCGCAACGGCGTCAGGCCGGCAGCTTGCAGTGCGATGGCGGCGTCGACTTGTTCACCGCGATTTTTCTCTGGTCCCCATACTTTGCGTTCGCCGCACAGCACCGCCGCCAGATAGGACAGCGGCGTCAGGTCGCCGCTGGCGCCGACCGAACCTTCTGCGGGGATCAGAGGCAGAAGGTCGTGCTGCAACAGGGCGGCGATCTGGTTCAACAGCCCCACGCTGACACCGGAGTAACCCTTGCTCAGCGAAGTCAGCCGCGCCGCCAGGATGGCGCGCGTCTGTTGCGGCGAGAACAGTTCGCCGAGGCCGCAGCCGTGATAGGTGTAGAGATGATGCGGCAATTCCGGCACCAGTTCCGGCGGTACGTTGACCGTGCAGGAATCGCCGTAGCCGGTGGTAACGCCGTAGACGGTGCCGTCTTCGCGCAGCAGGCGATCGAGGAAGTCAGCGCCGCGCTGGATGCGTGCGAGGAAGTCCGGCGCATCCGATAAGGCGGCGCGTGCGGAACCGGCGGCGATCGCATTGACGTCTTCGATGCTCAGGGGTTTGGAACCGATGGTGACGAAAGCGGCTTGGTTCGGCGATGTCGGTGTATCAGTGGGGCGCATGGCGGTTGTCCGGGGAAAGGGACGTCTGGGGCTGAGCCCAGAAATCATAGAAATTGAACCATTGCAAAGGCGTTTGCAGGCAATGGTGCTCGAGGCGGGCGGCGTAGTCGGCCGCCAGTTCGCTGAACAGCTGTTCGCGCTGCTTGCGCGGCAAGCTGATCTGCTCACGGAAAGGTTCAAAGCACAAGGTCGCGCCATCGCGCGTACGTTGCGAAAACATCAGGTAAGTCGGACATTCCAGCAGGCTGGCCAGCACATACGGGCCGACCGGGAACGGCGCCTCGGCGCCCAGGAAGTCTGCCGTCACCACGCGCGGCCTCGGCGAGACCGGCACCCGGTCTCCGGCGATCACGACGAACTCGCCGCGTGCGACTTTTTCCGCCAGCAGCACCGCTGTGGCGGGCGTCATCTCGGTCACCTGGATCAGGTCGAGCTGGCTGCGCGGATCGAGCTGCGCCAGCATGCGGTTGAAGGCTTGCGCGTGTTTGGTGTGCACCAGCACGGTCAGTTTCAGTTCCGGGTGATTGCGGCCGGCCACGCGGCACAGTTCCAGGTTGCCGAGATGCGTGCAGATCAGCAGGCCGCCGCGCTTGGCGGCGACCGCGTCGGTGACGATCTGGCCGCCGCTGACGGTGACTTTGTCCAGCGGGAACAGGCCGCCCCACAGCAGCATCTTGTCGAGCAGGCTCTCGCCGAAGGCGGCGAAGTGGCGCAGCGCGCCGCTCAGCCCGGAAGGAATACGCAGGTCGGGACGGCGGCGGCGCACGCGCGCCAGGTAGTCGAGCGAGGCTGCGCGCGCGACCGGATTACGGACCATGTACCAGAGCAGCACCGGATACAGCATCAGGCGGAACGGCCAGCGTCCGAAGATACGAAAGACCGCAAACAGCAGGCGCATGCCGCCGACGAAGCTGACTTCGTTGATGTGCGCCCAGTGGCGGCCGGATTCAGCTGCGGGTTTCAGCGTTTCGCTCATGCGGCGTTCTTCCGCAGTTTGCGCGCCAACAACAGCGGCAAGCGCCACAGCATGCCAAAAAACAGTACGGTGTGCATGCGTGAAATCAGCACGTTGTCGAGCCACATCTTGAAGTGCGAAACGCCGTCGCTGGGGTAGCGCACGCGCGTCGGCAGGTTGATCACGCGTACGCTGCGCCAGTGCAGGCGCACCAGGATCTCGGTGTCGAAGTCCATGCGGCTGCCGATCTTTTGCCGCGCGGTCAGTGCAGTGACCGCCGCCAGCGGATAGACGCGGAAGCCGCACATCGAATCACGGATGTCGAACGACAGCGTGTTGATCCACACCCAGACGTGCGTCAGGTAGCGTGCATACAGGCGTCCCTTGGGCACACTGTCGTCGTAGATCGGGCAGCCGTTGATGACGGCTTGCGGATGGTGTGCGGAGAGTGCGGTGAAGCGGGCGATGTCGGCGGCGTCGTGCTGGCCGTCCGCATCGATTTGCAGGGCATGGCTGTAGCCGTGTTGCGCCAGATGATGCAGGCCGGTCAGCACGGCGCCGCCCTTGCCGCCGTTGGCCGCAAGACGCAGCAGCGTCACGTCATGCGGATGCTCGGCGGCCAGACGGTCCAGCACGGCGGCGCACATGGCGTTGCTGCCGTCGTCGACCAGCACGCAATGCAGTCCATGCACCAGCACCGCCGCGAGCACGTCGGGAATGGCGAGCTCATGGTTGTAGACGGGGATCACGACGCCGGTTTTCATGCGGCGTCGCCGAACAGGATGCGACCGCTGGCATGCTGGCCGCCGACCGAATGCAGGCGGAAGGCCAGCGCGTTTTTCTGCGTATCATTTTCAAGTTCCAGCGTGAGCGTCGCGCCGGGTGTGACGACGCGCTGGAATTTGAGCGCCTGCAAGGCGTGGAAGCGCGCCGGCAAGTCGAAATATTGCCGCCCCAGCGCCAACGCCCAGTCGAGCTGGACCACGCCCGGCAGGATGGGCGCTTCGGGGAAATGGCCGTCGAAGTACAGCAAGTCCGGCGGCACGTGCAACTGCAGGATGACACTGCGGTCGTCGCGTTGCAGCAGGGTTTGTTCGGGCCACAGCGGACGTTTTGTCGGTATTGAAGCGGTAACTGCAGCTGGAGTTTGTTCAAGCAATGCCGTCAGCGCCGCCACGGTGATTTTGCCCTGCGTATTGGCGGGCAGGGCGTCGAGGTAACGCCACAACCGCGGCAGCGCCACGCTTTCGATGGCGTCGGCCAGGACCGCACGCAATTGCGTGTTGAGCGCCAGCTTGCCTTGTTGGTCGAGCAACGTACGCCCGGCCCCGGTCGGCACCACGAATGCGGCGATACGTTCGCGTCGCGAGGACGATGGCGATGGCGATGGTGATGACAACGACGACGGCGATTCCTGATGCACCAGCACGCGTGCTTCCGCCACCAGCGGCGAGGCCAGCAGGAGCCGTTCGATCTGGTCCAGCGAGATACGTTTTTCTTCGAGCTTGACGATACGGTCGGCGCGGCCGCGCAGGTAAAACCCTTGCGCCGTGTCTTGTCCGTTGCTGAACTCGACGCGGTCCGCCATGCGCAGCCATCGGTCGTCGGGCAAATGCGGCGAACGGACTTCGAGGCAATCGTGTTCCTTGTTGAGTCGCACGTCGACCTGCGGCATCGGCTGCCAGCTGTCGTCGCGCGCCGTCCCGGCAGGCTCCTGCTGCCGGGGCTGGCGCCAGGCGATGCCGCCGGTTTCCGAACTGCCGTAGATTTCGATGGGGCGATGACCGAGCAGTTGCTGCGTTGCCGTCGCCGCGTCGGGCAGCAATGGTCCGCCCGAAGAAAAGACTGTCTGCAGTCGGGTGATGTCCGGCCGGACCGGGCTGTCGGGCAGGCGCTTCAGGTGCGCCGGGCTGGACAGCAGCAGCCAGGGACGCTGCGGCACGATCGCGGCGAGGTCTTCGGGGAAGAAGGCGCTGCGGGCATGGATCGCACGTCCGGCCGCGAGCGGCCACAGGACCTTGAACAGCAGGCCGTAGATGTGCTGGTGCGAGACCGTGGAGACGATGTCGGCCGAACCTGCCCGGGCGCCGAACAGGGCCTCCAGCGTGGCGACTTCGGTCGACAGTTGCGACAATTTTTTCGGAATGGCCTGTGCGGTGCCGGTGCTGCCGGAGGAGTAGACCACCAGGACCGGCGCATCGCCGTCGAGTTGTTGCGGTGTGCGGGCCTGGTCCAGGGCCGCAGGCTCCGGTGACTGCACTGGTTGCAACGCTGCATCGAATTCGCCGATGAAGCCGTCGACTTCCAGCGCCAGCGCCTTGCAGGTTTCGGCCAGCGTGTCGCTGGGCAGGTAGATGGTTTTGCCGGCTTGCCATGCACCGAACAGGGCGGCGGCGAACGCTATCGTGTCTTGCAGGTAGAGCGCGAATCGGGTGCCCGGCCGGCGTAACAGCAGTTGTCGCCAAGCATCGGTTTCACGTGTGAATTGCACGTGCGTCACGGCGTCGCCGCCGCGCCAGCCGGTCACATGACTGTCGGCGCGCGCAGCCAGCGGCAGTGCCGGCACGTGGATGAAATCAGGCATGGTGTTGACGCCTGACATAGAGCCGGACCAGGTATTCGCCGGCAAACAGCGCACCCATGAGCAGGTAGGCAATGAGTCCGGTATATAGCGACCAGACCGCTTCCGACGCCCACACCGCCGTGGCGAAGGCGACGCTGCCGTTGAACGCGAAGAACAGGCACCAGACCTGGGTCACGCGGCGCGTATAGGCAATGGCGAAGGGCGGCAGGTCGGGATCCTGGATGCGTGCAATGCGTTCGATGATCGATGGCGGGCGCAGCAGGCTGGCGCCGAACAGGGTCAGCATGCCGATGCTGATGGCGACCGGATATAGCTTGAGTGGCAGCAGCGCGTTCCAGAACAGCGCGGGCGCCGCCAGCAATAGTGCAGCCAGGCTCATCCAGCGATAGCGCTGGCCCATCCTCAACGTCAGCAGGCGCAGCGCGGCCACGCCCAGCAGCACCAGCGCGAGCTGGCGCGGTTCGATCCTGCCGTGGGCGTACCAGATCAGCAGTGGATAGGCCAGGATGACCAGCGTGGTCAGGACCTGGGCCGTCTCAGGCCTTTTCATCAACCTTGTTCACGTTATCCGCATGCAGCAGCGTCGCCAGCACGTCGACCACATCCTGCACAGTGCGCACGGTGCGAAACACGTCGGGCTGTATCCGCTTGCCGGTCATCTGGTTCAGTTTAACCACGATGTCGACGGCGTCGATGCTGTCGATGTCGAGATCGGAATACAAATTGGACTGCGGCGTGATCTTCGCTTTGTCGAGTTCAAACATCTCGTGCAGCATGTCGACGATCCAGACGGTGATCTGGTCCTTGGTCATGGAGGGCGCTAAGGTGGTCATGATGATTCGTTTATTGTTGGCGATGGCTGGCAATGAGGGCGGCAAGCGATTGCACCGACGCGAAGTGCTTGCGGGTTTCTTCCGAGTTCGCGGAGAGGGCGACGCCGTAGCGCTTTTGCAACGCCACGCCGAGTTCCAGCGCATCGATCGAATCCAGCCCGAGGCCGTCTCCGAACAAGGGAGCGGCGGCGTCGATGTCGGCGGGACCGATGTCTTCCAGTTGCAGAACGTCGATGATGAGTTCTTTGATTTCTTGGTCAAGGTCAAGACTTGGCATCGCCTAGCTTTCTTTCATGAAATAGTTTTGCAGGTAGTACGTAAGCTGGCGCGCGGCGAGGGAAGGGTTGCCGGCGTCGCCGGTCATCCCGGGGATATCGCGGATATCGATATCCTTCTGAATCTCGATCTCGAAGTGTGCCATGGTTGCCGGCACTTTCCACCATTTGTTACCTTTGCCCAGCGTCGCCGGCGTACAACGGATGATGACCGGCGTAATCGCACAAGCGCCGCGCACGGCGACGTTGGCGGCGCCGCGTTTGAAACTCATGTTGCCGTCGGCAGGGGTGCGTGTTCCTTCGGGGAAAATGATCAGGTTACCGCCGTTGCGCATCGAGCTGATGCAATCGGCCACCAGTTCCGGTCCGTGGGCATTGCTGATGTAACCGGCTGCGCGCACCGGGCCGCGGGTAAAGGGGTTGCGCCACAGGGCGCTCTTGACGATGCAATCGGCCTGCTTGACGAAGGCCATCAGCAGGACGGTGTCGATCAGGCTGGGATGGTTGGCCAGGATCAGCAAGCCCTTGCGCTGCAGGCGTTCCTGGCCTGAAATACGGTAGCTGAGCACGCCCAGTCCGCTCATCAGTTCGACGAAGGCCCGGAAGGCCAGGCGGATGATGCTGCGCGCCCAGGCAGTGCGGGTTGGCTCATCGCGCACGATCAGGTTGAGCAGCGGGAAGATCACAATGCGCAGAACGAGGCCGCCGACGCCGAAGGCGGTGAAGCTGATCGCCGTACCACCTACGCGCCAGTATTTGTTGAGCAAACTGTTCAGCCGTTTGAGCGATAGCTGTATCGCCCCGACGGTCGTCGGCTTGCCCGACCGGTCAAGCATGACGACTCCAGCACCAGCGGCGGCCGTCGGCGGCGCGCGTCAGTTCGGCATCGCGCCGCAGGAAGAAGCGCAGGATATCGAGTCCGCCCGGCAAGGCGTCGTCGGACTGCGGTGCGCTTGGGGCGTTGGCGGCAGTCCACGACAGTGAAAATCGTTCGCCGGTATGGGCTTGCGCCTTGTCATCGGCCTGCAGCAACCAGGCCCAGGCAAATCCCTGTTCGGCGCAATCGCTGTAGGCGGAGAAGATTTCCGGTGGCGGACTGTCGGCCATGACCAGCAAGACCTGTTGCGCGCCGTCGGCAAGCAGGCCGCAGGCTTCGATGAGCGCGTGTTCGACGGTACTTGCTCCTGCTGCGATAGCGATGTTATTGCCGCGATCACCGCGTGCAATCGACCACAGCCCGCCATTGGCGTTGTGTACTGAAAGGCTGAATGCGGTCGGCGACAGCGGCGCATGCTGCGCCAATTCTTGCAGCAACTCGACCGAGCGGGCGCATTCACCGTGACGCGAGGCGAAAATTACCGGGAGATCTGCTGTGGCGTGTTCGGGCAGGCAGGCATAAGCCGTTTCGAGCGCCATCTTGCCGGTGACGCTGGCGCGACGGCGCAGCATCGGAGGCATTTTTGCGACTTTGGGGTCGGCAGCCGCCGTATTTGTCTGCGCACGGCCGTGAGCCCACTCCAGCCAGGCGGCGGCGGTGTCCAGACCGGGCGCCCAAGCCGTATGCGATGCGACAGAAAAACTGACATCCCCAAAACGCATATTTCTATTCGATGCTATCGATTGACCATGCTCTCTTCGCTGACGTTATCTTTATTTCAATATCGTGGCCAGGCCAGGACAGAGTTGATAATCGCTGCGATCCCCTCGCATTTTTTGTTAATGTGATAACGAGAGCAGGCTTGTTGAACGTTAAAAAAAGTAAAGCAAATATTACGATAAAAGCCTTGTGAGTAATTCGATTTTTAGACGAATATTCAGGCCAAAAAAAAGGCAGGGACGAATGATCGTTCCTACCTGTTTTGTTCGCCGGCGCTTTGTTCTAGCGCACCGCCGCTTGTTTTCGTATTGCCAACCACATGCTGCCGCACTACTGGTGCCGGGAGCCGGAATCGAACCGGCACGGTGTCACCACCGCGGGATTTTGAGTCCCGTGCGTCTACCTATTCCGCCATCCCGGCAACGCAAGACCGCGATTATGACCCATTTTGGACGACCGGGCAATACCTTCATTGACGTTCTTAGAACCCGCTTCATAAAGAAGCATGAGTGCGAGCGAGTGCTGTTTGGGATGAAGTGCAAGGCGCGAATCGGGGTCAAGACTGGGCGTCTTGACCCCGATTCGTAACGCAGCAATTCGCCCAAACAGGCCGCTCCCTACGGGTTTTTCCCAGAAAGGGCGCTGGCCGCGTTGTGCTCCTTGCGCGTAGCCACCGCTACGCGACGCGTCCCACGCCTTGCCAGCGCCCTTTCTGGGAAGAACGCATCTCATGTTTCTTTATGAAGCGGGTTCTCACATGACTTCTGATGCCGCACCGCAGTACAAACGGGTATCATCGCCGCTTGAACGAAAAAATGCTGATCAGTATCTGGCACACATTGCATGTTGAAGATTCGAGAAATTTTGTTGGGCAAGGCGCTGGACCCGCTCAAGAGCGAGACGCGCCATTCGCTGGCCCTGGTGGCTTTTCTGGCGTGGGTGGGGTTGGGCGCGGACGGCTTGTCTTCCTCCGCGTACGGTCCGGAAGAAAGCTTCCGGGCGCTCGGCGAGCATACTCACCTGGGCCTGTACCTGGCGCTGGCGACCGCGCTGACGGTGTTCATCATTGCGCTGGCCTATAACCAGGTCATTGAATTGTTCCCCACCGGCGGCGGCGGTTACCGCGTCGCCACCAAGCTGGTCGGTCCTTACCTCGGCCTGGTCTCGGGCGTGGCGCTGATCCTTGATTACGTGCTGACCATCGCCATTTCGGTCGCCTCCGGGGTGGATGCGCTGGCGTCGCTGCTGCCGCTGGGCTTCCAGGATTACAAGCTCTGGGCCGAGGCCTTCTTCGTCGGCATGCTGATCGTTCTCAACCTGCGCGGCCTCAAGGAAGCCATCCGTTTCCTGCTGCCGGTATTCCTCGGTTTCGTCGCCACCCATCTGGTGCTGATCGTCTACGGCATTTTCGTGCATGCGGAATACCTGCCGTCCCTGGTGCCGACCACGCTGGCCGACACCGGCAGCCTGACCCGTCAAATCGGCTGGGCGGGTGTGGCGAGCATGCTGCTGCTGGCGTATTCCCAGGGCGGCGGCACCTACACCGGACTGGAAGCCGTCTCCAACAATGTCAACATGCTGGCTGAGCCGCGCGTGCGCACCGGCAAGATGACCATGTTGTACATGGCGCTGTCGCTGGCATTCACGGCCGGCGGCATCTTTCTGCTGTATCTGTTGTGGGACGCGCGCCACGTCGACGGCGAAACCCTCAACGCCACTACCTTCCGCCTGATCATCGACAGCATGGGCACCGGCAACCAGTGGCTCAACGACCTCCTGCTGGCGGTGGTGCTGGCGTTCGAGGCGGGCTTGTTGTTCGTGGCCGCCAATACCGGTTTCCTGGGTGGACCGGCGGTGTTGTCCAACATGGCGGCCGATTCATGGGTGCCGCATAAATTCCGCTACCTGTCGACGCGGCTGGTCACGCAGAACGGCATCCTGGTGATGGGTATCGCCGCGCTGGCGATCCTGTTCTGGACCCAGGGCAGTGTGACACTGCTGATCGTGCTGTATTCGATCTCCGTGTTCCTGACCTTCGCCATTTCGCTGTTCGGCCTGTGCCGCTACTGGTGGCGCCAGCGTCGCCACCTGGCGCACTGGAAGCGGCGCTTCCTGTTGTCGCTGATCGGCTTCGTGATCTGCGCTTCGATCCTGTCGGTGCTGCTGTACGAAAAGATGTTCGCCGGTGGCTGGGCCACGGCCGTGATCATTGCCGGCATTGCGGCGCTGTGCATCTATATCCGCAATCACTACCGTGAGACCAAGGAAGCGATCCGCTCGGTCGACCAGATTTTCTCCAGCCAGCCGTTCGGTCCCAACATGGAGACCATCGTGCCGGACCCGGTCAACCAGACCGCGGTGTTCATCGTCGGCACATCGCGCGGCGGCGGTCTGCATGCCTTGCTGTGGGTGCAACGCATGTTCCCCGGCCATTTCAAGAATTTCATCTTCGTCAATGCGCGCACGGTCGATTCGCATGCCTATGGCGGCGAGGGCGCGGTCGAGCAGATGCGTGCCGAAGCGAATGCGACGCTGCAGTTCTTCGTGGATTTTTGCCGCAGCCACGGCATGGCATCGTCGTCCTACCTGGGCTTCGGCACGGACGCCGTGCAGGAGGTGACCAAGCTGTGCTTCGACATCAGCAGGGAATATCCGAATGCGATTTTCTTCACCAGCAAGCTGATCTTTGAACAAGACAACTGGTTCATCCGCCTGCTGCACAACCAGGCTGCGCTGGCGATCCAGCGCCGGTTGCATTTTGACGGCCTGCAAATGGTGATCCTGCCGATGAAGGTTTAACGCAGACTATTAGTGCGGATTACTTGAGGCCGCAGATGATCTTGATCATCTGCGCACCGGTCGAGCCGGGTACTGCGTCCTGCAGGCGGGTGTCGCCGTAGGAGAGGTAAGGGGAAAACAGCGCGCCGCCCTGGGCATCTGCCTTGGCGTACATGGTGCGGCTGCCGAAGCCGATGCGTTTGTCGTCGCAATCGATGTAGGCGATGGATACTTCCGACGCGTAATACTTGCCGTGACCCTGCAGCACTTGCGGCTTGGCCCAGTTGAGCAGGACGTTGGCCTGCAGAATGCTGCGTCCGCGCTCGATGCTGGACTTGTCGACAAAGAAGGTGCCAAGGTCGTTGTCGCCGAGCAACGACCATTGCGCGGCAAACACCTGGTTCGACACCAGCAACAATGCCAGCACTGCAAATTTCATCTTGTCCCGTTCGGTGAGAGTAGGGGGGGCATGCGCATCATGACAGCATGAACGCCAGCATGGCCACGTCGTCTTCCAGCATGATCAACAGCGTCACCGACCACAGCAGGGCATAAGCGGTCCATGCGGCGGTGAATTGCGTGAGTCGAATCTTCATGTTTTTGCTGGGGGACGTCTGGTCATTTTACGGCGCAAATCCTAACACGGCATGAGGCCGCTGTAATTCCGAAATTGCCGGGGAAGCAAAAAAGCCGGCGTTCCTCGCAGGAAACGCCGGCTTCGCGGTGCTTGCATGCAGCACATTTTCTGCTTTATTTGCCGTCCGGTCCGCGCCCGATTTCCTTGTAGATCGATTGGATCAGGTCCTTGCCGATACGGTCTTCCATCTCGCGATGGACCTTGTACTGGATGGCTTTCCATTCGTTCTTTTCTTCCGGCGTCATGGTCAGGATTTTCATCTTGCCGGTTTTGCGGATGTCTTCCAAGGCATCGTCGTTTTCCTTCTTGGCGTTGCTGTTGAAATACTCGGTGGCGTCCTTGACAGCCTTGTCCATGACCGGCTTGAGATCGGCCGGCAGCGAATCCCAGAAGCGCTTGTTGGCGATGAACACATAGCCGTGATAGCCGTGCTCCGAGATCGTCATGAACTTTTGCACTTCAAACAGCTTGGCGGTGCTGACGATGGAGGGCGGGTTCTCCTGGCCGTCCACCACGCCCGTCTGCAAGCCCTGATAAATCTCCGACCACGGCATCACCTGCGGCAGCGCGCCGACCACGCGGGTGCGCGCGTCGATCACTTTTGAGGATTGAATACGGATCTTCATGCCCTTGATGTCGGACGGTTTCTGGATCGGCTTGTTGGAGGTCCAGTCGAGGAAGCCGCTGTCCCACATCGCCAGCCCGGTCAGGCCCTTGGCGTCGAGCTTCTTCAGCAGGGCGTGGCCGATCGGCCCCTGCGTCACCTTTTGTGCCTGGGCCATGTTGTCGAACAGGTAGGGCAGGTCGAACACTTCGAACTCGCGCACGCCCATCGGGCCGAATTTGCCGAAGGTCGGCGCCAGCATCTGCACCGAGCCCATCTGCAGCGCTTCCAGTTCTTCCTTGTCCTTGTAGAGCTGGCTGTTGGGATAGACCTCGACCTTGACGCGGCCGCCGGTGCGCTCCTCGACGATCTTCTTGAAATAGTCCGCGGTCTTGCCCTTGGATGTGTTGGCGGCGACGACGTGGCTGAATTTGATGACGATCGGTTGCTGCGCGGTTTGTGCCTGCGCTTGTGTCGTGGCGCTGCACAAGGCGATGGCCGCGGTTGCGACGATGGCTTTCCAGTGTTGCATGGTGTCTCCTCCTGTCTGGGATGGCGTCCGTTTGGGTGATGCGGCGGCGCTTCTGTCGAGCGCGATCCGCATCCGGACGTTTTGCTAGCGTTACTGCATCAGATCGCCGCGGCAATCGCCTTGCCCACCGACGTAGTGTCGCCGCTGCCGCCGAGGTCCGGGGTCTTCGGTCCTTCCACCAGCACTTTTTCGATCGCGGCCAGGATGGCGTCGTGGGCTTGCTTGTACTTCGGATTGCCGTTGCCGAGGAAGTCCAGCATCATCGCGCCGGACCAGATCGTGGCGACCGGGTTGGCGATGTTTTTGCCGGCGATGTCGGGCGCCGAACCGTGCACCGGCTCGAACAGCGACGGCAGCTTGCGGTCCGGATTGAGGTTGGCCGAAGGCGCGATGCCGATGGTGCCGGCGCAGGCGGGGCCGAGGTCGGACAGGATGTCGCCGAACAGGTTGGGCGCAACCACCACGTCGAACCGCTGCGGATTCAGGACGAAATGCGCGGTCAGGATGTCGATGTGGTACTTGTCTGTCTTGACGTCGCCGTAGTTCTTGCCCATCGCTTCGACGCGCTCGTCCCAGTACGGCATGGTGATGGCGATGCCGTTGGACTTGGTGGCCGAGGTCAGGTGTTTCTTCGGACGGCTCTGCGCCAGGTCGTAGGCGAACTTGAGGATGCGGTCGACGCCATGGCGCGTGAACACCGATTCCTGGATCACGATTTCGCGATCGGTGCCTTCATACATACGGCCGCCGATGGACGAATATTCGCCTTCCGTGTTTTCGCGCACCACGTAGAAATCGATGTCGCCGGGTTTGCGGCCGGCCAGCGGGCAGGGCACGCCGGGCATCAGGCGCACGGGGCGCAGGTTGACGTACAGGTCGAAGTCGCGGCGGAATTTCAGCAGCGAGCCCCACAGGGATACGTGATCCGGCACCGTGGCGGGCCAGCCGACCGCGCCGAAGAAGATCGCCTCGAATCCCTTCAACTGATCGAACCAGTCGTCCGGCATCATCTTGCCGTGCTCGGCGTAATAGCCGCAGTGGGCCCAGTCGAAATGGGTGTACTCGATCTCGATGCCGAATTTCTTTGCTGCGGCGTCGACCGCGCGCAAACCTTCGGGGATCACTTCCTGGCCGATGCCGTCGCCGGCGATGACGGCTACTTTATGCTTGGTCATGCTGCTTTCTCCTTTAAAAACCAGACGGAAATCATAACGGCCTCAGGCCTCGCTATAATTCACGAATCGGTTACTTCATAAAACACGAATCGTGAACAATCAAAGCGTTGCACCGCCACTGCTGGAAGACTTGCGTTTGTTCTGCGTAGTTGCGCGCAAGAGCAGTTTTGCCGAATCGGCCAAGGAGATGGGGGCGTCGCCGGCCTACATCAGCAAGCGCATCGCGCTGCTGGAGACGGCGCTGGGCGTCCGGCTGTTCCATCGCACCACACGCAGCGTGGTGATGACCGAAGAGGGCAGCAACGTGCATGAATGGGCGCGCCGCATCCTCGACGACGTCGACCAGATGCTGGAAACCGTGAGCAGCGCCAAGCAGGTGCCGCGCGGGCTGCTGAAGATCAGCACCAGCTTCGGGCTGGGCCGCAAATACGTGTCGCCGCTGCTGTCGGAATTTGCGCGCCTGCACCCGGCGTTGCGCATCCAGCTGGAATTGTTTGATCGCCAGGTCGACATGATCAACGAAGGCTTCGATCTCGACATCCGGGTCGGCCCGGTGCATGAGCCGCACCTGTTCGCCAAGCGCATCATCGCCAGCCAGCGCGTACTGTGCGCCAGTCCCGATTACCTCAGTCGTCATGGCGCGCCGCAGACGCTGTCGGACCTGACCCGGCATCAATGCCTGGTGATCCGTGAGCGCAATCAGTCGTTCGGCATCTGGCGCATGATGGGGCCCAAGGGCGCGGAAACGGTCAAGGTCGCCGGCGGGCTGGCCTCGAACCACGGCGAGATCATCCACCAATGGGCGGTCGACGGCCACGGCGTGATCCTGCGTTCGATCTGGGATGTCGCCGCCAGCCTCAAGGATGGCAGCCTGGTGCGGGTGTTGCCGGCTTACTTCCAGGAAGCCGACCTGTGTGCGGTGTATCCGTTGCAGCTGAAGAATTCCGCCAAGGTCAGGGAGTGCGTGCGCTTCTTGCAGAAAAATCTCAACGTGCATGCGATGCAGGCGCGCTGAGCAAGTCCACGCAGCTCAGGGAAAAGCTTCCGGCACGCTCTGTATCTTGCCGGTGTCGGCGCTCTCGTAGCCGGCCAGGTCGTCGACCACCGCGCGGAACGTCGGCGACTGCACGATATCGACCACCGCCCGCACCAGCGGATCGTTCAGTGACGCCGTCGGCAGCGCAAAGAAGTAGCGCTCGCGCACCAGCGGAATGAAGTCCAGACCGAAACGATGCGATGCCGTCTGCACACCGAAGCCGACGTCAGCCATGCCGCTGGCGATGAAGGCCGCCACCGCCGAATGGGTGAACTCGGTGTTCTCGAAGCCGTTGATCTTCTTGTGAGAGATGCCTTGTCCGGCCAGCATCAGTTCGAGCAGCATGCGGGTGCCCGAGCCCGCTTCGCGGTTGACGAAGCGCAAGTCGCTGCGTGTCAGGTCCGCCAGCCCGCCGATATTCTTGGGATTGCCGGTGGCGACGAACAGGCCCTGGCTGCGCACGGCCAGGTGGATCAGACAATCGCTGCGTTTGTTGAGCCATTTGGCGTAGGTGGCGATGGCCGGTTTTTCGAATTCTCCCAGCGGCACATGAAAGCCGGCCAGGTCGCATTCCTGGCGCGACAGCGCCGCCACGGCGTCGGTGCTGTGGCGATAGCGCACTTCCACCGGCAGCTTGGCCTGGTTGAACTGGTTGAGCAGGGCGGCTACCGCGAAGCCGTGGCTGGCGTTCAGGCGCACCGTCTTGGATTTGCCTTCGACCGTCTTGCCCAATTCGATTTCCAATTCCGAGGCCAGGCTGTCCAAGGTAGGCGACAAGCGCGCGCTGACCATGCGGTCGGCCCACAGCAGTTTGCTGGCGAAGGGCGTGAGCGTGGTGCCGCGTCCGCGTCCGCTCGCGATCAGGCTGTGGCCGAATAATTGTTCCGACGTCCGTAACAGGCCCCAGGCGTGCCGGTACGAGTGACGCAATTGCTGCGCCGCCTTGGCGATGGAGCCGGTTTGCTGGACCGCCGTCAACAGCGCCAGCAGTTCCGTGGTGTCGAGCGGGGAGTCGTCGCCGTGGCCAATTTCCCAGTGTGGTTTGATGCTGACTTTGTACATATATATGAAAAAAATAGCATATTGAGTCGATGGAATTTCAATGATACCTTCGCGAAAGTACGCGTAGTTCATAAAAACTATAGGCATATATTTGCATAAATAGCCGAATTCTTTCGACTTGCATATAATTGCCGCCCCACAACATCAAAGAGGAGGGAATAATGGCCTTCGATTTCCTGCAAAAGGAACATACCATCGCCAAGCCCGGGTTCAACCGCTGGCTGGTACCGCCAGCCGCTCTGGCAATTCACCTGTGTATCGGCATGGCATACGGTTTCTCCGTATTCTGGCTGCCCCTGTCCAAGGCGCTCGGCATCAAAGAGTCGATCGCCTGTGCGCCGGATACCGGCTTTTTCGCACAAGTATTCTCCACCACCTGCGACTGGAAGATTTCCATGCTGGGCTGGATGTATACGATGTTCTTCGTCCTGCTCGGCATTTCCGCCGCGATCTGGGGCGGCTGGCTCGAGCGCGCAGGTCCGCGCAAGGCCGGCGTGGTCTCCGCGCTGTGCTGGTGCGGCGGCTTGCTGATTTCCGCATTCGGCGTCTACACCCACCAGATCTGGCTCATGTGGCTCGGCTCAGGTGTGATCGGTGGGGTCGGCCTCGGTCTGGGGTACATCTCGCCGGTGTCAACCCTGATCAAATGGTTCCCGGACCGTCGCGGCATGGCGACCGGCATGGCGATCATGGGTTTCGGCGGCGGCGCGCTGGTCGGCAGCCCGCTGGCCGACAAGCTGATGAAGCACTTCGCCACTCCGACCTCGGTCGGCGTGTGGGAAACCTTCGTCGCCATGGCCGTGATCTATTTCATCTTCATGATGGCCGGCGCACTGGGCTATCGTGTTCCGCCTAGCGGCTGGAAGCCGGCCGGCTGGACGCCGCCGGTCACCGCCAACAACACCATGATCACGCAAAACCACGTGCACGTGAGCAAGGTCTGGGGCATTCCCCAGTTCTGGCTGGTGTGGCTGGTGCTGTGCCTGAACGTGTCGGCCGGTATCGGCGTGATCGGCATCTCGTCGCCGATGCTGCAGGAAGTCTTCGGCGGCCATCTGCTGGGCGTCAACGTTGGCTTCAGCGATCTGTCGATCGAGCAAAAAGCCGCGATCGCCGCGATTGCAGCCGGCTTCACCGGCCTGATCAGCCTGTTCAATATCGGCGGTCGTTTCGTGTGGGCGTCGTGTTCCGACTTCTTCGGTCGCAAGATGACGTACGTGATCTTCTTCGTGCTGGGCTTCATCCTGTACGTGAGCCTGCCATGGTCGGCCAAGGCAGGCAGCATTGCGCTGTTCGTCGGTGCAGTCTGCATCATCCTGTCGATGTACGGCGGCGGTTTTGCGACGGTGCCTGCTTACCTGGCTGACTTGTTCGGCACCCAGATGGTCGGCGCGATCCACGGTCGCCTGCTGACTGCATGGGCTACCGCCGGCATCCTCGGCCCGGTCGTGGTGAATTACATGCGTGAGTATCAACTGTCGCTCGGCATGCCGCGCGACCAGGTCTACAACACCACGATGTACATCCTGGCAGGCATGCTGGTGCTGGGCCTGATCTGCAACCTGCTGGTCCGTCCGGTCGCCGCCAAGCACTTCATGACGCCGGAAGAACTGGCCCGCGAAAAGCAACTGGCGCACGAAAAGTCGTCCTCGGACAATACCGCGACAATGTCGTCGGCAGACATGGCGCTGGTCGGCCGTGGCGGCAATCCTGCACTGATCGGCGCGGCATGGCTGGCAGTCGGCATCCCGCTGATCTGGGGTATTTCGCTGACGCTGCAAAAGACTGCGGTGCTGTTCAAGTAATTGAGCGTGACGTAGTCGAAAAGTAACAAGTAACAAGCAACAAGGCTGCCGCGAGGATCAATACTTTGCGGCAGCCGGCTTCACCACCGTAGTGTTCTGTACCAACCCGATGCATCAATGATAGGCAGGGAGAACATGAAATCGCTTGATCATTCTTCGATCGGATCGCGTGCCGCAACGCTTTTCAGCACAGCGCCCGGGTTTGCGATCGCATGCTTCATTGCCGCTGCTGCAGTCCTTGCAGTTGTGTTCGGCATCATTTTCTTTCCCACATTCCTGAGCTTTGCCGCGCCGTTTGCGTCGGCAGGGATCGCCGTATTCGCCGCCGCCGGCTTGTTGTCGGCAGCGCATAAAACAGCATCGCAACAACAACGTCGTCGTCCGGTTCCTGCAAGGATCAGGCGGCGCGACTAGACGTGTTTTTCCACGGCCCGGCGAGATAAAAACATATACCCGGACCGGACAGCAGTTCAGCAGGAGACGAAACCATGAACAGACAACAGCCATTCGACGTCGGTGCGGTCAGGGACGTCATCGCCGCGCGCCGGCACATGCCCGGCGCCATGCTGCCGATTTTGCACGGCATCCAGGAAGCGGTCGGCTTCGTGCCGGCCGATGCGGTGCCGATGATCGCCGACGCGCTCAACGTATCGCGTGCCGAAGTGCACGGCGTGATTTCCTTCTACCACCATTTCCGCCAGCAACCGTCCGGCAAGCACGTGGTGCAGGTGTGCCGCGCGGAAGCCTGCCAGTCGGTCGGCTCCGAAGCGCTGGCGAAGCACGCCGAGAAAGCGCTCGGCTGCGCTTTCCATGAAACCACCGCCGACGGCCAGTTTACGCTCGAGCCGGTGTATTGCCTGGGCCTGTGCGCCTGTGGGCCCAATGTGGTGGTCGACGGCGAGCTGCATGCGCGGGTCGGCGCCGACAAGCTTGACCGGCTGCTGCAAGCCAAGCGAGGTGCGACATGAGCATCAACGTATATGTGCCGCGTGACTCCGCGGCAATTGCGCTGGGCGCCAACGACGTGGCGGCGGCGGTTTTCAGCGAAGCCGAAAGGCGCGGCATTCAGGTCAACATTGTGCGCAACGGTTCGCGCGGCATGTTCTGGCTGGAGCCGCTGGTTGAGGTAGAGACCGAGCAAGGTCGCGTCGCCTATGGTCCGGTCGATCCGGATGATGTTGCGGGTTTGTTCGACGCCGGTTTCCTGGAAGACGGCGTGAAGGCATTTGAGCATCCCCTCGCGCAGGGCCTCACCGACGAAATACCCTACCTGAAAAAGCAGGAACGCCTGACCTTTGCGCGCGTCGGCATCACCGATCCGGTGTCGCTGGACGACTATCTGGCGCATGAGGGCTATGCCGGACTGAAGCGCGCGGTCGGCATGAGCAGCGAAGAAATCGTCCAGGAAGTACTGGATTCCGGCCTGCGCGGACGTGGTGGCGCGGCGTTCCCGACCGGCATCAAATGGAAGACGGTGGCCGGTGCGAAGGCTTCCCAAAAGTACATCGTCTGCAACGCCGATGAAGGCGATTCCGGCACCTTCTCGGATCGCATGGTGATGGAAGACGATCCCTTCGTGCTGATCGAGGGCATGACGATTGCCGCTCTGGCCGTGGGCGCGACGCAAGGCTACATCTACGTGCGTTCAGAATATCCGCACGCCATCGCCGCGCTCAACGAGGCGATCGCCACGGCTAACAAGCATGGCTATCTTGGCGACAACGTGCTCGGCTCCGGCAAGGCGTTCAGTCTGGAAGTGCGCATGGGCGCCGGCGCCTACATCTGCGGCGAAGAAACCGCGCTGCTCGAAAGCCTCGAAGGCAAGCGC
Source organism: Herbaspirillum sp. NPDC101397 (assembly GCF_044767325.1). NCBI lineage: Bacteria > Pseudomonadati > Pseudomonadota > Betaproteobacteria > Burkholderiales > Oxalobacteraceae > Herbaspirillum > Herbaspirillum sp. NPDC101397. The sequence goes on from NZ_JBIWNS010000005.1 coordinate 464,497, forward strand.
GGCGTGGTGCGCGCCAAGCCGCCGCTGCCGGCGCTGGAAGGCCTGTTCGGCAAGCCGACCGTGATCAACAACGTGATTTCGCTGGCGACGGTGCCTATCGTGCTGGCCCGCGGCGCGGCGTTTTACAAGAACTATGGCGTCGGTCGTTCGCACGGCACCTTGCCGTTTCAGCTGGCCGGCAACGTCAGATACGGCGGGTTGGTCGAGAAGGCCTTCGGCCTGACGTTGCGCGAACTGCTGGACGACTTCGGCGGCGGTACGCGCAGCGGCCGGCCGATCCGCGCGGTGCAGGTGGGCGGTCCGCTGGGCGCCTACATGCCGCAGCAACAGCTCGACACGCCGCTGGATTACGAAGCCTTCGCCGCCCTCGGCGCGATGGTCGGCCACGGCGGCATGGTGGTATTCGACGACGGCGTCGACATGGCGCAGCAGGCGCGCTATGCGATGGAGTTCTGCGCCATCGAATCCTGCGGCAAATGCACGCCATGCCGCATCGGCTCGACACGCGGCGTCGAGGTGATCGACAAGATCATCGCTAATGACAACAGACCTCAGCAAGTACATCTGCTGCGCGACCTGTGCGACACCATGCTCAACGGTTCGCTGTGCGCCATGGGCGGCCTGACGCCGTATCCGGTGCTGTCGGCCTTGAATCATTTTCCTGAAGACTTTGGTTCGCCGGCTGAAAAAGCCGCCTGAGTCCCATTTCCCATTCGCTTACGCATTCCGCAAGGAGTTGTTGCCATGAACCAGCTCAACGAAACAGATTACGGCACGCCGGCGCGTGTCTCAGAGACCGAAGTCACCCTCGAAATCGATGGCGTCGCCGTCACGGTCCCGGCCGGCACTTCGGTCATGCGCGCGGCGGTGGAGGCGGGCATCAATGTGCCGAAATTGTGCGCCACCGACAGTCTGGAGCCATTCGGCTCCTGCCGCCTGTGCCTGGTCGAGATCGAAGGCCGTGACGGCCGCAAGATGAAGGGCTATCCGGCCTCGTGCACCACGCCCTGCGAACCGGGCATGAAGGTACAGACGCAGACCCCCAAGCTGGCCGACATCCGGCGCGGCGTGATGGAGCTGTACATTTCCGACCATCCGCTCGACTGCCTGACCTGCCCGACCAACGGCAATTGCGAACTGCAGGACATGGCCGGCACGGTCGGCCTGCGCGAAGTGCGTTACGGCTACGAAGGCGAGAATCACCTCGAGATGAAGAAGGATGAATCCAATCCTTACTTCACCTATGACCCTTCCAAGTGCATCGTCTGCAACCGCTGCGTGCGCGCCTGCGAAGAGACGCAAGGCACCTTCGCGCTGACCATCAGCGGCCGCGGCTTCGAATCGCGTGTCACGGCCGGGCAGATGGACAGCTTCATGGAATCCGAATGCGTCTCCTGCGGCGCCTGCGTGCAGGCTTGTCCGACCGCGACGCTGACCGAGAAGACCGTGATCATGATGGGGCAGGCCGAGCACAGCAAGGTCACCACTTGCGCCTATTGCGGCGTCGGGTGCGCGTTCAAGGCCGAGATGAAGGGCAACGAAGTGGTGCGCATGGTGCCGTACAAGGACGGCAAGGCCAACCACGGCCACTCCTGCGTCAAGGGACGTTTTGCCTGGGGTTATGCGACCCACAAGGACCGCATCACCAAGCCGATGATCCGCAGCAAGATCACCGACCCGTGGCGCGAAGTGTCGTGGGAGGAGGCGCTGAGTTATGCCGCCAGCGAGTTCCGCCGCATCCAGGCCAAGCACGGCAAGGATTCCATCGGCGGCATCACGTCCTCGCGCTGCACTAACGAAGAAACCTATCTGGTGCAAAAGCTGGTGCGCGCCGCCTTCGGCAACAATAACGTCGACACCTGCGCACGCGTCTGCCATTCGCCGACCGGCTACGGTCTCAAGCAGACGCTGGGCGAATCGGCCGGCACCCAGACCTTCGACTCGGTGATGAAGTCCGACGTCATCATGATCATCGGCGCCAACCCGGCGTCGGCGCATCCGGTGTTCGCTTCGCAAATGAAGCGCCGCCTGCGCCAAGGTGCGAAGCTGATCGTCATTGATCCCCGCACGACGGAAATGGTCAAGTCGGCGCACATTCAGGCCGATTACCACCTCAAGCTGCGCCCCGGCACCAACGTCGCGGTCATCACCGCGCTGGCGCACGTGATCCTGGCCGAAGGCCTTCAAAGCGAGGAATACATTAAAGAACGCTGTGACCTGCAGTCCTACGAACAATGGAAAGAGTTCGTGCTGCGTCCGGACAATTCGCCGGAAGCCATGTCCGCCGTCTGCGGCGTGCCGGCCGAAGAACTGCGCGGCGCCGCGCGCCTGTTCGCCACCAACGGCAACGGCGCGATCTATTACGGCCTGGGCGTGACCGAACATGCGCAAGGCTCGACCATGGTGATCGGCATCGCCAACCTGGCGATGGCCACCGGTAACGTCGGCCGCGAAGGCGTCGGCGTCAATCCGCTGCGCGGCCAGAACAACGTGCAGGGATCCTGCGACATGGGTTCCTTCCCGCATGAGCTGCCGGGCTATCGCCACATCTCCGACTCGACCGTGCGCTCGCAGTTCGAGCAGGCCTGGGGCGTGACGCTCAATCCGGAGCCGGGTTTGCGCATCCCCAACATGTTCGATGCTGCGCTCGACGGCAGCTTCAAGGGCCTGTATTGCGAGGGTGAGGACATCGTCCAGTCCGACCCCAACACCCAGCACGTCGCCGCCGCCTTGCAAGAGATGGAGTGCATCGTGATCCAGGACTTGTTCCTCAACGAGACCGCCAAGTACGCGCACGTGTTCCTGCCGGGTTCGTCCTTCCTCGAAAAAGACGGCACCTTCACCAACGCCGAGCGCCGCATTTCTCGCGTGCGCAAGGTGATGCCGTCGAAGTCCGGCAAGTCCGATTGGGAAGTCACGGTGGCGCTGGCCGAAGCGCTCGGCTACCCGATGCCGTACAATCATCCATCGGAAATCATGGATGAAATCGCGGCCCTGACACCGAGTTTCCACGGCGTCAGCTACGACAAACTGGAGCGCCTCGGCAGCATCCAGTGGCCGTGCAACGATGCGGCGCCGGAAGGCACGCCGATCATGCACATCGGCAGTTTCATCCGCGGCAAGGGCAAGTTCCTCAACACGCAATACTTCGCCACCGACGAGAAGGTGACGCAGCGTTATCCGCTGATCCTGACCACCGGCCGCATCCTGTCGCAATACAACGTCGGCGCGCAGACGCGCCGCACCGAGAATTCGCAATGGCACGATGAAGACCGCCTGGAAATCCATCCGCACGACGCCGAAGACCGCGGCGTGCGCGAAGGCGACTGGGTCGGTATTGAGTCGCGCGCCGGGCAGACGGTGTTGCGCGCCACGGTGACCGAGCGGGTGCAGCCGGGCGTGGTCTACACCACGTTCCACTTTCCCGAGTCGGGCGCCAACGTGATCACCACCGACAACTCGGACTGGGCCACCAATTGCCCCGAGTACAAGGTGACGGCGGTGCAGGTCATGCCGGTGTCGCAGCCGTCCGAATGGCAGCAGCATTACCAGCAGTTCCATCAGGAACAGCTGGGTTTGCTGAAAGGCGAGAAGGCGTCGCAGGAGCCTTTGGTCACGAAATGACGAAACAACGAAATGAAGAAAGAAGCAGTCAATGAATGCATGTCCCATCCCGTCGCCCGATGATATCTCTGCCGAGTTCGCGACAGCGGCCAAGGTTGAGGTGGAGAAGTGGCGCGACGGCCGGCGTGAAGTCGTCATCGACGTGGTCGCCGAAGAAGTGCCGATCGCACTGGAGTACAACGGTATTTCGCATGCCGTGATGATGGCGACGCCGGCTGACCTGGAAGACTTTGCGCTGGGATTTTCATTGACCGAAGGCATCCTGGCCAACCCGGGTGAGCTCTACGACTGCGAGATCGTGCAGGGCGCCGAAGGCATCCAGGTGCAAATGAACGTGGCCACCGAGCGCTTCGTCGCGCTGAAGGAAAAGCGTCGCAACCTGACCGGCCGCACCGGCTGCGGCTTGTGTGGGGCCGAGACGCTGGAGCAGGCGGTGCGCCATCCGGCCGCGGTGCAGGCCGGTGCGCTGCAGTTTTCAGCCGACACGCTGCATGCGGCGCTGGATGCGATGCAGGCGCAGCAGCAATTGCAGCAGCAGACCGGCGCTACCCACGCGGCGGCATGGATGGGCCGCGACGGCAAGATCACGCTGGTGCGTGAAGACGTCGGCCGCCACAATGCGCTCGACAAACTAATCGGCGCCCTGGCCGAACAAAAACAGGATTTTTCAGCAGGCGCCGTGATCATCACCAGTCGCGCCAGCTATGAAATGGTGCAGAAGGCGGCAACCGTCGGCATCGGCTTCATCGCTGCGATTTCGGCGCCGACCGCGTTGGCGATCCGCCTGGCGAAAGAAACCGACGTAACGCTGATCGGCTTCGTGCGCAGGCAAGGGCATGTCGTCTATGCCGGAGCCCATCGCCTGATCTGACGGCAACAATAAGAGAATCGAGACTACATCATGAACGTCCAGCACCTCATCAAGATGGCCAACCAGATCGGGACTTTCTTTTCCACCATGCCGGATCGCGTGCAGGCGGAAAAAGACCTGGCTACGCACATCAAGCGTTTCTGGGAACCGCGCATGCGGCGTGCCTTGCTGGAGTATGTAGAGCAGGAGGGCGGCTCAGAACTGAGCGAGATCGTCCTGACGGCGGTGAAGAGGCATAGCGCCGAATTGCAGGTGGCGATTCAGTAGAGCAGGATGCGGGAGCAACCAGATAGTGCGGCCACAAAGGAAAAGGCCGTTGTACTCAACATGCGTGGTTGTCAAAGGGCTGGGTAGCGGGCCGATTCTTCGCATAAATCCGCACGGCTAATCAGATTTCTCCGACACCCGATGCATTGGATGCCAGAGAAAAGTATCGGCTCACTTGGCTAGTGATGTGCGCCACCGCCGAGATATGCTGCTTGCACCGCCGGGTCGTTCTGTAGCTTGTCGGCCGGGCCGTGCACGGAAATCTTGCCGTTTTCCAGGACGTAGCCGTA